>CBDVBX010000164.1:0-8599 GCA_965372335.1 uncultured bacterium | reverse complement strand
GGGGACTACTGGATTTGAACCAGTGACTTCTACCGTGTGAAGGTAGCACTCTCCCGCTGAGTTAAGCCCCCTTAGTTCTTTAATAATTATTCTCTATTATCGCGACCGACCGACTCCTTTGCAAGTGGTTTTGGAGGTTCTGCGATTGGTAGAACTGATTCAGCCGCGCCTTCAGTCCAGCCTCGACCTCCTCGTACTCCAATTTCCGGCTCTCCTTGCGGTCGATCACTTGGATGATGTGAAATCCGAAACGCGTTTCCACGACGCCGCTCACCTGACCCGGTTGGAGCGCGAACGTAACGTCGGAAAACGTCGGTTCCATGTCGCCGTGCGTGAAATAGCCCAAATCGCCACCCCGCGGCGCAGACGGTCCCTCGGAGTACTCCTTGGCCAACTCAGCGAAGTCTGCACCCGCTTTGACCTGAGCGCTAAGGTTTCGTAATGTCTCTCTTTTTGCCTTTTTGTCGGTATCCGTGTCCGTTTGCGACGCTCGAATGATGATGTGGCGGGCCCGCACACTGTCCGGGGAAGTGAACTCGCTCGGATTCTGAAGATAATACGCCATCGCCACCGAGTCCGTGATAGCGACGGGTTGTAAAACAGTTGCTTCAAGGAACTTCCGGATGGTCAAGTCTTTGCTAATGAGCTGATTCAATTCGCTTCGCGTAATCCCCATCGTGGAAAGCAATTCGTCTACGGCGGCGTCTCCACCGCCCGCGTTTATGAATTGGCGGACATACCATTGGCGTGTGGAATCGTCGACGGCGATTCCCATCGCGCCAGCCTCCTGCAACAGGAGGATGCGGTCTATCAGGCCGTCGAGCGTCCGCAAATTGTATGAGGCGAGGTTCAAAGAATCCAATGTTCCCGTGCCATAGACCAACGTGAACAAACGCAGGTCTTTGCCGTAGATCGGCTGGCTGTTCACCCGAACGAGCACATCGAGGTCGACGACACTGTTGGGAAAAGAACCCGATGTCGCATTGTCTCCACTTTCTTTGGACTTGTCGCCGGAACACGCAACGAGCGCCAAAACTACTGCGGTGGTTACGCTAGCCAGACGGTGACATTTCGGCACGTTGGCCCCTTCCTATAATCAGTACCAAGTCAATGTATACACTAGGATTTGAACGGCCGATGGTAGCAGAAAGCACCGCCTCCGGCAACGGCTTGCGCGTCAACGGTGGCGATCGACGCCAACCTGTGGACAGGCCCGCCGGGCCGCGCAGGTGGAGCAATGCGGCGAAATAGGCTTGCACACCCGCTGGCCGAAGCGAACCAGCAGCTCGTTGTAGCCGATCCAGTATTCCTTCGGAAGGACTTCCATGAGCGCAAACTCAGTTTGCTCTGGGCGGGTTGTCTCGACCAGGCCAAGACGATTGGACACCCGGTGTACGTGCGTGTCGACGCAAATAGCGTGTTTGCCGTATCCGAGAGAGACGACCAAAGTCGCCGTCTTGCGGCCCACACCCTTGAATTTGAGCAGCTCATCTACGCTGTCCGGAACCCGTCCCCTGTACTCCCGCCGCAGACGACCAGCAATCTCCTTTATCCTTCGTGCTTTGGTCTTGTAGAATCCGGCTGGAAAGATCGCCTTTTCGATCTTGCGAACAGGCAGTTTTTCGATCGCCGCCGGCGTGTCGGCAAGCGCAAACAACCTGTGCGATGCCTTGTCCGTCACTTCGTCCTTGGTACGAAGGCTGATCAACGTGGAGATCAGTATGCGAAACGGGTCTCGTTTACGACGAGCGATTCTGGATACGGATGGGACCGGCCCCACGCCGGCAGATTTCGCGATGTCCGCTATCAACCTTTCAGCCCGTACAGTCCGACTTTTGTCCAACGATTTAGTTGGTTTTTTCGTGAGATTTCTCCTGCAGTTTTCAGTTTCTTGACAACTCACGAGGTTGAATCTAAAATCCAATCACACCACAAACCGACTCAACGGCGGTGACTTCGAATGGCCAATATAAAACAACGCAGACGACAATCCAAATCGAAACCGAAGGTCCGGGCAAAAGCCAAGGCTTCGGCGAAGAATCCTCAGGATGATTTCGATCGTGCCCGCGCCCGTCTAGACAAGAAAAAGCGTGTCCGTGAGCTCAAGACGCATTGGGCGCACTTTTGGAACGTCTGTCCGAAGTGCGGCGGGGACATGTTCGAGCAGACGTCGCTCAAAATCCGCTACGAAGTCTGCCGAAAGTGCCACGGGATTTACGTTGACCAAGCCGAGGCGGCCTTGGTCTCGAATCGCCTGGATGTAAAAAAGTGGCTACTGGCGATACTCCGTCGATCCAAGGAACCGAAGACCTCGTGATCTGTCAATAGCGGGAGATGTCCCGTATCCGGTATTGAATCGCCTCCGCCACGTGGTGGACCGCGATGCGCTCCCTGTCGTCGAGATCCGCGATGGTTCGAGCCACCCGCGCGACGTGCGCGCGTCCGCGGGCGCTGATGCGCAGTCTTTTTTGCGCGTCGAACAGTAGCTCCTCCGCGTCCACATCCATGGGACAGAAATCCCGAAAAGCAGATTCCGGTATCAGCGAGTTGCTGGCGATCGACTCGCTGTCCACGACTCCTTGGCTGCCGGCAAGCCGCCGCCGCTGAATTTCCCGCGCGCGCGTGGTCAGATCGCGGAGCGTCGCACTCGAGTCGCCGTCCGGATCGCCACGCAACGCCTCTATTTCTACCGCACGAACGGTGACGTTCATCGAGATCCTGTCCAACAATGGCCCCGATATCCTGGCCAGATACTTCTCCACCTGCATTGGGCTGCACCGACATTGATAGTCCGCCGATCCCATGTACCCGCACGGACACGGATTCATCGCGGCGACCAGCTGAAACCTCGCCGGAAAGGTCACTGCGCACCTCGCCCGGGAAATGGTGATCCTGCCGTCCTCCAACGGTTCTCGTAGTGTTTCGAGGACGTGCCGTTTGAACTCGGGTAGTTCGTCGAGGAAAAGCACCCCGTTGTGCGCGAGCGTCACCTCACCCGGTCGCGGCACCGTTCCTCCGCCGATGAGTCCCGCATCGCTCGCGCTGTGATGGGGTGCGCGAAACGGACACTGAACAATCATGCCGCGCCCACCGAGTAGCCCAACGATGCTGTAAATCATCGTTGTTTCCAACGCGGCACGGCCGGACATCGGTGGCAGGATGGTCGGAAACCTTCTGGCGAGCATCGTTTTGCCGGACCCGGGAGGACCTACTACCAGAATATGGTGTCCGCCCGCCGCCGCGACCAGGAACGCCCGCTTGGCCGACTCCTGTCCCCGCACTTCTCTCATGTCGAACCCATCGCCGCGGGCGGGTAGGTGTGACGTCGTCATTTCTGCGCTCGCAGCCGTGGCGTGAATACAATCCCCCTCGCGGGGTTTCATGTCCTTCGGCACCGCCTCCGGAATCAGGGCCCCAACCGCGTCGACCAGGCGCTGGCAGCCGTACACCTCGATTCCAGTAGCAATTGACGACTCTCCGAAATTGCCCTTGGGAACCACGGCGTTTTCGAATCCGCGTTTGCGCGCGTGTAGCAGCACTGGCAAGACACCCGGCACCTTTCGCAGGGCTCCGTCGAGGGCCAACTCTCCTAGAAAGATCGTCCGATCAAGACGCTGTCGGATCTCTTCACTCAATTCGGCTTGGGATGAGGCAATCAGTATCCCGATGGCGATCCCCAGATCGAAAGCCGACCCTTCTTTTTTGACATCTGCCGGAGCGAGGTTGACGGTGATCCGTTCCAGTGGAAAATCCCAGCCCGAGTTTTTGATGGCTGCGGTAACGCGCTCGCGGCTTTCGCGGACGGCCGTGTTGGGCAGTCCCACGATCGAAAATGTGGGAATACCACGAGAAATATCGACCTCTGTCTCCACGACAAGACCGTCGATTCCAACTATAGCCCCTGAAAATACGGTGGTGTGCATTTTCGTCCTCCCTATTCCGCAATCCTCACCTGCACCCGAATTCGCATCGTCGTCCGCAAAGAGGCGGTCATCACCCGCGAATCGGCACCCATTCTCGAAATTTTCTGTGGGAGGAAAATTGTGTGGCGGGCCTATTCAGGCTACCATACAATGCTCTATCTGGCAATTCGCACGTCTGACAGCGTTTAAACAAATGAAACACACCGGTCGGTGAGAGAATGAGTGGTTCGGAGAAGCCTTCCAGGTCCAGATTTAGCGCCGAAGAGAAAGACATCCTGCTTATCACCTGCCCGTGTCACTTCCTCTGTCACTTCTTCATCTTGGTTTTTCCCGCCGTGACCATGCCGATGATGGCGTCCTTCGGCCTGCCACTCGAAGACGTCGTCAAATTGAGTTTTGTGATGTACCTCGTGTACGGCCTCGGCGCGTTGCCGGCCGGCATACTGGTCGACCACTGGCAGGCCAAAGGGACGCTCGTGATCGGTCTGTTTTTGATGGGATGCGGGATGTTTCTGGCGGGAGCGTTGCCGTACCCGAGTGCCATCATCGGATCCCTCGGATTGGTCGGGGCCGGTGCGAGTGTCTACCACCCGGCCGGGCTCGCGCTGATATCGCGAACGGTCAGACAGCGCGGTTTGGCCATGGGTATCAACGGCGCATTCGGCAACCTCGGCATTGCTTCGGCGCCCTTGTTGACGGGAGTGTTGACGTGGTTGTTCACGTGGCAAACGTCGCTGATGATCCTGGGCGCCACCGGAGTCGTGACGGGAATACTGCTATTACTGGTGCCCGTCGACGAATCGATCACCCGCGAGACCAAAGACGCTCCCGCGGCGGGTAACGAGATGGTGCGCTTTTTTCTCATCGTGTGTGTGGGGCTGATTTTTGCCGGTATCGCCTATCGAGGCAACATGATCCTACTGCCGGCATACCTCGAGCTCAACACGACCTTTTTCCATGATTTGATAGCGTCATTTTCCTTTGTCGAGTCGCAGGGCACCGCCACGCTGGCGGCCACGGTGCTCACATCGCTGGTCCTGGTAACCGGGATCTTCGGTCAGATGATAGGCGGGAGACTCGCCGATCGCATGGATCTGAGGTACGCATATTTGCTGGTTCACGGATTGAGTCTGCCGTTCATTCTGGCGATGGCTCTTGCCACCGACTACTGGCTCGCCCTGAGCGCCGCATTGTATGTGTGCTTCAGCCTGGGGATGCAACCCATCGAAAACAGCCTGATCGCGGCCCTTACACCCAACCGGTGGCGCAGCACCAGCTACGCGGTGAAGTTTATTTTGAATTTCGGAATAGGATCGACCGTGGTCTACCTCATCGGTCCGGTAAAAAACGCGTTTTCACTCTCCACGGTGTATATCTTTTTATCGGGAGTTACGTTTCTGCTCGTGCTCAGCATCGTCGCTCTACTCGTCGCCACACGGCGGATTCCGTCGCTTCGCAACTAACTGCCGCGTCGTCACGTATTCCGTTGATGTACAGGCCATGGTCCGATAACGCGAGACAAGCGCGGCCGGATATACTATCATCGGGACCATCGGAAAGGAGTACCATGGACCAGAAAGAATTCGATAGCAAACTAGACGAGTACGCGAATAAGATCTCCAGCGCGGTCGGCGACGGCGTAAAGCGTCTGGAAGAGGCGTTCGAAAAGGGCAAGGAAAGCATCAAGGCGTCCCAAGACCGGGAGGGATCCGAAGGGGGAGTCAGGGGTTTGAAGGGCTCGCCGAAAATGGGATTGATTCTGGTGGTGGCCGGGATCCTCTGGCTGCTCTACACGTTTGGTGTATTCGCCCAGCCGGTATTTCCCATCCTGATGATCATCCTCGGGCTGTACTTCATCATTCGCAACCGCTGAGCTGGTGCGGTTTTCGAGATCGTCTATCGTCACCGGGGTTTCGGCATTCGAGACATGACCGCCGAGGCAACGACGGGGAGTGCGATGGTCGTATCGCAATGGACGGTTACTTGCTCACCGTGCGGATCGATTTTGCCCCAGCTAACGGCCTCGGAAAAGGTGCACCCACTCAACCCTCCCCACTGCGGCGAATCGGTGATAAATTGAACGGCCCACTTGTGGCCGGAAGTCTCTCGACTGATGAGCTTTACGGTGACCTCGGTCTGCTGGATGAAGTTTTTGGGCGTTCCGCCGCCGCAATAAAGCACCATGGTGTCTTTGCCGACCACCAGCTTTCCGGTCTCACGCACGTCTTCGATAACGTCGAATACGAAGTTCTTACTCGCCGTCGCCAGACCGAGACCGATCGAGGAGTCGCCGATCGCCGGGCAATAAATGGGAAAATTGTGCCGAGCCGCTGTGGTGACGATGCCGGGAACGGCACCATTGGTCAGCCTGTCGATCTCGAGCCCCAACTGGAAAATGAACTCGCGTGTGGTGTACGGCCGATCTTCCAGCGACTCTGTGGCCCACTGGCCAATCCAAAGGTCGAGGCTTTCGAATTCACGTTCGTCGGCGTAGGTGTCGTAGATACGGTCCAGATTGTGGGAAAAAAGCTCCTCGTCATCGACTTCGGGAGATCCGAGGAAATGGTGGTGGCCCATACTTTCGTATATGTCGTGGAACAGATTTGCGCCGGTCGCCACCAAGCAGTCGATGTATCCTTTCTCGATCAGAGTAGCCACGAGGCTACGCATACCGGCCGCCGTCATGGCGCCGGCCAGCCCCATCATGACGAATCCACCCGACTCGAGCGCTGTTTCCCAAACGCGGGCGGCCCTCGCCAGCTGTCTCCCCTGAAAAGAGATCTTCTCCATTCTGCGCAGTAACTCATCGGTCGTCAACCCGGGCTCGAGCTCGATCGGCTCGGTCCTGTGGTACATGTACTCTTCTCTGCTCGGCATGTTCCTCTCCTCTTCCTTTTGCCCCGTTATCGCGTTGAAACCGTGGCTCGCCCCACAGCCTCTAGTCCAGCGCCGGTGCCCTCGTTATGGGCGCAGGTTGTGGTAGGCGTGGTACGAAATGATCTTGTATATCAGCTTCGCGATGATGAACGACGACACCACGTCTTGTTCGACCGGGCACAGTTCCACTGTGTCGAAGGCCGTCACCTTCTTTTCACGGAACAGCGTTGCCACAATGTCGATCACCTCGTCCCAATACAACCCACCCGGCTCAGGAGTGCCGACGGCTCGCACCACTTCCGGCGCAAAGCCGTCGGCGTCCACCGTCAGATATACGTTCGTGGGCAGTTCCAGAACTGCCTGCTTCGCCTCCTCGGCCCAATTCCTGAAACATCTAACGCGATCCGTGTTTTTCAGATAATGCGCTTCCTCTTCGGCTAGCGTTCGCACGCCAATCTGCACGATGGGGGCCATCGGCGCCGTATTGTAGCCGGCGCAGGCGTGGTTGTCCGGTCGGCCGATATACGACTCTCGCAAATCCGCGTGGGCGTCTATCCACACAACTCCGAATTCGCCGCTGCAGCACCCCTCCACCAACGCCGGCGTTATCGAATGCTCTCCACCAACGAAACCCAGTAGCTTGTCAGGGTGGTCCTTTCTCAGCCGATTGGCAAATCGAGTGATCGACACGAGGTCATCTATCTCCGCCCGAACAGTTTTGATACCGTGAATCGACGCGTCGATCTCGAGCGTTTCGTCCCACAACTCCATGTGCCCCGACGCATCGACGATCGCCTGGGGCGCGTGTTTGGTGCCCTGCTTGTAGGTCGTCGTCTCTTCGTAAGGAACCAGCCCCAGTATATATGCCGGATTTTCCCGCGCCGGGGGGGCCGGATCCAGCTTGTCCTCCAAAAACCCTATGTCGCGTTCGTGCATCGAATCTCTCTCACCCGCAGAATACGGCCGCCGCTACCACTGTTGTCCAAAGGTGTTCCTTGCCCATCGCGGTCTGCGTGACGTTAGAGGTGCGGACAATTTGGCCGGCGATTTTCCACTGCTCTTTGCGCTCGTCCCACGCTTTGTCCAGATCGATGTCCAAACCGAGAACCGACCCCAGCATCTGTGCGGCCAGGTCCTCGGCGTAGTCTCCGGCGTGTCTCCCATTCTGACCGCAACTATGATGTTCCGAAAGGTACCCGTATCGTTCGCGGTCGGACGGGATCGCCACTCCAAGGGAGCTCGCAATCAGTCGGTGAGCTTCGTCGGTGGCGCATCTGCTCAGAACCGAGAACACGATCTCACCCGGGCTGAGCATGGCTAGTCCCTTCTGTCTAGATATCAGCTTGCAGCGCGGCGGAAAGATGCTGGAGACCGTTACCAGGTTATGTGCCGCGATTCCGGCGTCCCGAAGCGCCAGCTCGAAACTGGCCAACTGCTCGCGATGTCGTCCCACCCCCCTCGTCAAAAACATCTTTGAGGGTTTGAACTGCATGACAGATCCTTTCGGTTTTTTTTGAGCCGCGCCCCGAGGTCAGGGCGAGGCGGCAATGACCGTAACTTGTTGTATTTCTAGCAGCTTATTGGCCGACGCGCCACAAAAAAATAGGGAGAGGACTGTACGTCCTCTCCCTGTCAGAAACCGCAAGCCTGGCCAGGCCAGCGTATAATCTCAAAGCTTATTTCTTTTTGGCTTTCGCTTTGGTTCTACGCTTGGCTTTTGCTTTGGTCTTCCTCTTGGCTTTGGTCTTGCGTTTGGCCTTGGCCTTCACCTTACGCTTGGCCTTGACCTTGCGTTTGGC
>CBDVBX010000163.1:0-8627 GCA_965372335.1 uncultured bacterium | reverse complement strand
GTTATTTAACCGCACGGTACGTAATGGAGTGAATTTTGCCGCGAAGCTCTTCAACGGAAACCCCGGCACGCTCTGCGAGATTTCGAATCCGTTCGGGTGCGATCTCGTATCCGGTAGCGACTATGTCGGTGTCACTGAGCACGTCGATCTGAGAAAGACCGGCGGCTGCGACGGCGGCGAAGTATTCGTCGCGTTGCATGGCGCCAGCGATGCAACCGACGTAGGCGAGGAGATCGTTTCGCAGGGTGTCGGGGAGTTCTCCTTCGAGGACGATGTCTGAGACGACCAATCGACCACCGGGCCGTAGGACGCGTGACACTTCGCGAAATACCCGCGTCTTGTCGGGTACCAGATTGATGACGCAGTTGCTGGTGACAGCGTCCACGGATGCATCGGCCACCGGTAGCGCCTCCAACCGGCCCTCGCGGAAATCGACCTGGGACGCTCCCGCTTTTTCGGCGTTGTCCCTGGCTCGCTCGATCATCTCGGGCGTCATGTCGACGCCGATCACCTTGCCATCGGGGCCGACCCGGTCGGCCGCCAGCAGCGCGTCTATTCCCGCTCCAGAGCCGAGGTCGAGCACGGTCTCACCCGGACGCAGGTCGAGGTGTCCGATGGGCGCCCCGCAACCCAGCCCGAGATCGGCGCCTTCGGGCACCGTCTCCAGTTCTTGGGCAGTATAGCCGAGCCGTTTTGATACCCGCTCGGCCTCGGGACCGCAACAGGTCTCTGCCGCCGGGCCACAGCATCCGGTCGACGGCGAAGCTTTGGCAATCTGGCCGTAATTCTCCCTGACCTTGTCGACGATCTGTTCGGCGCCGGCGGGTACCCCGCCGTCATTAGTCGGTTTGTACGAATTCTTCATTTTGAACCTCCTTGACTCTGTGTCCGTAGACCCAGGTCATTGACGGCGGTTCAGTGGGTGAGGGACCCCCAATAAACCGCTATTACTTCTATGCTTAGACAACTATCGAAATACATATCCAAAAAAAACGATTTACGATTTGGCAAATTCCTCTAATTGCTTGAGCATCGCCTCGTTCGGCACGCAGTAGACCGTCTGGCCGCGCTTTTCACACACGATCAATCCAGCGCTCTTCAGCTCCTTTATATGGTGAGAGACCGTCGACAACGCCAGATCGAATTGGTCCGCGATTCTCGATATGCTGTTGTTTTTGTCATCCGCCGACAGCCGGCAGCCCGCCGGGCCACAGCACTCACGTAACAACTGCAGTATTTTCAGTCTGTTAGGATCTGAGAGCGCCTTGAACAGCCTTGCCAATTCTTCTGCACTTTGCATTATTACGATACTCCTACAACTATCGAAATAATAGCACCTGATCCGCTCTGTGTCAAGGACCTGCCGGCGATTTTTTTTGAAAATATGACGGCTTGAATCCGTATAAGAGTCAGGGTATTTTTCCGGGACGGCGGCGCTCAGTTGGCGTCGTGAATAGCGAAACGCCTTTAAAATAATGCGTTTTGACGAATTTGCCGCCTTTGTTATATTCAGGTTCTTAGGGCCAAAGCCACGGACCGCACTCATAAAGAAACATAACACCATGATCGGTCAGATAATCTCTCATTACAAAATCCTGGAAAAACTGGGCGAGGGCGGCGTGGGTGATGTGTACCGTGCCGAGGACACCAAGCTCATGCGCACCGTGGCGCTCAAGTTCCTCCGCCCGGGAGTTCTCGACGACCAATCGGCGCGAAGGCGGTTTACGCGCGAGGCACAGGCAGCGGCGGCCCTCGACCATCCCAACATCTGCCCGGTGTACGAAATCGATGACGTCGAAGGCCAGACCTTTATCGCGATGGCGTACGTGCCCGGCCCGACCCTCAACCAGATGATTGAAGCCGGTAGTTTCGAGCCCGAAGATGCGCTTACGATCGCCAAGCAGATCGCTCGCGGACTGGAGTCCGCCCACAAGCAGGGGGTCGTCCACCGGGACATAAAGAGCATGAACGTGATTGTGTCGACCGACGGCCAGGCGAAGATACTCGATTTTGGTCTGGCGACGATTCCCGGTGGTTCGGGCAGTTCCGACGACGTAGCGTCTTCTGGCACGGTGGCGTATATGTCGCCCGAGCAGGCGCGCGGCGACGAAGTCGACCACCGCACAGACATTTGGTCACTGGGAGTGTGCCTATACGAGATGCTCGCCGGTCGACTCCCTTACGAGGGCGGCTACAACCAGGCGGTCATCTATTCCATACTCAATCAAGAGCCGACACCGCTTTCGGCGTTGAGGCCGGACGTAACGATTTCCGTCATCAACATCGTCGAGAGGGCGATGGCGAAAAACACGGAAGACCGCTACCAAAGTATCTCAGAGATGCTCCGGGACCTGGACACTCCCGGGCACACGGTAAGCGTCCGTTCGCGCGGAGAGCGCCCCTCGATTGCCGTGCTGCCGTTCGCCGACATGAGCCCGGATAAAACCCAGGAATACTTCTGCGACGGCATTGCCGAAGAGATCATCAACGCGCTGTCGCGAGTGGAACGATTGGACGTAGCCGCGCGAACCTCTTCGTTTTCCTACAAGGGAAAGAACGTAGATATCCGGACGATCGGCCGCCGCCTCGGCGTAGACGCCGTGATGGAGGGGAGCGTTCGCAAACTGGAGGACCGCCTTCGAATCAACGCGCAGATCGTGAGCGTGTTGGACGGTTATAACATTTGGTCGGGACAGTTCGACCGAGAGGTCAAAGACATATTTTCTATTCAGGAGGAAATCGCGCAAAACATAGTAGAGGTCATGCAGGTCGAGCTCAGCGAGAACGAGAAGCAGGCGCTGGAAACGTCGGCAACCGACAACGTAGACGCGTACGACTTCTACCTCCGCGGCCGGATGTATTATTACCGAACCAAACGCAAGAACATCGAGTACGCGATCGAGATGTTCACGCACGCTACCGAACGCGATCCGGGTTTCGCACTGGCCTACGCCGGTCTGGCCGACTGCTATTCGTACTTCTACATGTATTTCGAGCGGTCGGATGAGAATCTAAACAAAGCGCTCGAATCGAGTAAGAAAGCCCTTGAACTGGCTCCCGAACTGGCCGAGTCCCACGCCGCATACGGCTTTGCTGTGAGCCTCAACAAGCGGTACGACGAAGCGGCGGTGGAGTTCGAGACGGCGATCCGCCTGAATCCCCGTTTGTTCGAAGCGTACTACTACTACGCCCGAACTTGTTACGCCAGCGGCGACAAAGCACGGGCGGCGCAGTACTACGAAAAAGCGTGCCTGGTGGATCCCGACAACTATCAGGCGTCCAACCTTCTAGCTTTTACCTGCCGCGGTTTGGGCCGCGACGACAAAGCGGTAGACTGGTACCACATCTCGCTGAGAAGCCTGGACAAGCACCTTGAACTCAATCCCGATGATACCCGCGCGGTTTATCTCAAGTCGGCCACGCTCATCGAATTGGGAGAACAGAAAAAGGGGCTCGAGTGGGCCGACAAGGCGTACGAATCGGATCCAGAGGACCCATATATTGTCTACGGCGTGGCGTGTTCGTATTCGCGGGTGGGTAGGGTGGAAGAAGCCGTCGACTACTTCGAGAAATCGGTGGCGTGTGGGTTTGCCCACAAAGACTGGATCGAACAGGACGACGACATGGACCTGATACGCAACCACCCCCGATTTCAAGCGATCATGGACGGAATGGAATAAGCACCGGCGTTCTTTTGTTACCGTTTCTTGTTCAGGTCTTCGATCCAGTTCGTCACCAACGTCAACGGCGTTGTGATTTTGTCATCCTCGCGCACTAATAGAAATTTTTCGCCGTCCGCCGCGACGTCGAATTCGCCCCCGCCGCGGAACTCGAAGAGATGTGTTTCAGCGCCGACGATAAGAACGCCATCTTCGTAATCGAGGTCGACCACCGATATTTGGTTGTTGAGATTTTGGAAGTACAGTTCCCGGCCGTCGGCGCGCCACCGGGGTTCCAGTCCGCCGTTGGTCGAGATCTGCCATTTTCGTCCCGGTCCGGGGAACGGGGCGATGTACACCTCAAAACGTCCCGATTCGTCGGACGTATATGCGATCCAATTCGCGTCCGGCGAGAATCGCGGGTGAATCTCGATGAACTCCGTACCGAGAAACGCATACGGTTCTGCGTTTTCTTCAGTGGGCAAGACCCAGATATCCCCCTTTGTGTCGCTGTTGTATTCGGTGTAAAGAATGAATGTTCCGTCGGAACTCCAATCCCTCGGATCTTTGGGAAATTCGGTATCCAACACCAGCTGCTCTGTCGCCGAACCGGCAAAAGACTTAGAGTACAAGTTCGCCTTGACGCCGCGGTCGGAGCGGTACAACAAGCGCGAGTCGTCGGGGGACCAGACCGGACCGCCATTGAGAGAGTTCGGCCCGAAGGTAAACCGCGTGCGGATTCCGCGGGACACGTCGAATACCCATACGTCCCAGGAGGCGTTGCGTGGATCGGTTACTTCGACGGCGATCTTGGTGCCGTCGCGCGAGATCCGGAGCCCGCTGTAGGTTGCTCGTTTCCCTAGGGTACTGATCGTTTTCCCCGACCGGTCAACCCACTCGATTTGACCGCCCGGCGTCGTCGCGCCGGCCAGATACACCAGCACACCGTTATCCGACGCGTCGAAAATACCCCGCGAAGCAGCCGGTAAAAAGGTGATGTGGTCGACGATCGGGAACGGGTCGCCGGTGAACTCGAGGCGCCCGGGATCGAAGGGGCGGGCCATCAGAGCCGATTCGCGAAGAAACAACAAGTGCCCCGCCGCGTAGATGACCTGCGATTGACACCGGAACAGCTCGCGGGGTGTGGTGCCGTCGAGATCTGCGACGTATACGGTGCTGCCCGTATTGTTACCACCAGTCGCCGCAGCCGCTCTGGCGAAAAAGAGAAAGTGCTGGCCGTCGGGAAGAAAGTACGGGAAGCGGTGCGAATTCTGCCCCCGCTCCGTGTCAATTTCGGTAATGGGAATCGATTCGCCCCCGCCGGCGGGCACGCGGTGAATTGGTCCGTTGAACGACGGTGCAAAAACAATCACATCGTCCTCGTTCCAGGACCCCCCCTTTCCGACAGTCGCGTCGGTCAGCGTGATTGGCGGACCGCCGCCTGCTTCCACTCGTCTGAGTTTTCCACTGGCGAAGAAACCGATCGAACGGCCGTCGGGCGACCAGAACGGGTAGCCGGCACCGTCAGTTCCCGTTAGTGGGCGTGCTTGTAGCTGATCGAGAGGTCGAACCCACAGTATGACGTTGCCCGTTTTGTCCCTGGCCGCGTACGTCAAGCGGGACCCATCGGGCGATACCGCTACCGGGCCGGGGTGAATAGAGTTGAGCTCGAACGGCGAGTTTTCTGGCGGCGGAACGTACGCCCGGACGACGGGCGGGACTTCAGGCGATTTGGTCAGGTAAGCAACGACGGCGGCGACTGCCAACAGCGCGAAAGCGGCGGTTGCCACCCACGGTCTTTTCGACCGGCTGATTGGCGGCGCGGCCTCCGCGGCGTCGGTTTCGGTTGGTGCGTCCCCGGCGTCTCCCGACAATACCCGGTCGATCACAATTCGCGCCTCGCCGATGTCGCGAAGGCGTTGCTTTGGGTCCTTGGTCAAGCAGCGTTCCAACAGCCGGCGCACCTGTGCGGGCGTGTTTTGCGGCAGCGAGTCCCACTCGGGCTCGCGAGCCAGCACGGATGCCAGCGTGTCGGACACCGTTTCTCCGCTGAATGTCTGCCGGCCAGACAGCAATTCAAACAATACGCAACCGAATGCCCAAACGTCGGCGCGCTTGTCCACCCGCTTGCCGCGCGCCTGCTCCGGGCTCATGTAGCCGGCGGTGCCGAGTATGACGCCCTGTACGGTTGCGCCGGTCATGATCGTTGGCGACTGGGACAAATCGTTGACGTTGGATGCATCGGTATCGAACGCTTTGGCGAGACCGAAGTCGAGGACCTTAACTTGGCCGTCGGGATCGACGACGATGTTGCCGGGTTTGAGGTCGCGATGAACGATACCTTGTTCGTGCGCCGCTTCCAGTGCATCGGCGATTTGGCGCGCGAGGGCCAGCGTTTCGTCCACCGGTACAGGACCCCGTGACAATCTTTTCGAAAGGTCCTCGCCTTCGACCAATTCCAGAACGAGAAAGTGTGAGGAGTTAGCGTGTTCGAAACCGTGAATGGTCGCTATGTTGTTGTGGTTGAGCGACGCGAGCAGACGGGCTTCTCGTTCGAATCGCCCGAGGCGCTCGGGGTCGCTTGCAAACACGTCGGGCAGGATCTTCAGCGCGACATCGCGCCCGAGTCGTGTATCGCGCGCGCGATACACCTCACCCAGTCCCCCGGCGCCGATCTTGCCGACGACCTCATACGAGGAAAGTCTTTTGTCGATCATGATGGGACTGGCCTTGCTGCTGGAGTTAGAGTTTGGGATATCTAAGTTTTACATTATATTATATAGTCATTGCGTTGAGCAACGTCCAAATAGTTAACAAGGGCAATAAAATCGGATGGTTACGTATCCCGCACCCATTTGCTATAGTGTAATACCCTCAATTGACAATTAACGATCATTGGGTCTGAAATCCATCGAGGCGAAAATGCTCGAACTGGAAATCGCATACGGCGGTAAGTCCAATCCTCTCAAGCTCGAAGACGGCGAACATACCGTGGGCCGATCCGGCGACAATGCGGTGAAGATCCCCGTGGCGCGCGTCAGCAAATCACACGCGGTGCTTCGCGTCGAAGGGGATCGTTTGTTCGTGCGTGATCTCGGCAGCACGAACGGCACAGAAATCAACGGCGAGAAAGTCACGACCGAAGAGGTCGAGGTGCGAACCGGGGCCTTGGTGAGTTTTGCCGGGACTCTTTTGAGATTCGCTTCTTCGATGCCGATTTCGAAGACCTTCGTCGCCCCCGCCCAGGTGACCACCCGTCTCCGTTACAACTATCGCGATGGTTATTCGGCCGCAGCGAGGGACCGAATTGTCGATATGAGCTCGGGGTTGTTCGAGCTGCTCGCGTCGGGCGGCAGCTCCGAAGCGGTGGGCACGGCAGCGTGCAAATTTGTGTCGCAATGGGTGCAGGCCGACCGAGTCGTGCTGCTCGAAGATCGGGGCGAGGCAACGACGGTGGAGATCCGCGCTCGTTGGACGCGCGAGGGGGACCCCGATGCGCCGTTGCAGCTCAGCTCGACGATCGTCGGGCTTGTCACCAGCCAGCGCGACGCGATCCTGGTGGCCAACCCGTTGGAGGACCCGAAATACATCGATCAACACAGTATCATGTCGCTCAATCTCCGCTCGGCGATGGCGGCCCCATTGTTCGACAATGAACGCGTGAGAGGAATTCTGTATGTGGACACGGCCAACCCGGAGGTGCAGTACGGGAAGGACGACCTCGAGGTGCTTGCCGCCACGGCGAATGCCGTCGCGATAAAGCTGCGCAATCTGAGTTTCGAAAGAGAGATGCGAACGGCGGCGAACATCCAACGTGGCATGCTGCCCGACGAAATCGTCCCGCCGGCGGGTTACGAGCTGGAGGCGTACCAGGTGATGTGTCACGCCGTCGGCGGTGACCTGTACCAGTGTCTCCCTAGGCCGGGCGGCAAGTATCTGGTCGCGCTCGGCGACGTAGCCGGCAAAGGAATGCCGGCGGCGCTGGCCATGGGCGCTGCGACGGTTCTGATCGGAATGCTGTCGGACATCGAAGGCGACATCGAAGAACTCACACGCCACCTGCATCGCCAGTTGTTCAGAAGTCTCACGCCGGAGCAGTTTGTAACTCTTTTTCTCGCCGAGCTCGACGGCGAGACGGGAAAGCTGCGTTACATCAACGCGGGACACGAACCGCCGCGCGTGATTCGCGCCAACGGTGCCATCGATTCTCTGGAACCGACGGGCCTTCCGATAGCCATGATCGAGGACTTCATACTCGAATGTGGCGAAGCCGAGCTTCTGCCGGGAGACCTCATGGCCGTTTTTAGCGACGGCATTCCCGAGGCAACGACGGACGGAGAAAAATTCCTGGGAATGGAGCCGGTACGAGAGGTTCTTACTACCCATCGAAACGATTCTCTGGCCAACATTCGGGGAAAAATCGTCGCCCTGGTCGACGATTTCCTCGCCGGTGAACCAACCTCCGACGACGTCACCATCCTGCTCCTGCGCCGCAACGACTAGAACCCCAACCACTACCACGGCCAAACATTTGGATACCGTCCTCATGGTTGTGCCGGCGGTCACAGCCGTTGGAATTGGATATCACGGTTAAGTTTTCGCCGCGCTAGACAATCGATGCAGTTCGGTGGTACATTTACTTGCATACCGGACCAGCCATTCAAGAACTCGCAGGAGCGTGTCTACATGGATAGAAGAACCTTCATCAAGACGGTGACGACGGGCGTGATTGGCGCGCAGTTCATCGATCCGAAGGATCTTTTCGCGGATCCGGCCACGGGTACTCCGGTGATGTCGGTTGTTAAGGGCAGCGACCCGGCAGCGATAACCACTGCGGCGGTCGACGCGATCGGTGGCATGTCGAAGTTCGTCTCCAAGGGCGACGTCGTGGTGGTAAAACCCAATATCGGTTGGGACCGGACACCCGAGCAGGCGGCCAACACCGATCCCGTCGTGGTGGCCACATTG
>CBDVBX010000162.1:0-8669 GCA_965372335.1 uncultured bacterium | reverse complement strand
TAGAACAACGCGTAGATGAACGGTGCCAGCGCCGAGCCTTCCGTAAAAACAATCAACACGCCCAGCAGCATCAGAAAGATCATGATCGGGCCCAGCCACCACTTCTTGCGAACCCTCATAAACGCCCAAATTTCGCCAAAAATGGTGATCCTCGTTTTTAAATCTTTGACCATGCCCATGGGTAGGAACTCCTGTGAATGCAGTTCGATTCAGTTAATAACTGTACATCAATCCGGCTTGGATGTCTAGTGCCGATCCATCGCGGTCGTCGCTAATCAGCCACATTCAAATGAGTTGGAGGCTCTGTCGCCCTGGGGGTCAACTACCGGAATCCCGGCCACTGCCCAGCGCGTTGCGGAGCACCCGGGCCAGTTCGCGGGTTACCATTGGCTTGCGGACGAAGCCGCGGATACCCATCCGCTTTGCCGACTCCGGCGAACCGACGTCGCTAAAACCGGTCACCAGCACTATCGGGAGGTCGGGTCGGATCTGAAGCAGTTCGCGCGCGAGGTCGGTGCCTTTCAACCCCGGCATCGCCTGGTCGGTCAGGACCAGGTCAAAGTGATCCGGGTTCTGACGGAACACCTCTAACGCGTCGGTGCCGGTGTTTGAAATCGTGACGTTGTAGCCGAGCCGATTCAGCATGGTCTTGCCCATGGCGGCGACGTCTTCCCGGTCCTCGACGAATAGCACCGATTCGCCCTCGGCCGCGTCGGGCTCCGGAATCGCCGTCATCTCCGCGGCGCTCGCTTCGGCGCGGGGGAGGTACACCCGAAACGTCGTCCCCTCGCCCGGAGAACTTTCGACGGTCATCGTACCGCCGTGACTGACGACGATGCCGTGGGCGACCGAGAGCCCCAGGCCGGTCCCCTCACCCACCTGCTTGGTGGTGAAGAACGGCTCGAATATCCGCTCCATAGTCGCCCGGTCGATTCCGTGCCCGGTGTCGCTGACGGTGAGCTCCACGAACGGGCCCTTTTCGAGATTAGGATTCATCTTGACGAACGATTCGTCCGGATCGAATCTGCGAAGACCTACCGTGAGAACACCGCCCGATTCACGCATGGCGTGCTGCGCGTTCGCACACAAGTTAAACAGTATCTGGTGGATCTGTGTGGGGTCAGCTGATACGACGCCGGATTCGGAATCGATAGCTTGCTCTAGTTTGATCGGCGAAGAGATCGTGACCTCCAGAAGTTTCAACGCTTCCCTAACGACCAGATGGATGTGGACCGGTTGTCTTTCCCGTTCGCCTTGCCGGCCGAATAACAGGATCTGTTGCACCAGATCCTTGGCGCGGTAAGCGGACTTTAGGATTCGTTCGAGGTCGGCCTTGATCTGGCTGCCTTCCTCCTGATCCTCCAAAAGCATATCCGTGTAGCCAAGTATCGGTCCCAAAATGTTGTTGAAGTCGTGCGCGATGCCACCAGCCAGCGTGCCGATCGTTTCCAGTCGTTGCGCCTGGTGGAGTTGTGCTTCGAGTGCTTTGCGCTCGGTGTTATCGCGAACGAACGCACAGTTGAACTCCTTGCCGTGGTAGTTGAGATAATTCGACACCACTTCGACCGGAACCCGCCTCCCGTCTTTTCGGGTGTGGCTCGACTCCGTGGTGATCGATTTTTTCGACTCGAGCTCCTCCCAGCTGGTTTCCCAATCTCGTTCCAGCGGATCGATGTCGTTGAAATGCATCGTGAGCAGCTCGTCGCGTGTATATCCCAAATATTCGCACGCCGCGTTGTTTACCTCGGTGATCAGGCCGTCCGGTTGGATCCAGAATAACGCGTCGGCGGCGTGGTCGATAGCGAACTGCGTCTTGAGAAGCGCTTCTTCGGTTCGTCTTCGATCGGTAATGTCGACTATGCTTATCAAGGGATTCTCGAACGGCGACTTTGCGGGCGGGACCGACGCATAGAAATACGTATAGAGCCGCTTTCCCGATAGCGTTCTGAAAACGGCCTCCGACTCGAAGTGATCCCGGTCGTTGGCCAGCGCCAGCACCATCTTGCCGAGTCGCTCGTACGTTTCCGGGGCGAATGTTCGGGGAAGCGAACGCATGAGATCGGCCTTGTCGGCGGCTTCGAACAGCTCGACGCTCTTGTCGTTGACGTCTTTCAGGATGATCGAATCGACGGCTTCGACGACAAAATCTGGGTGCTCGACTAAGTACTGGCGAAAATCGGTCACGCCCTCTTCGCGCAAATGGTCGATCGCCTTTTTCAATGCAGACACGTCGCACTCGAACATCGCTACGGAAGCAGACTCGAACATGTATCGATACCGTTGTTCGCTATCTTCGATCGTTTTCTGCGCCTTTTTTTGTTGGGTGATGTCAAAAACACTGGCGGCGCGGTAGAGCACCGTACCTTCCTTGTCTGTGACAGCCGTCAGGTTGATTAGGACGGGGAAGCGCGATCCGTCTTTACGGATGTGTATCGCCTCAAACGAATGATGCCCTTCCTTGTGGGCGATGGCGATGTGGCCTGGAACTTCGGCTCTGGCCTCCGGGGCGAACATGTCGACGATCGGCCGGCCGGTGAGCTCTTCGACGGTCCATCCGTGCATCCGTGCGAAAGCGGGGTTCATCAGCGCCAGTGTGTTGTTTTCGCCGCCGATGACAACGCCCCAATCGAGGTGCTCGAATACGTGTGCCCACCAGCGCAGCGCCTCGCCGGCTGTTTGGCGGCCGGTGATATCACGGTTGATCTGGACATAGCCAATCGCCTCGCCGGCTGCGTCCTTGAGTGGCGAGATGGACGAGAGAATGGTGATCCGCGTTCCGTCTTTGTGGCGATGGACGAATTCGCCTTCGTACCAGCCTTTTTCGGCCAGTATTTCAATGGCGGCCTCGCGGGAGTCTTTGGGATATTCCGACTTGAGCAGCTCGACGAGCCGTTTGCCGATGGCGTCTTCCTCCGACCATCCGTACAACTGCACAGCGGCCTTGTTCCAACTCTGGATCACCAGTTTCATATCCATCGAGATGACGGCATCGTTCATGTACTCGAGCAGGGTCGCGTTGTAACGCGTCCGTTGTTCGGGACTGGTCGTACTTTTGGTAGTGTCGCTCATAGCGTTTCCCGGCGGCAGGCCGTTGCGGCGATCGGTTTGGTCGATCGATGAACCAGGGGGGTGCTCGACAGGGGTCTGCAGGGGTGGCTAACCATCTGCGCCTAAATTTATCTGCCCGGCGGAAATAGATCAAGCAATTTAACTGACTGACAAATGGGGATATATGCGGTCCCCCGACCCCCCTCGTCGGCGTCGAATCGAAACACAACCGCTCCACCGACCCGGTTAGGTGATTTCGCCGCAAGGGGCTGACGATTCGTTGTATACTAACGGAGGCGTTGACGTCAGTGCCGGAGAGGAGATTTCCGATGGACTTAGGAATCGCTGGTAAGGTTGCGGCCGTGGCGGCCTCCAGTCAGGGATTGGGGTTTGCATGCGCGCGGGAGCTGGCCCGAGAAGGCGCATCGGTTGCGATGTGTTCCCGCTACAGAGAGCGAATCGACCGGGCGGCGACGAAAATCCACGAAGAGACGGGCGCGGACATGTACGCTACCGTTGTTGACGTGTCGCAGCAGGAGGATTGTATACGATTCATCGAAGAAACCGTCCGGCAGTTTGGACGGTTGGATATTTTGGTGACCAACACCGGTGGTCCGGCACCGGGCGCGCTGGACGATATCAATTTTGATCATGTGCGCGAGGGTTTCGATTCGACTCTGATGAGCGCAATCATAATGATGAAGGCGACTGCACCGGTCATGCGTAAGAACAAATGGGGACGGATAATCAATATTTTGTCGATGACGGTCAAGCAACCGAAGGTGAATCTATTGGTGAGCAACACGATGCGGCCGGCAATTCTGGGGTTTGCCAAATCCATATCGTTTGAGCTGGCCGGCGAGGGGGTCACTGTCAACAACGTCGCGCCCGGGTACACACGCACCGAAAGGTTGATAGAGTTGGCCGAGCACCTCGCCAAACAATCCGGCGAAACGGTCGAAGACGTGTTCGCCGGTTGGGAGCGAACGGTACCGGCACACCGTCTCGGTCTCCCCGAAGAACTGGCCGCCGTAGTAGCGTTCCTAGCGTCCGAACGGGCAGGCTACATGACCGGTGTCACCATACAGGTGGACGGCGGTTCGGTATTGGGGCTCTTCTGAGAGGTGACTATGGGCGATGTCACAGTGACTTTCCTGGGGAGCGGCGATGCGTTTGCCAGCGGTGGGCGGTTTTACACCTGCTTTCTGGTGGAAGCGCCCGACACAAGTTTTCTGATCGACTGCGGCGCGACCGCCGCGGTGGCGATGAAGCAGCTCGGCGTGGACACGACCTCGATCGATGCTGTGATTTTGTCACACCTCCACGGCGACCACTTCGGTGGGGTTCCCTTCGTGGTATTGGATGGGCAGTACCTGGCCGGCCGAACGGCACCGTTGGCCGTGGCCGGTCCTCCCGGTGTGGCCGAGCGCGTCTCGAACGTGACTCGTGCGCTCTACCCCAGCCTGGCCGAACCCGGCCATCTGCGCTTTGAGATCGACTACGTGGAGCTTCTCCCGGGAGCGACGCAGAAAATCGGAGCGGTAACCGTAGCGGCTGAACAGGTCTTGCACGGAGAACCCAGTTCAACGGCGCTGGCCCTGCGCGTCGAGTGCAGCGGCAAAGTGATCGCTTTTTCGGGAGATACCGGTTGGACGGAAGCGCTGCTGCGGGTGTCCGCCGGCGCGGATCTTTTTATATGCGAGGCGGCTTTCTATGACGAGGAAATCGAAGGCCACTTGTCGTACCAGATGCTGCTCCGACGCCGAAGCGACTTCGACTGTAAGCGAATGATACTCACCCATATGGGACCCGATGTGCTGGCCCGACTGGACGACTTGGAAATCGAGGCGGCGTCCGATGGGTTTCAAATCACCTTGTAATAAGAACGGTATGAAAATTCACAAAGACATCCTCATCGAAGACCTCGTGCGAGAGTTCCCCCCGGCCGTAAGGTATCTCCAAAAACACAACATCAAGTGCTTGGAGTGCGGGGAAGCCATCTGGGGAACGCTCGAAGACGCGGCCAAACAAAAAGGTCACGACGACAAAGACATCGCGCGTTTTGTCGACGAGCTGAACGAGCTGGCCGCGAATCAATCCTGACCATCGATCAACCAACCGGCGGGAGGTGTTTAATGGCGTTCATACAAGACAAGGACCGTACCGTCGTCCAAACGCGGTTCGAAGAGTTGGACCAACCTGTCAAGCTCATTAATTTCACACAGGATGTCGAGTGCATGTACTGTAGGGAAACCCGGCAACTGATGGAAGAGATTACGGAACTGTCCGACAAGATCACGTTGGAGGAGTACGACTTCGTTGCCGACAAGGATGCGGTGAAGAGGTACAGCATCGACAAGATACCGGCGACGGTCGTCGAGGGCGACAAAGACTACGGAATCCGGTTTTTCGGCATACCGACGGGTTACGAGTTCGGCACATTGATCGAGGATATCATTATGGTCTCCAAAGGGGACTCGGGGCTCGAACCGGAAACGCGCCTGGCGTTGGCTACCCTCAAAGAGCCGGTGCACCTACAGGTATTCGTCACCCCCACCTGACCGCACTGCCCGCAGGCTGTGCAGTTGGCACACCGATTCGCGATGGAGAGCAGCCGAATCGTGGCAGACATGGTGGAGGCCACCGAGTTTCCGCACCTCGCCCAGCGCTACGGTATTATGGGAGTTCCCAAGACCGTTGCCAATGAGATCGGCTTGGCGGACGGCGCGTTGCCGGAAGTGGCACTCATTGCCAATCTGATGGCGTTGACCGACCCCGGATAGGATGGTGACCGTGCTGGTGCGCGGGCACGTCCGAGGTGAATCAACAAACGGCAAGGAGGGATCGGATGAAATTGACGGTAAACGGTGATGATTACGCAATCGACGTCAGTCCGGACACACCGCTTTTGTGGGTGCTGCGCGACACGCTTGGCCTGACTGGTACGAAGTACGGCTGCGGCAAAGCGCTGTGCGGGTCGTGTACCGTTCACGTGAACGGCGCACCCATGCGCTCGTGCGTGGTGCCGGTCTCCTCGGTGGCGGGCACTAAGATCGTGACCATCGAAGGTCTTTCCAACGACGGCAGCCACCCGGTGCAGAAGGCGTGGCTGGAGGACGACGTGCCGCAGTGCGGCTACTGCCAGCCCGGACAGATCATGGTCGCCGCGGCGCTGCTCGAACAGAACAAAAACCCGACCGACGAGGACATCGACGCCGCGCTCACAGGCGTCCTGTGTCGCTGCGGCACCTACCAACGGATCCGCGCCGCCATTCACCGCGCGGCCCGCGAAGGGGGGCGGTAGCCATGGCCGGTGAAGCTAAGCTCAATCGCCGCGATTTTCTCAAGGTATCCGCGGCGGCCGGCGGCGGCATGGTGTTGGCGACTTATCTCCCGTGGAACGGCGATGCGCTGGCGACCGCCGAAGCAACGGAGTCGTTTTCGCCCAACGTGTTCATCAAAATTCTTCCCGACAACTCGGTCACGATCATGGCCAAAAATCCCGAGATCGGGCAAGGCATCAAGACGATGCTTCCGATGCTCATCGCGGAAGAACTGGAAGTGGATTTCGAGGCCATTCGCGTCGAACAGGCCGGACTGGACCAGCGCTTCGGTCCGCAGTTCGCAGGCGGCAGCACTGGCACGCCGCTCAACTGGGACAGGTGTCGCATGGCCGGCGCGGCCGGGCGCGAAATGCTCATCGATGCGGGGGCGCAAGCGTGGAATGTCAACAGGGACGAGTGTTACGCTCGAAGCGGCACGGTGCACCACCGCCCGACAAAGCGATCGTTGAAGTACGGCGATCTGGTTGGTATCGCACTGGGGCTTCCGGTGCCGGAGGAGCCGCCGCTGAAAGATTCCAAGGACTACCGCATCATTGGCACGTCGCACAAGGGGATCGACAATCTCGACATAGTGACGGGACGTCTCCAATACGGCATGGACACCGAGGTTCCCGGTATGTTGTACGCTTCGATAGAGAAACCTCCCACCTACGGCGGTAAGGTCAAGAGCGTGAACGATGCCAAGGCCAAAGCGATTCCTGGCGTACGCGACGTTGTCACAATACCGCCCATGACAAACCCGATACATCGCGTCGCCGGTGTGGCGGTGATAGCGGACTCGACGTGGGAGGCGATGAAGGGCCGTGAAGCGCTGCGTGTCGAGTGGGAAGACGGTGCTCACCCCAACGAGAGCAGCGAATCGCTGCGCGCCCAGTTCGAAGAGTTAACGGCGCAGGAGGGAAAGATTCTACGCGACGACGGCGATGTCGACGCGGCGATCGCCGATGCCGCTAAGAAACTGGACGCTGTGTACGAGGTGCCGTTTTTGTCGCACGCGCCGCTCGAACCGATGAACTGTGTGGCCGACGTCCGTAGTGACGCTTGCGAGATATGGGTGCCGACGCAGGTGCCCGGAAGTGCGCGAGGTCTGGCCGCGGAGATCACCGGCCTGCCGGCGGAGAAGATCACCGTCCACATGATTCGCGCCGGCGGTGGTTTTGGGCGGCGGTTGGTACAAGACTACTGTACCGAAGCGGTGTATCTGTCGGGAAAGGTGAAAAAGCCGGTCCAGGTGGTGTGGACGCGAGAGGACGACATGCGCAACGACTACTACCGCCCCGCGGGACTCCACCGCTTGCGCGCCGGTATCGATGACAAGGGGACCCTCACCGCCTGGCAGGTGCATACCGCCACGACGTCGAGGTATAAATTCAGAATGAGCGACGACCCACCGGAATCGACCGAGGTTTTTCCAGACGCGTTTCCCGCGGGGATCGTCCCCAACTTTCGCATGGCGTATTCGCCGGCCGACACCAGCGTGCCGACGGGTGCGTGGCGCGGCCCAGGCAAGAACGCCAACACGTTCGTTGACCAGTGCTTCCTCGACGAGATCGCCCACGCGGCGGGTAAGGACCCGGTGGAGATCCGGCGCGAGCTGTTGGGCGAGCCGCGCGATCTACCGTACAACGACCACGGCGGTCCGACGTACAACACGGGCCGGTTGCGCGCCGTGCTGGACCTGGCGGCGAAGAAATCGGATTGGGGAAAGAAGCTGCCGAAGGGACGCGGGCGGGGCATCGCGGCGCACTTTATGTTTGGCGCGTACGTGGCGGAGGTCGCGGAAGTAACGGTGGATGGTTCCGGCGCCATCAAGGTCGACCGCGTGGTGGCGGCCATCGACTGTGGGATTGTGATCAACCCAACGGGTGCGCACGCGCAGATCGAAGGCGGCATCCTGCACGGACTGAGCATGACGCTCCACGGCGAGATTACGATCGAGAACGGCGCGGCGGTACAGGGGAACTTCGATCAGTATCCGTTGTTGCGGATCGGCGAGGCGCCGACGATGGAGATTCACTTCGTGGAAAACACGGAGACGCCGTCGGGCCTGGGCGAGATGGCACTGCCGGCGCTCCCGGCCGCGGTCGCCAACGCGGTCTTCGCCGCCACCGGCACTCGTGTCCGCCGACTGCCCATCCGCCCCGCGGATCTAAAGGCAAGCTGATTATTGTGGTGGTTTAGGCCGACCACCGAGGTTTCGCAGTTATGGGGCGCATAGCTGCGGGGGCACTCCCGCTCGGGCAGTGCTCGCTAGCCGCCCTCTAGACATTGATATGC
>CBDVBX010000161.1:0-8734 GCA_965372335.1 uncultured bacterium | reverse complement strand
GGCGCTGGCACAGAACGTAGTTTCTGGGGTAGCGGATCACGGCTGACGGTCGACTGGCAAACGGACGTCACCGACCAGAAGATCCCGGGATTCTCGATTCCCGGTCCCGGTGGGGGCATTGAAATACCGATCGGACCGCCGACGTTTTATCGAAATATTCTGAGCGCCACGTGGTCGCTGCCGCTCATGCAGAACAGTGGTGGCGAGCTCGACCGCCTGGAGTACGACTTGAGCTTGTACGACATCGACATCAACGACGTCACCGCTCTTGAAAACCAGGAGAACTATCTGTTGGACGTGGGCTCCACTTTCATCCAGTGGGCACTAGCCGAGGAGCAGATTCGCATCGCCGAGGACCGGCTCGATATGGCGACGGAAGAGCTCGAGCGATCGGAGCGCAAGCGAAGCGCCTTTCTGGTCGACGAAGTCGACGTGTTGCGTTCCCGGGACGCGCTACTTGGCACGCAAAGCGCGCTCTACCTGATCGAATCCCAGTGGAAAGCCGTCCAGGCCGAATTGGCCACGCTGGCCGAAGACGCCGAGATTTACCAATCGAAACCTCAGTACGATATATACGATTTGCCGGGTCCTCCGGAGATCGAATCGTTCGTCGATTATGTCACCCACCGCACCCGTTTGGTTCGCACACTCGAGTTTCAACTCGAACAAATCGTCCGTTTGGAACAGGGGTACGACGACATAAAGAAGCCGGAGCTCGCATTGAACTTTCGAGCCGCACTGCTCGGCGGTGACGAGGATTTCACCGGCTCGTTCGAGATGACCAACCCCGACGTCGGCATCGGACTTGTATTCAGTTACCCCATCAACAACCGCACTGCCACTGCCGACGTGGAAAAAACGAGGTTGCAGATTCGTCAACTGGAGTTGTCCATACAAAATACACAGCTTTCCCTCGAAGCGGCCGCTCGCACAATTATTGTCCGTATGCGGGAACTCCGGGACGTGATCGACAGCAACATCGAGCAGATATCGTCCAACAAAAAGCGTACGGAAGAAGAGATCAAACTGTACACGCAGGGGCGCAACGACCTCACGTTTGTAATTCAGAGTCGTGATCGAGTGGCGCTCTCGGAGTTGGAATACGCGGGGAACGCCGCGGAATACCACCACTTGCTGCTCCAGCTCCGTGCCTTGTCCGACGAGTTGTTGCCGACGCCCCCCCAGAACCTGGACCAATAAACGAAGCGATTAGAATGAAACAGATATTCAGATTTTTCGCAGAACGCCACACCTTCGCTCTGATCTTTACTTCAATGATTATTATCCTCGGCCTGGGCACGTTGAGAACTATCCAACGCGACATGTTTCCAAGAGTCGATTTCGGCGAAGTGATCATCACGACGCGTTATTCAGGCGCTTCACCCGAAGATGTCGAACTCAACGTCACTAACTCTATCGAAGAAGAAATAAAAACAATTGCGGGTATAGACCGGTTCACGTCGTACTCAATGGAGAATATTTCAATAATTGACGTCGTCATCGATCTCGACGAAGAGGATCAGGAAGAAATCGTCCGGGAGATTCAGGACGCCGTCGGCCGCGTCACGGATCTGCCGCAGGAAGTCGACGAAAGCCCCCTAATCACGGAGATCAACTCGTCGATCTTCCCAGTCATCGAAATCGGTTTTTCCGGCGGGAACGGCTACCGCGAGCTTCGCGAATTCGCCCGCCTCTTTGAAAAAAAGTTGGACAGCATCGACGGTGTGGCGAGCGTCGACAAATACGGATACCGGGACAGAGAAATACGAGTCGAAGTCGATATACAAAAGATCCGCGAATATCAGGTGCCGATCCGGTCGATCATCGGGGCCATCCGGGCCCGGAATATTCGCGCCACCGCCGGGTCGTTCGAATCGTACACCAGTGAGAAGAACGTGGTAACACTGGCCCAGTTCGAGACGCCCGACGAGGTGGGCGACGTTATCGTCCGCTCCTCGTTCGACGGTCCGACCGTGAAGATCAAAGATCTTGCCCGCATCAAGGATGATTTCGAAGAGGAAAAAGTGATGTCGCGAATGAACGGCCAACCGGCCATATCTTTTTTGGTCAACAAAAAAGAGACGGCCGACGTTATCCGAACTGTCGACGCGATAAAACAACTCGTCGAAAGCGAGAGAGAAAACCTGCCCGAGGGTATCGTCGTCCAGTATTCCGATGACCTGTCCCGGTATGTCCGCAATCGTCTCAGCGTCGTACTCTCGAACGGCCTGATCGGACTAGCGTTGGTATTGTGCTTGCTGGCGATATTCCTCAGCACTCGTTCGGCGTTCTGGGTAGCGATGGCCATACCGGTGACGCTGCTGGGAACGGTATTCCTCCTTCCTGCGTTCGGACAGTTCATGGACGTCATATCGCTGGCCGGGATGATCATGGTAGTCGGTATCGTTGTTGACGACGGCATCATCATCGCAGAAAACATTCATACAAAGCGTGAGCAAGGACTGCAGCCCCTCGATGCTGCCGTCGAGGGGCTCGACGGGGTGTTCAAGCCGGTAGTAACCACGATTCTCACCACATTCGTTGCCTTCGCGCCGATGTTCTTCATGTCGGGGATCTTGGGAGAGGTTGTTTACGTCATTCCGCTCACCATTAGTCTGGCTCTATTCATCTCTTTGTCGGAAGGCTCGCTGGCGCTGCCGGCCCACCTGATCTGGGGGGTCAAACCCCATGCCAAGGGCACGAAGCCTCACGTCGAACGGGGATGGTTCAATCCCGTTCGCGGTTTTTACCGCAGGACGATACGTATTGCATTCATCCTCCGTTATCTTGTGATCATACTGGCCTTCGGCTCGCTGGGCACCGGCGTTTGGTACGCATTCAATTATATGGATTTTATCCTGTTTCCAAAAGACGCCGCTGACAAGTTCTTCGTCCGGTTCGAACTGCCGCGCGGCAGCTCGCTCCAGGCGACGTCGGACAAAGTGGGAGAGATCGAAGCGTTGATAGCGGAACTGCCCGACGGAGAGGTCGACTCGTATACCACGCGAATAGGCAATCAGGGGATGTACGTGGCCGGCGAGAATGAAAACTGGGCAGTCGTGTCGGTATTTCTCACACCGTTCGCCACGCGCGACCGGACGGCAGACGATATTGTGGAAGAGCTACGCTCGAAAACGGACGAGCTAGAGGGATTCGACAAGATGATCTATTACATCGACGCTGGCGGACCGCCCGTGGGAGAGCCGATCACAATCCGCGTGATCGGCGCCGACGACGACGTCCGCGCTGAACTGGCTGATTCGGTGGTGGCATTCCTCGGGACATTGCCCGGCGTTAAGGATATCGATCGAAATGACAAGCTTGGAAAGGACCAGGTGACGATCCAACTCGATTACGAGACGCTCTCCAGATTGGGGCTAACGGTGGCTGATGTGGCGCGAAACGTCCGCATCGCGTTTGACGGGGAGGTGGTGACCAGTGTTCGTTACGGTGATGAGGACGTCGAGTTTCGCGTCATACTGGACGAAAAAACGAGGAAAAACCCGCGGCTACTCGGCGATCTGCTGGTGCCGAACAACCAAAATCGTCTGATACCGCTGAAGAGCGTCATGAGTGCGCGTGTCGGACCGGGCGTGTCGAGTATTTATCACTTCGACAACGAGCGGGCCGTCCGTATTACTGCCGACTTGGAGAAAGGAACGATGACACCTCTCAAAGCAACGGCGGCGGTGGAAAAACATTTCAACCTCAAGAAAGACTGGTCTGGCATGCGGTTCGCGGTCGGAGGCGAGGCGCAGGAGACGCAAAAATCGATGGACAGTCTGTTGACGGCGTTCGTTAGCGCCGCGGTGGCGATTTATTTCTTGTTGGCGCTTCTGTTCAACTCGGGAATCCAACCGCTAGTGGTAATGGCAGCCATTCCAATGGGCGTCCTGGGAGTGATCATAGCCTTTGCCATCCACGGCCAACCGCTGGGCTTTACCGGCGTGATGGGGCTGATCGGCTTGTCGGGTGTTGTTGTAAATGATTCTTTGGTGCTGGTGAACCATATCAATCGGCTCCGGAAGGAGCGGCCAAAAGACAAACTGCTGGACATCGTCTCAGACGGCGCCACGGACCGCCTGCGCGCAATTCTGCTAACCACACTTACGACTGTAGCAGGGCTTCTCCCGCTGGCGTACGGGATCGGGGGGTCCGACCCGTTCATAGCGCCAATGGCGCTGGCGATGGGGTTCGGGCTGCTGTTCGCGACGCCGATCACACTGGCGCTGGTCCCGAGTCTCTACCTGATCGCGGATGATTTCAGGAGGTTGGTTCGCTGGACCGGCTCCTTATTATACCGCCCGCTTCGTCGACAATCTTCGTTGACAATATTTTTGATATCCATTCTCCTGGGGTGAGATCCCGTGGCCCGAATCAGGAGGTTATTGATGGTCAAATACAAGTGGTTGCCCGTGCTGTTGATACTCGTCGTCGGGTTTGCTGCCGTCATCGGCTGCTCGCACGGCAAAAAGGTACAGAGGATCGATCCGGAGGAACAAATCGACCTCTCCGGCCGATGGAACGACACGGACTCCAGGTTGGTGTCGGAGAAAATGATCTCGGACTGTCTGAGTAAGCCTTGGCGCGTCCGCCACATGGAGAAGTATAACAAACGTCCCACTGTTATCGTGGGCCAGATCCGCAACAAGACCACGGAGCACATCGCCACCGGCACCTTCATCGGAGACATCGAAAAAGCGTTTATCAACTCCGGCGAAATCGAGTTGGTCGCCAGCCCCGAGGAGCGCGAACAGATCCGCGGCGAGCGCGCCGATCAACAAGAGTTCTCCAGCCAGGAGTCCATGAAGGAGTGGGGGCGCGAGCACGGCGCGGACTACATGATGATCGGTACGATCGAAAGCATCGAGGACCGCGAAGGCGGCGAGATGGTCATCTTCTACCAGGTCGACCTCACGTTGATCGATTTGGAGTCCAACACCAAGGTGTGGCAGGAACAGGAGAAGATCAAAAAGTACATCACGTTGGGCTCTTACAGGCCGTAGCCTAACGCAACGTGCCGAATGGAAGGCCAAACTTCTGAACTCGCTCCGCGGCGACGTTGTACCGCATCTGCGGTGTCGGCGATCGCTCTGGTATTGGCGGCTGTTCTGAGCGCGTGTTCCACCTACCACGTTCGATCCGTCGACATCAAATATTCGTTCACTCAGTCGGACTACGAGGACGCGCTGAAACGGATCGAGAATATCGATCGCGGAACGTCCGAACTGCTCTATCTCTACGAAAAGGGGTTACTCCTCCACTACCAAAACCATTACGTCGAGAGCAATGAGTTGTTCGAACGGGCGGAGCTTCTACTCGAGGAGCTCTACACAAAGAGCATCACCCGCGAATTGGCCGCGCTGACGGTCACCGACAACATCGCCAAGTACCGCGGCGAATCGTATGAGGCTGTGCTCGTCAACTACTTCAAGATCCTCAACTACCTCTACCTCGGCGACATCGACGGTGCGCTCGTCGAGTGCCGGAGGGTCAATTACAAACTCCAGTATCTGATAGACACCGAAGGTGTGTTTTTCACCGACGACCCGTTTATTCAATATCTCACTGGAATGGTCTATCGCATTGGAGCCGAGATCAACGATGCGGACGTGTCGTTTCGCGTGGCGCTGGACGAGTACCGCGAATTGGCAGACGACTACGGTACAGACGTTCCGGAATTGCTGTACTGCGATGCATTGAAAACGGCAGAGCTGCTGGGAGACTTCCAAGCTGCCGATTCCGTGATGATGTATTGTCCCCAGATGCCGCCGCCGGAGTACGGCACGCTTAATTTGTTCCTCGAGTGCGGCTTCGTCGCCCACCTGGAAGAACGCAAAGTCGTTTTGCCCATATTCAAAAAAGACGACACCAGCGACGTCGACGCCTTCGCCGAGGTGCTTGCGGCCCGCGAGGGGGTGCCCATCTCCTCATACGACGGCAACGTTACTATCGACTACGTCCTCAAGATTGCGATGCCGGTGCTGATCCCCACCCCGGTGCCATGGGACCGCGCCGTCGTCAAACCGATCGTCATACCGGATTCGGTCGGCGAAACACAGTCGATGAGTGCAGCGTCTCTTGGCTCGGACGGGCCCGCCTTTAGCGCCGACGTCGTCGACAACGTCGATGCGTACTCCGCGGCCGCTTTCGAAGAAACGTACGGCAAAGTCATCTTTCGCACGATTGTCCGTGCGCTTTCCAAATACGCCGCCAAGGACGGCGCGGCCAAGAAAGACGAGGTGCTGGGGTGGCTGGTCAACTGGTTCAACGTGGCCACGGAGTCGGCGGACACTCGCTGCTGGGCAACCCTGCCCGAAAAAATTTTGATGTCTCGACTAGTTCTCCCGGCCGGCCGCTACGACCTATCGATCGATCTCATCGACGCCGGCGGTCAAATAGTCGAGACCATCGTGATCGAGGATGTGTCTATCGAAAGCGGCCGGACCGTTTTCTTGAACCACCGGATATTCTGATCCGGATGTGCTCGGTTGCCGGAGCGGATTTGTCATTGGATTACCTTCGATAATCGACTATATTGCGACCGATATGGTCCTATTTCTCGCTACCCCTCATTCGCACCCTTTTTTATCATGAGTTTTTGCTGGCAAAGAATCTTTAAGGTGGTGTTGACGGCCATTGTCGCTGTTCCGCTTTTGTACGGGTGTGGCGGATCTTCGTCAGGCGACGAGACAGATCAACGGAGTGATCACATGACGAGTGCAAAATCAGACCGCGTTCCGCCGCCGGGTAAAAACCGGTTATTTTTCGAAAAGAGCCCGTATCTTCTCCAACACGCCGAGAATCCCGTTGACTGGTACCCGTGGGGAGAAGAAGCATTTGCCAAGGCGAGGGCGGAAGACAAGCCAATCTTTTTGTCCATCGGGTATTCGACGTGCCATTGGTGTCACGTTATGGAACACGAATCATTCGAAGACGCGGATGTGGCGGCTTTGTTGAACGATGCGTTCGTGTGCATAAAGGTGGACAGGGAGGAGCGGCCCGATATCGACAACATATACATGACCGTGTGTCAAATGATGACTCAGAGAGGTGGATGGCCGCTCACTATTCTCATGACGCCGGACCGAAAGCCATTCTACTCGGCTACCTATATTCCCAAACAAGCGCTGATGAGCATGATCCCCCAGGTGAAACAGGTTTGGTCTAACGACCGTGGTCAGATCGACGGATTCACCGCACAAATCATGGAAGGGCTGCGGGGGATGTCTGCTGGGGCAGCCGGCGCTGGACTGAGCCGGGAAGTAGTAAAGACCGCATACGATCAGCTGTCCGATCGTTTTGATCCGACCGACGGCGGATTTGGAACCGCGCCCAAATTTCCCACACCGCACAACCTGATGTTTCTCTTGCGCTACTGGAAACGGACGGGCGACAAGAAGGCCATGGAGATGGTAGAGACAACGCTGGAGCGAATGCGGTTGGGCGGGGTTTACGACCACGTTGGATTCGGGTTCCACCGGTACTCGACCGACCGGAAGTGGTTTGTGCCGCACTTTGAAAAGATGCTTTACGATCAGGCGATGCTCATAATGGCCTACACCGAGGCGTACCAGGCGACGGGGAAAGAAGAATACCAGCGCACCACAGAGGAAATCATCGCATATGTGCTTCGCGACATGACCGATCCCAAAGGGGGATTCTATTCGGCCGAGGACGCCGACAGCGAAGGGGAAGAGGGCAGGTTTTACGTTTGGACCGAGGCGGAATTGCGTGAGCTTCTCGGGGACCAAGCCGATTGGGTCCTCGGAGTATTTGGTGTCGAGAGCGGCGGCAACTGGCAAGAGGAGGCGACCAGGCATCGTTCGGGTTCGAATATTTTGTATATGAAGCACGACTGGAGTGAACTGGCGCGGGAGCGCGGCGAAAGTGAGGACAACCTGCGCGGCCGTTGGGAGCCTATCCGACAACGGTTGTTCGAGATACGTGAGAATCGTATCCATCCATACAAGGACGACAAGATCCTCACCGACTGGAACGGTTTGATGATTGCGGCGTTGGCCAAAGCGGCGCGCGCCTTTGACAACAAAGAGTATGGAGACGCCGCAGAACGAGCAGCGAATTTCGTGGTAACCCAGATGAAAGATCCCGATGGCGGACTCTACCACCGTTACCGAGAAGGCGAGGCGTCCATCACATCGATGGTGGACGATTACGCGTTTCTCGTATGGGGTCTGTTGGAGCTGTACGAGACCACTTTCGACATCGATTATCTCAAAAAGGCGGTCTATTACAACGACTACCTCGCTGAGCATTTCTGGGACGACGCCTCGGGTGGGTATTTTTTTACTTCGGACGCGGGCGAGATACTCATCGTCCGCTCCAAAGAGGTCTACGATGGAGCCGTACCATCGGGTAATTCGGTAGCAATGCTCGACCTGATTCGGCTGTCGAGAATTACGGCGAACACGAGCTACGAAGAACGCGCCAACGAAATCGGCCGTGCATTCCAGGAACAGGTCAGCAGGGGAGCATCGGCCTATACGATGATGATGGCCGCCGTCGATTTCATCGAGGGTCCCTCGTTCGAAATCGTAATTGCGGGACACGCCGAAAAATCGGACACGAAACGGATGAAGGCGGAATTGGATCGTCGCTTTATTCCGAGCAAGGTAGTGGTTTTCAGGCCCGAGGGCGGGGCAGAGGCGCTTGTCGAGATCGCGCCCTACACAAAGTCGCAGTCGGCGCTCGGCGGGGACGCCACGGCGTACGT
>CBDVBX010000160.1:0-8745 GCA_965372335.1 uncultured bacterium | reverse complement strand
GTTGGCATGCAAAGTGCATTGGTGGCCAAATTGGCATTGCCGTGTTAGTTTTTTTACACCATAGATTTATCATCGTTCTATAACTTCAAGTGCGGCAACAGGATAACGAAATCGCGCGCAGGCACCCGAGCCCGCGCCGCGGCGGAAATTCAGTTAATTGTTGGCAATTGACGAGGCAAGTCGTAAAATGCCAGCCGAAAAGTGAAGAAGGTTGAGTCTACGGTAACCGGGCGCTGTATTTCCTGATCCCAAACAACTTCATGGCAGCGGATTTCACAAAAGAAGATCGAGAACTGGAAGCACTGTTTCGCAAGTACGAAAACGCTCCGGACAGTTACGTCTTCGCGCCTCTTGCCGATGCGTACCGTAAATCGGGTATGCTGGAAGAGGCGTTGGAGATCTGTAAGAAGGGGCTTCGTAAGCATCCGCTTTACCCCAGCGGCAAGGTAGTTCTGGGAAAGTGTTACTTCGATTTCGGCGAAGTCGACGAGGCCGAATCGTCGTTCGAAGACGTACTGGGGCTGGACGCCCAAAATTTGGTCGCGCTCAAGTATCTCGGCATGATACAGGCCGGCCGGGGCGATCTGGACGCCGCCAGAGGACACTTCAAGCGCATACTCGCCATCGACCCTGAAAACCGGGAAATCGCCAGCATGCTGGAGGACTTACAGGTTGCCGAAGACACCGGGGTGACGCCGCCTCACCGATCGGTCAAGGACAAGGATTTCGAAGGAGACCCCATTTTGCTGGGGGACGACGACGGCACGTCTGACGAGTTGGCGACCACGACGTTGGCCGACATATACGCGGCACAGGGTTACAAGGAGAAGGCGGCGAAGATCTACAACGAAGTCCTGCAACGACAGCCGAACAACGAAGCGATCAAGAAGAAGCTGTCGGACCTGGAGGGCGGTTGGCCAACGGACGAATCTCCGGAATCGCCGTCGGAACGGTTCGAAGAAATGCCCGTCGACAGAGATGATCCGGTCGTTTCGGCACCGGTGAGCGAAACGGGGCGGGCCGAACTGGACGACACCTTGGAAATTGAAGCACTGGGGCACGAGGCGAAGCGGGCCAGTGAACCGGAGCGGGCCAAAAAGGACACCTCTAAACGGCCCCAAACCGGCGGCAAGCCGTTGGACGACCAGAAGAGCTACGACCAGTTCAAGCGTTGGCTCGAGAACATGAACGGCTGACCCACTAACCAGCCGCGACCTATGTTATTCATCGCCGGGGCCGACCGTCAGGTCGGCCCCGTTTGATATGGCGTGGATTTTTCCTGGCATCCCCGGAACGAGTTTCATAATATGTACCGGACGTCCGGTGGCCCGGTGGCAATATCGACGCATCCGGCGCCGCGGCGACGTTCCCGGGTTTCAAGCGCGACGCCGTATCGGAGGACATAACAAACATGGCCGACACTAGTGATTTTCGTAACGGATTGATAATGAATATGGGTGGGGAATACTGGAGCATTCAGGAATTTCTGCACGTAAAGCCGGGCAAGGGAGGTGCGTTCGTCCGGACCAAGATCAAGAATCTGATCAGCGGTCAAGTGAAGGAACACACGTTCCGCGCCGGCGAAAAAATCGATGAAGTTCGTGTTGTAAGGCAAGTCTATCAATATCTTTACAACTCGGGCGGCATCTATTACATGATGGATAAGCAGTCCTACGAGCAAATCGAGCTGTCAGAGTCGATGATGAGTGAGATGAAGGGGTTTCTCCGGGAAAATATCGACGTCGACATACTCATGGAAGGCGACAAGCCATTGGTCGTCGAGCTGCCCAACTTCGTCGAACTGGCGGTCAAACAGACCGACCCCGGATTCAAGGGCGACACCGCCCAGGGCGGTTCGAAACCGGCGACGATGGAGACAGGACTGGTCGTACAGGTACCGTTGTTCATCGAAGAAAACGACGTATTGAAGATCGACACCCGAACCGGAAAATACGTCACCCGCGTCTGACGAGGAGGCCGAGATGCGAAAAGAAGAGATCAAGGAACTGATTCGACTCGTCGAGGAAAGTCAGATCAACGAACTGGAAATCACCGAGGGCCGGAAAAAGATCCGCATCTCAAAGGGGAATCCCGCACTACCCACCGTCATTTCGCCTGCCGCGCAGTTGGCGCCGGTCAACCCTGCCGCGCAACCCATTGAAAACACGCAAGGGGAAGCCCCTACGGATTCCGTCGCTCTGGCATCAAACTTGAAACAGATCACCTCGCCGATGGTCGGCACGTTTTACAGCGCGCCGGCCCCCGGTTCCGAACCATTCGTCGAAGAAGGCCAACAAATCGCCGTCGGGCAAACAGTTTGCATCGTCGAGGCGATGAAGCTGATGAACGAGATCGGCTCCGACATTAACGGCGTGGTTCGCAAAGTGCTGATCGAAAACGCGCAGCCGGTCGAGTACGGCCAACCGCTGTTTCTTGTTGAAACTAAATAGGTTATCCGGAGGGTAATGGATGAACATCAAGGCGCTCCTCGAGAAAATGATCGAACTGGGGGCCTCGGACCTCCATATCAAACCGGGGATCCCCCCGGTCGTCCGGGTCCACGGCATACTTCAACGTACTAATTACCCTGCTCCGACCCCCAAGGACATGGAGGAGGTTGCCAAGAAGGTCCTCACCCCGCTACAGCGGGAGAAATTCGAGAGCACACGTGAGGTCGATTTTGCATTTGGTGTGACCGGTCTTGCACGATTTCGCGCCAACTTCTACGTCCAGCGAAGTTCGATCGCGATGGTGTTCCGGCACGTGCCGGTCACCATACTGACGATCGATGAACTGGGCCTGCCGTCGGTCATCCGGGACCTGGGGTTGCGGCCCCGGGGCATGGTCCTGATCACGGGCACGGTGGGTAGCGGAAAATCGACGACGATGGCGGCGATGATACAGACCATTAACCAGACGATGAACTCGTCGATCATAACCATCGAAGACCCCATCGAGTTCTTACACCGAGACGACAAGAGCATCATCAACCAACGCGAGGTCGGAAGCGACACTTCTTCTTTCAACGAGGCGCTGCGACACATACTCCGCCAGGATCCCAACGTGATCATGATCGGCGAGATTCGCGACGTCGAGACGATGGAGATTGCGCTCAAGGCGGCCGACACCGGTCACCTCGTCCTCAGCACGTTGCACACGATCGACGCGCCCCAAACGATCAACCGCATCATCTCGTTCTTCCCGCCGCATCACCACCAGGAGATCCGCTACCTGCTCGCGTCCACCCTGCAGGGTGTGATCTCGCAGAGGCTCATCCGCTCGTCAGACGGTCTAGCCCGTGTGCCGGCGGTGGAGATCTTGGTCTCGACGGGTACGGTGCGCGACTGCATCATCAATCCCGAGAAAACGCCCCTGCTGCACCAGGTCATGCGCGAGAGCGTGACCAGCCACTCGATGCAGACGTTCGATCAGGCGCTCATGAAGCTGTACCAGGACGGCGTCGTAACGCTAGACGATGCCCTCAGGGCCAGTTCCAAGCCGCACGAGCTGACTTTGCGTCTCAAGGGGATTCAGGCGACCAGCGATCAATCGTGGAAGCAGTTCGAGAACACGGCGGCGGATCCGGTAACTTCGGATAAAATATAGGTTTTCAAACTATCCGCCGCTGTGCTAGTTTATTTTCCATGTTTCGAAAGATACTCGTAGCCAACCGGGGCGAGATCGCGCTCCGGATTATGCGCGCCTGCCGTGAGCTGCGGATCGGCACTGTGGCGATCCACAGCGAAACCGACGTGGACTCGCTGCACGTCCGCTTTGCAGACGAGGCGGTGTGTGTGGGGGGCAATACGTCGGCTGAGAGTTACCTTAACGTCAATCAGATCATCTCCGCCGCGGAGATCACCGACTCCGAGGCGATACACCCCGGTTACGGCTTTCTCGCCGAAAACGCAGAATTTGCCGAGATGTGCGAGTCGTGCGGTCTACGTTGGATCGGGCCGTCTCCTCAGACCATTTCACAGATGGGGAACAAATCTCTGGCCAAACAGATGATGCGCGAAGCCGGGCTGCCCGTCATCCCGGGATCGCGAGGCAATGTCGAGGACGAGGCGGTGGCGCTAGCCAAGGCGGGTGAGACCGGCTATCCGGTGATCATCAAAGCAGCCGCCGGCGGTGGCGGCAAGGGGATGCGGATCGCGAGCACGCCGAACGAACTGGCAAACAACCTCTTGATCGCGCGAGCAGAGGCAGAGAGCGCGTTCGGCGATCCCACCGTCTACATCGAGAAATACCTTCCCAATCCTAGGCATATCGAGGTACAGCTACTGGGCGATGTCCACGGAAACCTCGTCCATCTCGGTGAGCGGGAGTGTTCGATTCAACGCCGTCACCAGAAGTTGATCGAGGAGTCCCCGTGTGCGTACCTTTCTGACGAATTGCGAGGACGAATACTCGAAGCCGCCGTGGCCGGCGCGAGCGCAATGGACTACCATTCTGCCGGTACGATGGAGTTTTTGGTACAGGGCGACGAGTTCTTTTTTATGGAGATGAACACGCGGATACAGGTAGAACACCCGGTGACCGAAATGGTCACTGGACGCGATTTGATTCGCGAAATGATATCGGTCGCCGCCGGCGAAAGACTTTCGTTTACGCAAGAAGAAATAAAATTCAACGGCCACGCGATCGAATGCCGGATCAATGCCGAGGATCCGGTTCACAATTTCGTCCCGTTCCCCGGAACGATCAACTTCGTCCACCTGCCCGGTGGCATGGGCGTGCGAGTAGATTCGCACGTGTATCAGGGATACCAGATCTCGCCGTACTACGATTCTATGATCGCAAAGATCATTTGCCACGGGCTCACGCGTGACGAGGCGATCAACCGAATGATCCGGGCACTGGAAGAATGCGTCGTTGACGGCGTGGAAAACACGATTGCATTTCAACAGGGGATCCTTCGGGAACCGCTCTTTGTCGAGGGCGACATCAGTACCCGATACCTCGACGACTTCGAGTGGGACGGTGAGACGATCACGATCGCCCGACCCCATGCGACGGAAACCGCGAGCGGCGAATAACCCCGACGACTGGAACCTAGGATGGACGTCGCACCTGGCCCCAAACGATTCGTAGCCGTCACCGGAATCGCGTTCGGCCTATTCTGGGCCGTCGCGCTGGTAAAGGCTTCCCCCGCCGACTGGCCTTTCGACGCCTCGAAGTCGTTCCGACTCGTCTCCAACTACGCCGGACCTTTGGGATCGCTGTTGGCCTGGTGTGCCACCGAGCTTTTCGGACGGGCGTTTGCGTGGCTTCTCCCGATTTGGGTGTTTGTGACGGCTGTAGCCGGTACTACACGTTGGCTGTGGGGGGCGACCAAGTGGGTGCTCAAAACGGCGGTTTTCGTGGTTCTATTGAACGCGCTTTTTGCGCTCACGCCATTCTCCGCCGACATCGTCGCGCTACGGGGTAGTGTCGGCGACGGTGTCGCCTCGGCGCTTTCCCTGGTCCTGGGCGAGATCGGCAGTTCGATCGTTCTCATCGCGGCACTGCTGTTGTTTGTCCTCGGCGAAATTGGCCGATTGGGAATTGCCTGGCCGAAGCGGACCGACACCCCCCGCTCTTCGCGTTCGAAGGCACGGCCGGACGAGCCTTCGTGGGGAACCCGGTGGAGAGTTTCCGTGCGTCCGGTCGCGGCTGGTGGCAGGTTGATGGCACGAGGAGCCAGGGCAATCGTGGGGGCGCTTGTGGGCGCGGCGCGGTCGCTTCGTTCGCCAGACGACGAAATGAAAGAACCCGAGATCCACGAACGGGCCGCGGGCTCGGCCACGCGCGCAGACGATTTTGACACACGTGCCTGGAAACCGCCCCAGAACGGAGAACCGTTGCCGATAGAAATCATAACGGCCGAGAGAAAACCGGCCCAGCGCTCGGAGGCCGCGGCGTCGGCGGGCCCAGCCAAACGGCTCGCCAAAAGATCGACACCGGATGATACTACCTATAAACCGCCGCTGTCGGAAGCATCTCTGCCGCCGCTATCGATACTGAAACACGATGCGGAAACCCGAGTATCGTATTCGCGCGAAACGCTCAAAAACTGGAGCGGTGTTCTGGAGAACAAGTTGCTCGACTACGGTGTCGAAGGGCGGGTCACCGCGGTGCACCACGGCCCTGTCGTGACGACGTTCGAGTTCGAACCGGCACCAGGCGTGCGCATCAGGGAGATAGTCAGCCGAGCCGACGACCTGGCGCTTGCCATGCGTGCACGAAGTCTGCGTATGATCGCCCCCATACCGGGACGCGCAGCGGTGGGCATAGAGATTCCCAATCCCGAGAGCAGAACCGTGTACCTGTACGACATACTCAACGAGATCAGCGAAGGATTGCGTATTGGCGGCGTCATGATCGGATTGGGCGTCGATGTGGTCGGCGAGCCGTTCCCGATGAACCTGTGCGAATCGCCCCACCTGTTGGTCGCGGGCACTACCGGATCGGGTAAAAGCGTTTGCCTGAATACCATTCTATCTAGCATTTTATTTCAATATCGCCCCAGCGACGTTCGGCTCCTGCTCGTCGATCCCAAGATGGTCGAGATGTCCGCGTACGACGGCATTCCACACCTGCTGCATCCAGTGATCACGGATCCCAAAGAAGCGGCGAAAGTATTGGAGTTTTTGACGGGGGAGATGACCAGGCGCAACGAACTGTTTCGGCGCCACGGGGTAAAAAACATCGAAAGCTATAACACGAAAATCAGCCTCGGCAAAATCGACACCGTGGATGAAACGCCGGAGAGGCTGCCGTATATTGTCCTGATCATCGACGAGTTGGGCGACCTGGCTCTGGCCAAAGGGGTCGACATCGAGTCTCTGCTAGCGCGTATCGCCCAGATGGCACGTGCAGCGGGCATCCATATGGTATTGGCCACACAGAGACCCTCGGTCGACGTTATCGTCGGTAAGACAAAAGCGAACTTCCCGACGCGAATCGCGTTTCGGGTAGCCACCAAGGTGGACTCGCGGACAATCCTCGATACGATCGGCGCGGACAAGCTTCTCGGCAAGGGCGACATGCTGTATGCGGACGCGCGGAACCCGCAGCCCATCCGGTTGCACGGCGCTTGGGTTTCGGAGAGGAACTTGGAAGAGCTGATCGCACACTGGAAGTCGTACGATTTCGAACCGTCCAACCTCGAACTGCAATCGGTCGGCACGGGGGCGGCGTACATGGACGAAAACGTCGATCCACTGTACGGAGACGCCAAGGGTGTCGTCGTTCAATACCGGCAGGGATCGACATCGCTGCTGCAGCGCAAGCTCCACGTCGGTTACGCGCGGGCGGCGAGGTTGCTGGATCAGCTCGAACAGAGCGGCATCGTTGGCCCTCCCGATGGATCCAAGCCGAGAGAGGTCTACGTCGAATCGATCGATGAGGTAGTGGAATGAAAGGCGGGCAAGAGGGGATTGTGGGCAAGGCGTACATCTCAACCATGGGCTGCCCCAAAAACCTCGTCGACAGCGAAGCTGCGGCCGCCATACTAGAGGAAACGGGGTATGTCCTCACGGATGAGCCTTCCGAAGCGGACCTTTTGCTGGTCGGTGCGTGCTCATTTTTGCAATCCTCGTGGCGGGAAACGGTGGAAGAGGTCGAGCGGTTGGCGAGGTTCAAGCGACCGAAGGGAGTGGACACGGAACCGGGAAGCAGACGTCGGCTGGTGCTCATGGGATGTCTGCCGCGGCATCGAAAAGAAAACCTGGAAACCGAACTGACGGATGTGGACCATTTTTTGCCCACGGGGGCGCACGAGAAACTTGCCGGTCTGGTCGAACAGTGGTGGGGCGCACGCGATGGCCATGACGACCCCGACGCAACCGCGAGCAGGATCGATGACGCGGCGGGCGTGGATCGTTTTGCTGCCTTCGAGAAAAGGATCTTACTCACGCCGCCGCACATGGCGTATGTGAAGATCGCCGAGGGGTGCAACCGGCACTGTTCGTTCTGCGCTATTCCGGCGATCAGGGGGCGCCAAATCACGCGACCGGTCTCGTCGATCGTCCGCGAGGTCGAAGGCTTGGTCGAACGAGGCGTCAAAGAAATCACGTTGCTGTCGCAAGACATCGTGTCATACAAGAACGGCGGCACTAATTTTGTAGATCTCGTCGACGAGATATCCAGGACGGGCGTCGACTGGATTAGGTTGTTTTATCTTCACCCTGTGGGACTCACACTGGAAGACGTTCGCCGATTATTCGAACACCCGTCTGTGGTGCGGTATCTCGAGCTGCCCATTCAACACGTCTCGAACCGGATTTTGGACCGGATGCGGCGCTCGCACGACCGCAATCATTTGGAGCGTCTGATTGGCGGGATTCGTGCAGAGTTCCCCGAGACGGTGGTGCGAAGCGAGGTGATCGTGGGGTTCCCGGGTGAAACAGAAGACGAGTTCGAGGAGCTCCTGTCGTTCGTAGAGGAAATCGAATTTGATTCCTTGGGAGTTTTTCCGTATTCTCGCGAACCAGGGACAGAAGCCGGCGAGTTCGCCGGCCAGGCCGCCAGGTCCCTGATACGGCATCGCGTAGACGAGCTCACGCAAGTGCAAGATGCCGTATCGTTCGGCGTCCTATCGCGCCGGATAGGCCGGAGGTACACCGTGCTCGTCGATCGGAAATGCGATCCTGGAGAACGTGGGACCAGCAGCGCGCAGGCCGGCTGCGAAGCCGGCTGCGAAGCCGGTTGCTATGCCGGCCGCTACTACGGCCAGGCGCTGGACATCGACGGCGAGGTGTT
>CBDVBX010000159.1:0-8749 GCA_965372335.1 uncultured bacterium | reverse complement strand
GTGGCCAGGGCGCCAGTGGCCAAAGCGCGTACTTCCGGCTGCACGGTCGCAACAAGTCGGAGTGGTTCAAGCGCGACACCAACCGTGATCTTCGCTACAACTATCTGTACTCGCGTAGCGAGCTCGCACCGGTGGCTGACACGATCCGCGGAGCGTCGGAAACGGCGAAGGAGGTCGTGGTCGTCCTCAACAACCACTTCCGCGGGCAGGCCGTCGCCAACTCGTTCGAGTTAAAATCGATGTTGTCGGGCGCTAAGGTGCCAATCCCAGCGCGTACGCTCAACGCCTATCCGCGTCTGCGATCCATCGCGCTGCCAGACCCTAACGCCGAAGCGGCACAAGGTGAGTTATTCGATTCGGATTCAACGGCCGAAGATAATTAACAGCAAAAGAATGATCAAACCGGCAAGCCCGCCGTATTTGATGTTGGGCGGAAGCTCGCGCAGTTTGTCGACCACGCTGGTTTGCGGGAGGGTGTGACTGCGATTGACGGCGAGGGGATTTTCCGTCGTGGCTCCCGATTGAAGCGCCGCCAGATCGATCGGTTCGGTCTTGTGGAAATTGAGCAAGCAAATCGAACAGAACTTGGCGTCGGCGTCCTCTTCCCAACCACACTTCGGACACAATCGCGTCGCCTGCCGCTGCGAAAACGGCACGTTGCTTGGTCGTCTATCGCCGACGTTCGACGTCTTTTCGTCCATGCTGGATCGCCGCTCGTTAATTGGATGGTGTTCGACGGTATTGTCACTGATTCCGTCTAGCCCGGGAGGGTCCCCGAGTTCGGGTCGTGGCCCCCTATCTGTTTGCGCCCGGCCTTTGTTGTCCCGCCTGCGATGCGCCGAGCCGATTTTCGCGTTGGGCGCGACCCTGGGAGTTCGTGATCGGTGCGCGCCGGTGGATTCGTTGACGGGATGAACCTCGACCCGCGCCACCCCCCCCAGTTTCTCGATTACGTTTGACAATCTCGTCGCTTTGTTGAGAGAGAGACGGCCGCCGACCATGGCGGGCATGTTCTTGACAATGGCCATCACCCGCGGCAGCGGTGAGCGAATTCGCATGGACAGTTTGAGCGCAAACGATGGCGGCGATTCGCGGCTAAGATCGATCGATTCCAGGTACACGCGATAGTCGGCGTCCGGATCATTCTCGATTACATACGCTTTACCGGTCTTCGGGTCGTAGCCTTCTATTCGCCACGCTTCGCTTCCTCCGGCGGACGCCTCCGAGGCGTCAGGTGCTAACTTGGGCTTGCCTTCACCGCGCGGTGGCACTTCGGCACCCAGCTTGACCAGTTCCTTGCGCGCCAATTCATCGGACGGGTCGAGATGCAAAATTCGTCGAAAATGGACGGCCAGCTGTTGGGGGCCTCCGCCGGGCGACGGGGGGGTCGAACGGAGCCCCTCGAGTAGTTTCTGATTGAACGACTGAAGATATTCACCGGGCTCTTTGATGTACCTCCCCAGTGTACGTCGGTCGCGCTTGTACCCTGACTTGTCGATCGCCTCCTCAAGGTCGATGACGGCCTCTGAGATGTAGCCGTAGCGGTCGTCGGTGCTCTTGGCGAGCATGCGCACGATGATGTTGCTGAAGTGGGCCGGCACCAGCGGGTTGGCCTCGCTGATCGGCGCGGGGTCCTCCGACTGGATCAAACCGACGACTTCCGCGTAGTTTCGTCCGTCGAACGGACGGCAACCGCAAATCAGTTCGTAGGCGACGACGCCCAGCGAGAATATGTCGCTTTGCGTGCCGATTTCGTCGCCGCGGGTCTGTTCGGGCGACATGTAGGCGGGAGTCCCGATGATCTTGCCGTGCTGGGTGACCGCCGCCGGTTTGTCGACCGCTCTGGCCAATCCAAAGTCAGCGATCTTAACGCCCCCGCTGCGAGTGAGGATAATATTAGCCGGCTTGATATCGCGGTGAACCAGGTTAGCCGCGTGCGCCGCCTCCAAGCCGTAACAGACGTTGAGAAGGACGGCGAAGCAAATATCGAGGGGGACGGCGGATTTTTGTTTCAGCAAGTATTCCAGAGTCTCACCGTCGTAGTACTCCATGACGATGTAGTGCGATTGGTTCGATTCGCCATAATCGACGACGTTGACGATGTTGTCTTGCTGGACGCTAGCGGCCGTCTTGGCTTCGCGCTTGAACCGCTCCAGGTATACGACGTCTTGTGCCAAGTGCGGGAACAACACCTTGATCGCGACGGGCTTGTCGAGCGACACCTGTCGCGCTTTGTACACGGTGGCCATACCGCCCAAGGCGATTTGTTCGAACGAATCGTATCCTTCAATCTTCTCGGTTGCTTGCATGAATCACTCCCCGGCGGACCCGGATAGCCCGGGATACGCGCGGCATTGATCAACAATGCACGGATTGTACCACTGCGGGAAAAAACAACACCCACTTGAGGTGCAACCTCAAGTGGGTGGTATATTATATTGAATTATATTAAGTTACGCTACGGACATAGTGGGCTGACGCCCGGGATCAGCGTGTCGGGCGCCGCCGCTATTGCAAGACTGCTTGCGACATTCTGGTCGCTCACCGCAGAGACGCCAAATACCAGTCCCGGAATCTGGAAATTCGTCTCGGCACAGAAAAACGTGTCTACCGCGACTCCAACGGTTTCGGGCAGCGTAATATCGGACCACGCCCAAACCCAGAACTCCCTCACGGCAGAATTGGGATCGTCGATCTGCCAAGTCAGGTCGTACTCCAACGGGTCGTAGCTTTCGACCACCAGGTTGGTCGGAGCGGGAGGGGGCGTGATGGGAAGCAACGGCGGGAAGTCTTCGCGCTTCTCACAACTGACAATCAGGATCACGCCGAGCACCAGTAACACTTTTTTCACTGTAATCAACCTCTCGCTTTCTAGAACCGGAATGATTTATAGACCAAGACGTCGTCACCGCGCATTTCGAAACCGACAGACGAGGGCTCCTCGATCGGCTTCTCCCCAGTCTCCCGTTCGCTGATAACCACGTCGACCAGGTTCACGACGTACGTGGCCAAAAACGCGACCATAAACACGTTTCGCCACGTCTTTCGGTCTTCCGATGTATCCCACGCGGTCTGCATGTCATTGTAAGTCTCCTGGATTTCGCTGAATCGGATGACGGTCCCACTCTGGAGATCGCTGGGATATTGTGTATAGATCCCGTGTAGGTCGTTGTACCGCATGACCGATTGGTTGTAGTGGACCTGACTGAGGAATAAACCAGTGCCGGTGATGATAGCGGCCCCGGCGAAAATCGCCGCCTTCGTGTAGTGCCCCTGGTGTGCCTGCCCCGACCCTGGGAGCAAGAGCGACCGGACCACGCTCTCCTTCTCGGCCATCACCGGGACGGCGATACCCACCAGCACGACGATGACGGTCGAACAAACAAGGCGTCTAAACCAGCGTTGTCGCATGACACTCCTGATCTTTTACGGGGGTGAACGATAAGTCCCTTTATGAATATTACGTTACGAAGCTTGGGCAAGAATGTTACGCTTATTCGCCCGAAACGGCAATTTTTTTCTCCACCGTGCCGTACCCGGGGCGGGCGGCTACCAGCGTATCCCGACCCAACGCGCGGAGCACTACCACCGATCCTAATGCGACTGCGAGGTACATGACCACGATTCGCCACAGGACGACGTAAACCATCAAAAGTTCCAGCGGGAGGATGTGAGCCATCAAAACGGCCGAGCCGAGCTCGGCAGCTCCGGTGCCGCCCGGCGTGGGGAAAAAGTACACGGCCAGCAAGATGAAGATCTGAAGGGATACGACTTCCCACACACCAGCCGTCACACCCAAACCACGGACGATGAAGTAGGCGATGAAGCATTTGAAACCCAGAATCACGGCGGTGAGCAGTAACGAGAGCACCAGGGTGGAAAACCGGTTTTTGATGTAGTAGACGTTGATTTCGTGGATCTCGGACGTCGCCTCGATCACCCGGTTGGCGCGGCTGCCCGGCCGGAGGAAATGGCGACGCCGAAACAGAGAGAGAAAATTGAAGAACCAACGAAGCACCGATCGCAACCATGCGGGTTTCGCGATAAACACCATAAATAGCACTCCGAAGACCAGAAATACGATGAACCCGTAGCGGAAGAACCCACGTACGGTCTCGTTCTCGATCGATGTATTCACGCCCAGAAAAGTGATCACGCCCGCTGAGATGACGAAGAACACAATTGTCACGACGAAAGCCATCAAACTGGCCGACATCGCCTCCAACAACGGCAATCCATTCTTGTACAGGATGAACACCTGCGCCGGCCCGCCCCCCATCTGGGACGGCGTGATAGCACCCATGGCGGTGTTGGACAGCGCGGCCTTTATGGTGGTACTCAGCGTGACGGGGCTGGAGAGCCCGCGGGTCAACAGGTACAGCCTAAGCCCTCCCCCGCCCCAGTCGGCGACGGCGAGCAAAAGGGCGATGAGAAGAAACTTGGGTTCCACCCTGGAGAACGCCTCCAGTGATTTCCCCCAGTCGGCGTACAGGAAGATGATCGCGATCGAGGCGATGCTGAGGCCGAAAAAGATGTTGAGCCCCTTGCGGATGGCCGCGCGATCGAAACGTGTGCCACGGCGGACGCGCTCTGAGTTGTGTGGATGCCCGAGGTCCTCGACTGTTTCGGGGCAATCGGCGTCAGGAGAATTAGTGACCGGAGTCTTCATAGAAGAACCTCGACAGAAATCATACCCAGTGCACAGTGCATCACCAAGTGTTTTTGAAGGCGGCGGTTGGATGGCCGCGGCCAAAAGCACCTGGGCGCGGGCGGGAACCCGAGGTGGCCTCCATGTGTAAAATCAAATAACATTGACACTTGGAGAAGTCTCCTATAGCATCACAATCTCTCCTTCCTCACCTGAAACCAGTTGGCGTGACATGGCGGTTCACGCCCCCCTGGCGCGCCGGGAGAGTTTTTCGGAGGATCCAGTTTGATCGAAGTCGAAGGCTTGACGAAGTATTACGGCAGCCGCGCGGCCGTCAAAGACGTATCCTTCCGCGCCGAAAAAGGCGAGATTCTCGGTTTTCTCGGACCCAACGGTGCCGGTAAAACGACCACGATGCGCATCCTCACCTGTTTTTTGCCACCCACGGCAGGTACGGCTCGAATTGCCGGATACGACATCCAAGACGAATCCCTAGCCGTGCGCCAACGGGTCGGGTATCTGCCGGAGAACGTCCCGCTGTACGACGACCTTACCGTCGCCACGTACCTCGACTTCGTTGGTACGCTCAAAGGACTCACGCGCGCCCGGCGGATCGAACACGTCGGAGCGGTGATCGAAGAATGCGGTATCGAAGAGGTCCGTGTCAGGCCGATCGGAACGCTTTCGCGCGGCTTCAGGCAGCGCGTAGGACTGGCGCAGGCGCTACTCGGCGACCCCGAGGTGTTGATTCTGGATGAGCCCACCGTGGGCCTCGATCCCAAGCAGATTATCGAGATCCGCGATCTCATAAAGGGGCTGGCCGGAAAGCGGACGGTCATCCTCAGCACGCACATTTTGCCCGAGGTGAGTCTGGTTTGCCAACGCGTCATAATCATCAACAACGGCGTGTTGGTTACCGACGACTCGCCCGAAAATCTCGGCAAGAATCTGGAGGAATCGAAGAGAGTCGAAATTCTGGCGCGCGGAGATTACGACGCGATTTCGGCAGCTCTGGTGCAAGTGCACGACGTCACGACGATCCGCCGGCTGGAATCGCTTCCCGAAGGCGTCGTCCGGCTCGTCGTCGAATGGGGGGGGGAGACCGACGTTCGTGAGGCGGTGGCGGCAAAACTGGTCTCGGGCGGATTCGGGATACTCGGCCTGCGCGCAAAATCCTTGAGCCTGGAAGATATCTTTGTCCAGCTGGTCACCGAAGAGAAACCGGCAGCCGAAAACGGTGGAAACAACACGGACGAGCCGGCCACGGACGTGCGTCCCGAAGGGGAGCAATCATGACACGTGTCGCCGCGATATACCGCCGCGAGCTGTTGTTCTTTTTCAATTCAGCGGCGGCTTACGCCGTCATGACGGTGTTCGTGTTGTTGGCGGGATATTTTTTCTACAATTTGTTGGCCTACTTCAACCTGGCCTCGATCGAAACGATGCAAAACCCCGTCGGTGCCCGCGGTCTGAGCCTCACCGAAAGCGTCGTCCGACCGTTGTTCGGTAACATCTCCGTCGTCATGTTATTGATCCTGCCGCTCTTGACGATGCGGCTGTTTTCCGAAGAACGCAAGTCGGGTACCGCCGAGCTGCTGTTCACGTATCCGATATCAGACTGGGACGCGATACTGGGCAAGTACCTCGCCGCGGTAACCGTGTACGCTTCCATGCTGGCGCTGACTGTTCTCTATCCGTTGCTGTTGGCCAAGTACACCAGTCCCGAACCGGGACCGATCCTGACGGGGTATCTAGGTTTGTTCTTGATTGGCGCGGCTTACATCGCGATGGGGTTGTTCTTCTCTTCCCTCTCCGAAAACCAGCTGGTGGCCGGCGTGGCGACGTTTGGTTGTGGCCTGCTGTTCTTGATCGTCGCCTGGTTGACGCCGTTCGTATCACCGGGGGTGGCGGTGGTGTTACACCAGCTGTCGATCCTAGAGCACTTCGAGGCCTTTTCCAGGGGCATATTGGACAGCAACGACGTCGTCTACTACTTGAACTTCACGGTGTTTTTCTTGTTTCTCACCTCGCGGGTCCTCGACTCCCAACGGTGGAGGGGCTAGGCTGTCATGAAGGATCTCGCGTCCAGAATCGTCGCCGCGGCCAGCCTGGTTTTGTTGATGGTGGCAGCCGCACTCTACTCGCTGGGCGCGCCCGGCGGCCGGCTACCCGCGGTTCTGTTCGCGTCCGGTGTTGGGCTTCTCGTCGTGGTCGCGCTGGCCAACGCTCGCACGGTGGTCGCGTTCTCCAGGAAACGTTCCGCCCGTCGGGGCGCGAACGCCGTATTGATGACGTTGGTGTTCACCGCCATACTGGTGACCGTCCAGGCGATTTCGATTCGGCATACCGTTCGCCACGACGTCACGCGCAACAAAAGATTCACGCTGTCGGAGCACACGACGAATCTCCTCGATAACCTGCGCGAAGACGTCACCATCACTGCTTTCTTTCTCAATAATTCGGACAGCCAGCGTCGCGCGGCCAGTTTGCTGTCGATGTATGCGCACAACAGTGAACACATTCAATTCACGCTGGTCGATCCCGACCATAAGCCGCAAATTGCCGAGCGCTTTCGCGCTCGTAACGGCCAAGTAGTCGTGGAGTATAAAACTAACCAGCGGGTAATCGAAGGGCTGACGGAAGAGAAACTCACCAACGCCATTCTGTTCGCCACGCGCGAATCACAAAAAACTATCTACTTTCTCACCGGTCACGACGAAAAGCGTATCGAAAGCAAAGAGCGTTCCGGGTTTTCGTCCGTTCGTAATAATCTAATAGACGTCGGATTCGCCGTTCACGAGCTTTCGCTGCTCGACGTTGACGCCATTCCGTCGGACTGCACCGTGCTGGTATTGGCCGGCCCCCAAAAAGAGCTGTTGCAGAATGAAGCGCAGAAAGTGGCGGCGCACCTCTCCGCCGGCGGGAACGCCCTGTTTTTGCTCGACCCCAGGCGGCCGATTAGTGCCCTGGAGGTGATTTTGGCCCAATACCACATCACGATGGAAAATGTCGTGCTACTCGACGAACTGGTGATAGTCGACACGGGCCACGAGACCTTCGACGCTACCTTTACTAAGATTCGGCGTTACGAGAGGCACCCGATCACGAACGCTGTCCACTCGATCACGATATTTCCGATGGCCCGGCCGGTGTCGATCCTCCCGGTGGAGGGAGACCGCAGCGTGCAGGCCAACTACCTGGCGGTCACCGAAAAATCAGCGTGGGGTGAGACCGATCTCAATAGCTTCCGATTGGGTACGGCGACGCGCGACGAATCCGACGTTCCCGCACCGCTGGCCGTCGCCGCGGTCGCCGAGCGCACCCGCCCCGCGGACGATTCCGGCGGCGCGGGCCCGCAGGGGCGAAGGAGCCGTATCGTTGTGGTGGGAGACTCCGACTTTGCCACCAACCGGTTCTTGGGGCTGTTGGGCAATGCCGATTTTTTTCTCAACTCGGTTCAGTTCTTGGCCGAGGAAGAGATCGTGATTCCGATTAGTCTGAGGGCGGGTTTGGGAGAGAGGATTTACATATCGGTCAGCGAGGGAAGGCTGGTGTTCGTCTTGTGCCTGGTGCTGATGCCGTTGATGGTGGCGTCGATGGGCGGGTACGTGTTGCTGAGAAAGCGAAGGATGTAGGTTGGCAAAGCGGTCGAGAAACACGCTGATCCTGATCGCCATTGCCGTCTTGCTGGCGGCCTACTTCCTCCTGGTCGAACGACCCCGCCATCGCGAAGAGCGGGAACGCGCGCGCTCAGCAACCGATCTGGCGGACTTCGCCCCCGGCGAGGCCGCGTATGTCGAGATCGATCGACCCGACGTCACACTCGTATTCGTCAAGCGCGATGCCCGTTGGTGGCTGACCTCACCTCTCGAGGATCGGGCGGAAGACGGATCGGTCATGCGACTGCTGGCAGTTCTCGAGACAGGCGAGATCGCGCGCGACCTGGGTCGGCAGACAGACCTCTCCCCCTACGGTTTATCGGAGCCGGCGGCGTCGATAACGGTGGTGGCGGCCGGCGACACAGTGGTCGCCCTCGACGTGGGAAGACTCAACGTCGAAAAAACCCACACCTACGCGCGCCGACGCGGACCGCCGACCGGG
>CBDVBX010000158.1:0-8759 GCA_965372335.1 uncultured bacterium | reverse complement strand
TGGCGTCCCCAACGGGATTCGAACCCGTGTTGCCGCCGTGAAAGGGCGGTGTCCTAGGCCAGGCTAGACGATAGGGACGCCGGATTGGGTGTGCTCTCTAAGGCCGGAAAACACGTAAAGATAAGGGTTGTCATATAGATAAGTCAAATGAAAAGTTGGCGGACACGTGTGCCCGCCAACCACTTGCAGAATTTCACCGGCGGTTTTCGCCGGCCCTTGGGGAATTTGGGGAAGGATATGGGGCCTCGAACTTCGCCTGACTGCTGCTGCCGGCTTCGTCGCTAAGTCATTCTCCGGATCAACCCGATCACTTTTCCAACGACGCGAACGCCGGTTGGATGCATCGAGAGGTCGATTCTGTCGGTCTCGCCGTTTCCGGACGAGAGCTGGGCGCCTCCGTTACGGATCTGGTACCGCTTGATCGCGGTTCTATCGCCGATCGTCGCCACGACGACGTCCCCGTCGCCTGCCTGAACCTCGGGATCGACCACCACCAGGTCGCCTTCCACTATGTGGGCGCCGACCAGGCAATCGCCTTCGACACGCATGACGAAGGTGTTGCCACCATCGAACAGATGGCGGTCCATCGCGTAGGAGACTTCACAGCTATCGGACGCCATCGCGGGGTACCCGACCGCTACCTTGCCCTTCAGCGGCAGGGAGATGACGTTTTCGGGGAGAGCCGCACCCATTGGGCTTACGGGTTGGTGCAAGAAACGAATCGCACGCGATTTGTCCCTTCCTCTCTCGATATATCCTTTGCGCTCCAGCGCCTGGAGGTGCTGGCTCACGCTGCGCGGTGATCGCAGCCCGGTGGCTTTACAGATCTCTCGGACGGTCGGCGGGTATCCGAGCTCCTGCGTAAAGGAGACCATGTACTTAAGAATCTCCTCCTGCCGGCTCGTCAGAGGTTGTTTCTCCATCACTGGTCGCACCTCCTTCTGCTAGAACCTCCACCGCGTCGCATACCTTCCTTCGATCGCGCATCCTGACAATCCCCCGAACCAATACGCGATCTCCGTCGGCCGTTGGCTCGCCTGGCCGGCCGATTCCCTCGATCGGAGCGAAGACAGGTACCGAGGCAGAGGTATCGAACAGTACGAAGAAACGGGTCTCATCTCCTGAACTGGTGTTAAAAGTCCGGAGATCCCGAACGTGCCCGACCAGTTCTACTCGGGTGGCGACGGGGTGGGGATAGAACTCCGCTATGTTTGCTAGTACGCGGAAAGCGTTACGGATGTTTCCATCTTTCTTAATGGAAGGCACTTTGGGGGGTACCCCCCCTCCGTCTAGATCGAAAGCGAGCTGGCCTTTGTCTTCGGTTTTTTCCCTGGGTCCTCCCTTGCGACGCGCCGGGCGAAGGGGTCCCGGCTGTTTTCCGAGCTGATCCCCGGCGTCCACCGCCCCTGCCGCGGCGATCAACTCAACTTCTTCGTTTGTAACATGTTGCGGCGGTACGCGGCGTATGAAATCCTCGAGATCGACGAATTCCCCGTCGGCCCGGACCTGGAGAATGGCCTGGATTGCCGCCTCACCCAGGCCCTCGATTCGGCTCAACGGGGGCCGAATCAATCCACCCTCCGGCCGGTACTCGGTGCCGCTCCGGTTGACTTGGGGGGCTAGCAGGAGCCCCTCGGCCTCGACAATCCCGAGGTAGACGTCGAATCGGCCGCCGTGATCGCGGTGTTCGTTGAGGAGAGCGGCAAAAAAAGCCGCTCTGTGGTGGCGCTTCAACCATAGCATGCGGTAGACGAGGAGTGCATCGGCCAGAATGCGTTGACGGTCGAGTGTGTGCGTGGCGTAGTAGCGAATGCGTTTGAACCAGGAGACGGCTTCTTCCAGGGGCAGCTCGGTCTCCACGGTATGGCCCATGAAATCTTTGCGCAATGCGGCCAGGCTTCCTCCGTCTTGGCGTTCGAAACGCCGCAAAAGCGTCAATGCCTTCGGCGCGGCGAGACCCGTCAGAACGGACAGTATCTCGCGAAGCTGGTCGTAGTAGAGCACCCAACCCAGTGTATCGTTCAGGAGAAATGAGATGGCAGAATCGAGTCGTTCCGATGCCGGCGGTCCCTTCTTGAACGCCTCCACTCGCTTGGCAAAGGACAAATCTCCCCTTCGAAACCGCATCAGGGCAAGGAAGTTGACCAGGTCACTGAACGATCCGACGTCGAAGTCGAGCGCCAGGCGCCGCGTTAACGGAGACTCCAACAGATACACGCCCTCGAGGTTACCGTCGGCTATTTGTCCAAACACTTTTTCGGCGTCTGGCGCGTCGTCTGACGCGTCGTCCACCGGTCGGCGCCACGCACTTTCATCACCCGCGCTGTCCTCCAAGTACCGATAGACATTCGAACATACCCCCAGCGAGGTGAGCGTCGTCACGTCTATTCGGAAAACGGACTCGGTCGGGAACACGTCGCGCGTGGCCTGGTAGAACCGTTCGCCAGTTTCCGGAAGTATATTGTGCCCGAGGAATTGATCGAGGGGCCGGGGCGACACGATCAACGTGCGCTTCGATCTGATAAAACCGATCGGCAGTCCTTCGATTATCGCAGCTGTGGCGACCAGCTCTCGGACCTCAGCAGAACGTTTGTATAGCCGTCCGATGTCGACGTTGTCCTCGCACAGTTTCATCAACGGCACACCGGGATGATCACCGGCTACCCGGATGACGTCTGCCAGCTCATCATCGCCAATGTCGATTTCGCGACCGGCGACCTTGAGCGCTCGTAACGGTGTGACGTGTTCGATCGAAGGTACGTAGCCGACCGCTGCGTCGGCGAACATTTGTTCCAGAACGGTCATTGTCACCGCGCGGTCGGAACTGGCTACCTGCAAGTCCAGAATTCGGCTGGCCGCCGGGTCGGCCTCGAGGTCAGCCACGAAATGATCGTCGACTTGGTACGGGTTGTACTCGGTGATCCCCAGGAGATAGGCGCACAGCGACTGAAGTCTCAAGCCTGTCGACGGACCGAGCGGAATGTGGTGGCGACGCACCTGCGAGACAATCTCATGAAACCGGTGAAACGATTCTGCCGTCCCGGATTCCCGGATCGCTCCCAATTCCCGATCGAGGATCTCGCGTTGACGCTCTCGTTCAGCTGTGGACGCCTCTGAAAACTCGCGTTCGAATCCTTTTCCTAGTTCGTATTCGAGGGCAGCTTGGTATTCACCGTCGGCTCGAAACAACGTGGGCGCCGACGATGCCGGAACCGGTTCATCGAGCGCAGAAAGCAAATCGGGATGGACGAGCGATGCGATCATCGACGCATTGGTGTAAGCTTCGGGGTAGTCGCCGTACCACTGCGTCACCTCGTTTCGCGTCAGAAACCGGTAGCGGTCCACCGGCACACCCACGCCCTCGTTCTCGTCAGGAGCACCCGTTCCTGCCTCCCCCCTCTCCGCCGCGACCAGCGAAAAGTGCTTGAAGCCCACGTAGCGCACGTCCTGAGTGAGCACCTTGGCGATACCGACATCGTCTGCCGCGGCGATCCATTGTTCCGCGGACTCGGTGGCTCCCGGTGCGAGTCCAACGAACAACCGGTCTCCAAACAACGATAGTAACTTGTCCAGGATTTCTGACGCATCGGTTCCCTCCGGCGCAAAATTCAACCTGGACCCATTCTCATCCTCGGACTGTGGAGATTCCACGACGCATACCACGCCGTCCGAGTGACGCTTCAATTTGGCCAGTCGAACGAATGGCTCGGCTGTACCGTCGGTATCGATCTCGCTAGTCAACGCACAGACGTTCTTCAATCCGATTCGGTCGAGTGCGATCAAAACCAGTTGCGGCGCCGCACCACCCGGTGCCCCTTCCCCTCCCAAATTCAACGTGACACCGTAAATAGGTTTTACCTCGTGACGGACCGCCGCACGATGGAACTCGACAAACCCCCAGGTACCGCCGATATCGGTTAACGCAACCGCGTCGTAACCCGACCGGCTAGCGTACGCGCAAATCTCGCCAGGCGTGGAAACGCCCACGCCAATGCTGTAGGCAGACTGGACCCGCAGGTGGACGAACGGTAGTCTGTGGTCTGTCTGAATCATGGTGTCGACTTCAAAGGCTGAGGCTGCGGCAATCACAGATTGAGGTGGGGCTGATTCAATGATACCTTAACTGATCAGTTATCACAAACACATAAACGCGTAAACTGAATGGCGCTATACCGCCAACGGGTCGTCCCGGCGGGTCGTAAAAAAAGGCCACTATACTGCGAGCCCTTCGGGCTCGTCAGTATCAGTCGCCGTACGCTATACCGCCAACGGGGCATCCCTGAGGGACGCCCCGTTGGCGGTATAGCGGGTGGTGAGCCGCCCAGGACTCGAACCTGGCACCACTTGCTTAAAAGGCAAGTGCTCTATCCCGATGAGCTAGCGGCCCACCCAAATATTCTAAAACCAGCATAAAGACTCGAACAATCTATTAGGATCTCCCCGAGCTGTCAAGCCGCCAGGCGTCTCAGGGAGAGACCTTGTTCAGGACATTTTTGACCAGGGCCTTCTGTGGCGGGTTGTCCCCCGAGACGTCGTACATCGCCCCCCTTTCGGGTCCGACGGATACCAACGACACGCGGCAACCGACCAACTCCTCCAGGCGGCGAACGTACGCCATCGCCCGCTTGGGGAGCGACGACGTCCCGCGGCCGGCCGTCTCGGTCCGCCACCCTTCGAATTCTTCGTAGTGCGGCCGACACCGTTCGAGCAGTTCGATTTCGGTTGGAAAATAGTCGAGACGTTTCTTACCTACTTTGTACGATGTACAGACTCTAATCCCTTCGAAAGAGTCGAGCACGTCCAGCTTGGTCAAAGCGATCTCGGTAATTCCGTTGAGCTTGATCACCGTTCGCGCGGCCACCGTGTCGAACCATCCGCACCGACGCGGGCGGCCGGTGGTGGTTCCGAACTCGTTTCCAATGCGGCGGAGTTCGTTGCCCGCCTTGCCGTGGTCTTCGCTCGGGAACGGTCCGTTGCCGACACGGGTACAGTACGCCTTGAATATGCCGATCACGCGCCCGAACGACGTCGGCGGTAACCCAGTACCGATGGCAGCCCCACCGGCGGTGGGTGAACTGGAGGTCACATACGGATACGTTCCGTGGTCGACGTCGAGGAGCGTCCCTTGCGCCCCCTCGCACAGTATCGATCGGCCGCTCTCCAGCGCTTCCCACAACATGGGCCGTGTGTCCTCTATCAACGGCAACAGTTTCTTGCGCGCCGCCAGAACGTCTTCGACAACTTTCTTTGGCGACAGCGGTTTGATGCCGATCGCTTTCAGTATGCGATTTTTGGTTCGGATTTTTTGGCGCAATAGCTCGGTGAGGTCGGATGGCCGCCTGCATAGGTCAGACATCCGCACACCGTCGCGCGCCACTTTGTCGACGTACGCGGGCGAGATGCCCTTCTGTGTGGTGCCGATCTTTTCGTTCCCTTTTTTCTCCTCCGATCCGCGGTCGAGCAGCATATGGTACGGCATTACGACGTGCGCCTGAGAGCTGATAAATACGCGGCTAGACACCTCGATCCCGCGCGAAACGATGCCCTCGATCTCGCCGACCAACGCGATGGGGTCGATGACCATACCACCGCCCAGAATACATTTCACATCCGGATACAAAATACCAGACGGGACCAGGTGAAAGGCGAATCGGTCGTTCCCGACTACCACGGTGTGGCCGGCGTTCGCACCCCCCTGATATCTGACCACGTATTCACTCGAACGGGCGAGGTGATCGATGATTTTGGCTTTCCCCTCGTCGCCCCACTGCCCACCCAAGATGAGAGTAACCGGCATAATCGTCCTGTCTCTGTTTGGGCTACCTGTGTAGGATCCCGGCGGATCCGTCAGGCCATTGGTGACAAAAAAGAACCCTCTCGCGGGAGGGCGCTTCGGCAAAAACGACCCAAGAATGTATACCCGAAAACGCCTCGAAAATCAAGCTCCGATGCCATCGTTCTCACACGCGTCCATCCGGGGCGACATATCGACGAATAGATGATCTCTTGTATGCTTATTTCCTGGGCGCGTTGACAGCATTTCGGGTCACACCCGAGTCGAGCGCCTCCGCCACCGCAAGTGCTACCTCGGTATGCACGCGAATTCGGGCCTCCGAAGTGGCCGCTCCGATGTGCGGGGTGAATACGCATCCAGGATGACCGAACAACGGATGGTCTCCGGGCGGTTCCTCGGCGTAAACATCCAACGCGACACCGGCCAGCTTGCCAGATTCCAATGCCGCCTGCACGGCTTCTTCCGAGACCACTCCCCCGCGGGAACAGTTGACCAGGAGCGCGCCGTCACGCATTACGGCAATCTCCGCTTCCCCGATGAGGTGAGTCGTACCGCTTTCAAGCGGCACGTGCACGGTGATTACGTGGCTCTCCCGAAGCAAATCGTCCATGCCCGCCAACTCCGCGCCCACTGCGGCGGCATCGTCGGAAGCGAGGGCCGGATCGACCGCGATGATCTTCATTTCGAACGCGCGCATCCGGCGCGCCACCTCCCGGCCGACTCGCCCCAGGCCGATTACTCCCAACGTCTTCCCGTACAATTCCACGCCCCTGTACGTCGTCCGGTCCCACTCGCCGCTGGTAACCGAGCGGTGCGCCTGAGGGATGTGCCGGGCCAAAGCCAGTATCAAGGCGACGGTGTGTTCGGCCGTCGACGCCGCATTGGCGCCGGCGGAATTCATGACCACGACGCCCCTCTGGGTCGCCGCTTCGAGGTCGATGTTGTCGGTGCCCACGCCGGCGCGCCCGATATATTTGAGCTTCTCTGCCGCTTCGATGACGCCGGCGGTGAGTTGGGTCGGGCTCCGCACGACAACGGCGTCGAAATCCGCTATGGTCTCCTTTAACTGGTCTGGTGTAAGCGTTCCCGTCCTGACGGTCTCGATGTTGTCGTAGCGATCGAACACTTTCGCCGCTTCGACAGCAATATTGTCGGTTAAGAGTACCAGGTACATTAGCTTCCCGATTCTTCGTAAGACCGTCGTAAAGCGTCCACGCCCGCGCCGATTTCTTTGGTAACCCCCAGTTCGACCAGCGCGCCCTCCAAAGCGCCGATCATTGTCTGCATGTCGTCGCGCGAGTAACAACCGAGATGTCCCAGACGGATGATCTTGCCTTTCAGCTTTGCTTGGCCGCCGGCGATTTTGACGCCGTATTTTTGTTCCATTGTATTGACTATTTCACCGGCCGTTCCCTCCGGCGGGCGAGCGGCGGTGACGGCGTTGGACGGCGTCGACGCAAATAGCTCGAGGCCCAGCGCAGTCACCGCGGCGCGGACGGCACCGGCGTTCGCGGCATGGCGGGCGGTGACGTTTTCGATTCCCTCTTCGCGAATCATTCGCACAGCTTGCTGCATCGCCAGTACCAGTGTAATAGCCGGTGTGTACGGCGTATCGCCGTTTTCGGCCGACTTGATGGCGGCCATTAGGTCGAAGTAATAGCACGGTTGCCGGCCCGCGCCCATTTTGGCAATCGCTGCGGGCGAGATCGACAAGTAAGCCAACCCCGGCGGGATCATCACACCCTTCTGCCCACCCCCAATCATCACGTCCAATCCCCACTCGTCGACGCACACTGGGTGAGCCACAATACTGGAGATCCCGTCGGCCACAAACAACGCGTCGTGATCGTGTGCAATTCGCGCAAACGCTGCCACATCCTGTAGTACGCCGGTCGACGTCTCAGAATGGGTGGCGAACATCACAGAAATTCCGGGATTGTCGTCGAGTGTTCTTTCGACTTGGTCAGGGGTTACGGGATCGCCCCACTCGGCGTTGACCTCGACTGTCTCGATACCGTACCGGCGGGCGATCAGCGACCACCGATTGCTGAACTTCCCGTTGACGGTGACGAGCACTTTGTCTCCCGGTTGCGTCAGGTTGACAACGGCGGCTTCCATTGCACCGGTGCCCGACGAGGTCACCAGGACGACGGGGTTCTTGGTTTTCATGATGTACTGGAGGCCTTCGATCACTTCCCGATGGGCGTCGCGGAACGGTTCGGTCCGATGGTGGATCAGCGGACGCGCCATGGTCTCCAATATCTCCGTCGGCACAGCCGTCGGACCGGGTGTAAACAACTTCGCTTGCTTCATCGTACTCCTTAATTTCGGGCGGGCTTTGACAGTCGACTGTCTGAAGGCGCACTAGATCATAGTGATAAGGCGTCTTCGATCCAAGACCACAACAGTCGTTTTCCCTGGCCGGAGACACTCGAAAACGTAATCACCACGGCGCCCGGGTCCACGTCCAAGTGCGAGAGGATTTCGCGTACGCGCCGGTCGGCCTGCGAATTCTTGACTTTGTCCGACTTGTTGAATATCAGGCACAACGGCCGCGACGCTGCAGATAGCCGCGCCACCGATTCACGGTCGGCCTCGGTCGGATTGTGGCGCATGTCGAGCAGCTGAATCAGCGCGTTTTTCCGAGATGCGTCGGCGACGTACTGCGCGTAGATTTTCGTCCACCGCGCTATCTCCGCCCGCGGCGCCTTGGCGTAGCCGTAGCCGGGCATGTCCACCAGGTGAAACCGGTTGTTTATGCAAAAGAAGTTCGCGGTGCGCGTTTTGCCAGGGGTCTTGGAAATTCGTGCAACGCCGCGCCGCTTCAAGAGGGTGTTTATGACCGATGACTTACCGACGTTGGAACGGCCGAAGAACGCCACCTCCGGCCGTGCTTCCTGCGGCAACTTGTGCGGGTACCCGAACGACCCGATAAACTCCACGCTCGTTATTTTCATTTTTCACC
>CBDVBX010000157.1:0-8793 GCA_965372335.1 uncultured bacterium | reverse complement strand
CGGTTTCGGTCCATCCGGGAAAACGTGGCCCAGGTGTGCGTTGCAGCGGTTGCACACCACTTCCGTGCGGACCATGCCGTGACTCGTGTCCTTAATCTCGCCGACATTCAACGTGTCTGCCGGCTGCCAAAAACTCGGCCAACCGCTGCCCGAGTCGAACTTCGAGTCCGATCTGAACAGCGCCTGCCCGCACGCGACGCAAAGATACACGCCCTCACCCTTGAAGTTCCAGTACTCTCCAGTGAATGCCCGTTCCGTACCCTTTTGCCGCGTCACGTCGTATTGCTCCTCCGTGAGGAGCTTCCGCCATTCCTCATCGTTCTTGACGATTTTTTCCGGCATCTTCTTTCCCTCATTTTCTTCCGCTTGCGCGATTTCGTACCAGCCGTTACCTATCCCAACGGCTAGCGCCAGCGAAAACGCCAGCATAGCAACCCGTACTCTATTCCATTCAGTTTTCATTCTAGCTCTTTCGACCACAAAAACCGCCGCAGAGACCACGTCCCCGCGGCACTAGTATTGGTCGCGATTCAGCCCGGATGCTTACTCCCCAGCGGCTACCCCAGAAGAAAATCGAGTGAATCGCCCGGCTTGTACTCCGCCGTCTTTCGGCCACCGCGGAAGAGGAGCATGTCCTTTTCGCCGAGGAGCGACATCGAGTCACCTTCGACGCGCAGTATGCCTCCCTCGCGCAGGCCCACCACGCTCACGTCCGGGTTGGCTTTGACGAACTCGGCGATCCGGTCGGCGCGCGTTTCGCCCTGGTGCTGCGGCAGTACTGCGTCCGTGTAGTGCGGGTTGATCTGAAACTTCACTAATCCCAGTGCGTCAAACGTTTTCGGTTCGACGATTGGCATGTCGTTGGTAGTCCTGATCGTGGGGCAAACCACGTTCGACCCCGCGCTCCACCCCATAAACGGCACGCCCGATTTCACTCGTTCACGTATCGGCTCGACGATCCCGTTCTCGTACATCGATTGCAGCAGATAAAACGTATTGCCGCCGCCCACGGCGATCGCCTCCGCCTCGCGCACCGCAGCCGCCGCGTCGGATGTCTCGTGCACCGACTCCAATTCATAGCCGATCTCAGCGTAGCGCTCGCGGACCTTTTTCGTATACGTGTCCCACGAAATGGTCACACCGGCGTACGGCACGAACAAAACCTTTTTGACCGACTCTCCCAGGAAATCACGGAGGCCCCCCATGGCGTGTTCGAGGTATCCCTTTTGATAGCAAGTCGAGTTGCTCAGGAGCAGCATTCTCATGTCGTTTACCTTTCTCGTCGGCGCATCTAGGTGATGCCGTTACTTGACCTCAAAAATAGCCGCGTCGACGCCGGTGTTGCCATTGCATCGTTTTATCTTAGTCGCTCCTGCTCACGATCTCGATCAGATGATAACCGAACTGCGTTTTCACCGGCCCGTAGGTTTTTCCCACTTCTTCGTTGAACACGACCGTGTCGAATTCCTTGACCATCTGGCCCGGACCGAACTCTCCGAGGTCACCGCCCTGCTGTCCCGATGGGCAACTAGAATGCGCCTTGGCAATCTCCGTGAAGTCCGCTCCCCCTTCGATCTGCTTTTTCAAGTCCTCGCACAATTCCTGGCTATCGACCAATATGTGCCGCGCGCGTGCTTTCGTCACGTTGTGCCTCCTGGTTTGGTGATTTGATCAGTCGCCCAGTCTAGCACATCTGACAAAATATGTGCGACGTGGGATCATGATACGGTCATGACGCAGAACAGACTTGAATCGTCCACCTCGATAATCGCGGCTCTCCGGCCGGCACCGGCCGCCAGCCGAACGAACTCGTCCCGCCCCACCGTTTCGGCCCGGAACCCATCCCGGCACACGATCACACCGGAGCCTGTTGCGCCTTCGTCGATCTCCCCCAACAGCCCGTGTCGTGCTTGAATGCGAAACCACGCCAGCCGGGCCGGCCAAAACCGTTCCGAGTAGCTCGAGAACATCACCGTCCCCGCTGGTTTCGTCACGCGCACGGCTTCGGCGAATACCGTCTGCCGGTCGACGCCGAACACGGCGATGCCGTTTTGGATGCAGAACACCATGTCGAACGATTCGTCGGCGAACGCCAAACGGCCGGCATCCATTGCCGCGAGATGACACACCCGCCGACCGCTTGTGAGTTTGCGCGCCATTCGGAGGTTGTCGATGGAGGTGTCGATGCCGGTGAGCGAACGGACCTTGCCGAGCATCGGCCTCAGGGCGCGGCCGTAACCGCAGCCGAGTTCGAGCACCGAGTCGCCCGATTCGGCGCGCTCCACGACAAACTCTATCTCCGCGCGCAGATACTCCCGGACCCTGGGCGGTGCCACATCGTAGCACCGGCGAAGGCGCTCGGCGGAGAGTTTGTCCGCGTAGTATTGTCCCGAGTTCGACGAGGTCAAAGTGGCTTCATGATAGCCGAAATCCGGATCTTCCAGGGTGTGTATATTTTTCACAGTTACACACGGAGCAGACCCGCCGAAAGACGCCGCACACGTCGTAACCTACTGACAAATAACAATATATATTGACTAGACAAATCGCCGTCCGTGGCATAACACTTGCGCTTGGGGGCAGTGCTATGTTGTCCGAGCGAACAAATACCTACCGTGTGCTGGCGCTGGCCATTCTGGTCGGGATATGCGCGCCCGCGGGTGTCCTCGGCGGTGGCCCGGCGACGGGTGTGGTCCCCCCCGGTCAAGAGTTGACGAGCGCCGGGGCCGACGGACAGACCGATCCCGCCGGCGCATCGACCTCAGTCCGAACTCTGCGCCTCGAGTCGATCGAGATCACCGGCAACAAACGGGCATCCGACACCATCATACGGGGACACCTCCAATTGAAAACCGGCGATCCGGTCAGTGCCGATGCATTGGAGCAGGCGCGCCTTCGTTTGCTCGCCACCGACTATTTCTCGAAGGTCGAGTTCTCCACCCGTCCCGGCTCGCTACGCGGCGAGGTGGAGCTGATCGTCGAGGTCACCGAAAAGAGCTTTCCTTCCTTCGAAACCGGCTTTGGCTACCACGACCTCTACGGATGGTTTCTCACGCTGGCGGGGCTGCGGTTCGACAACATGTTCAAGGTGGAGTCGCGCCTGAGATTCGGCGTGCGGCTGGGGTGGCGGCTCGGCGGATTGGACGCCGAGTGGGCGCAATCGCTCTCTCGCGATGGCCGTTACAGCCTGGGCCTGAGGTTGTACACCTACGGCACCGACCAGCGTTTCTGGGCGCCGCCGGTGCGGTCCGAGGGTGAGCCGCAACCGCCTGCCGGCAACGAAGTGTGGCACGAGTTTCAGCAGAGTATCGGCCGCAGCGGCGGCGATGCGGCGTTTCGTGTGGGTGATCGGCGCTCGGCCCTGTTCTCCTTTGGCGTTCGCGCCGAGGCCATCAATCCGGACAGTTCGTTTAAAGCGGTCGAGTCGGACCAGGAATTCGGTTACCAGAGTCTCCCCTCTCCACTGCAGAACAGCCTGAGCAGAGTCACGCAAACCGGACTGTTTCTGCGCGTGCTTCGCGATTCGCGCAACACGCCGGTGTACCCGTCTTCGGGTTCGTTCGCCAGGGTCTCGCTGGTGAGCAACAACTCCTGGATGGGCGGTGATCAGATCTTCACCCGCACCGTGGCGGACGGGCGAAAGTACTTCCACCTCCGTGACGGCTGGGTAGCCGCCGGCCGGCTTGCCGGCGGGATCACCACGAGCGGCACGCCGTATTACGACCGGTTCTACATCGGAGGCATCTACTCTATTCGCGGTTTTGCCGAGTGGAGTCTGTCCGATCCCGGTGGCGACGATGGTTACTGGCTGACCAACGTCGACTTGCGCTGGCCACTGGCCGGCGGTACGCCGCAGCTGCCGCGGGTGATCGGCCTGGTGTTCGTCGACGCCGGACAGGGGTACCGGCGCAACGAACCGTTTCGGGCGAGCGACATAAACGTTGGGGCGGGTTACGGCTTGCGTTTCCGGTTGCCGTGGCTGGGAACGCTGGGCTTCGACGTCGGCATCCCGCTGACGACGAACCGAACGGGCGACCCGTTCCGAATCCACGGCTCGATGGGATTTTCTTTCTAAGACGTGGCGGCAGGAGCACTGACAGTACGAGCAGCACAGAGGGTGCGATACACACAGTGAACAGACTGACGGCGGTACTCGTCATTATCATAATGAGCGCGGGGAACGCGGCAGCTGACGAACGTCCGACCATTGCGGACGCCCAGGTGTACGTCTCCGGCGGTCGCATCGTTTGCGACGTCCGCTGCGACGGCCTGCTATCGGAGAGAATCGCGGGGACCGTACAAAGCGGACTGCCGGCAGTGATCGAGCTGCTCTACAGCGTGGAGGCCCGCGGCGGAAAAGTCGTCTCGAAAGGCATTCATTCGTACGAGTTGCTCTACGACGTGTGGGATGATATCTACTCGATCCGATCCGGTGACTCGACGGTGATCTTCGAAGACTTCGATGCGATGGGGCGCTCGATCGAACGGCTCCAGCGGGTGCCCATAGTATCGGTTGAAGCAGCCGACACATTGCGGGAGTATTCTGTTAGTCTGACCGTTGCCGTCCACCCGTTGAGAGGGAGTGAGACGCAGCGGGTCGAGGGGTTGGTGAGCGATGCGGTGGGTGCCAGGTCGCACGACTCGTGGCGAGAGCAGGTGCTCAACATCAACGATCTCATCAGCCGTTTCTTTTCGCGGGACAAGGGAACGTCGAACCGGAGCGACGTGTACCGGACGCAATACTTCTCGCCGCGTTCACTGCCCGGCGCCGGCGGGTCTTCGGGCGGCGGTTCCGGCGGAGGCGGTTCTTCCGGTCTAGCCGTTATCACCGTCGCGTTCGAGGTACGGTAATGTCGATACGAGTGCGATTGGTATTGATGTGTCTGGTGGTGGCACTGTTGCCGGCGGTCCCGCTCACGTTTCTGGTGAAATCGCTCCTCGACAAGAGCTTCGACGTGGGCTTGAACCCAAAGTTCGAGGAAGCGTTCCAAAGTGGTCTGTCGGTATCCCGGCAACGGCTAGACGACATCCGCTCGGATTTTCACTTGTACGTCCAGCGAGTGATCGACGAGATCGGCGACGAGGCGCCGGATTCCGCCGAAGCGGCCGCCGCGATGGCGCGCGTGGTGGGCGCGTCCGGTGCCATCGATGGACTTTTGGTCTTGTCAACGCGCACCAACGACGCTGTGGATACCGGCACCCGTCAGGACCTCCCCATCCCCGCGGGGCTTCGTCCGTTCGCCGGCCACCCAGTGTTGAGGCGTTTACACGAGGGCACGACTTTCATCGACCGGCAGGGCGATCGTCGTACCGTCTACTCTTTCTACGATACAGAAGACCGTACGGCATTCGTCGCCGCATGGTATCCAGCACGCGGCGGTGGGCTGTTTCGTCGCATCGGCCGCCCGGCCTCTCCCAGCAGTTCGTCGCGAACGTACGGGATCCTTTTCTACAAGCGGGTCGACCGCGAATTCATCGCCGACGCCGAGCGCCTCATCGAAGGACGGCAGATGTTCGCCACGCTCAAACTCACGCAACGATCGCTAGCCCAGAGCTTTTTTCTTCCCTTCGTCATTATATATAGTGTTTGTCTGCTCATCGCATTGGGGCTGGCGCTGTTCATGGCCGAACGGATGGCCGAACCGATCCGTCGGCTGGTCCGCGGAACCGGCGCCGTGGCCGGCGGCGACTGGGGCTACCGGCTCGACGTCAAGGCGGGCGGCGAAACAGGGCGGTTGGTGGCTGCGTTCAACTCGATGGTGGCCCGGCTGGATGCGCAGCGCCGTCGCCTGACCGATATGGAAAAGATGGCCACCTGGCGCGATATGGCGCGACACCTGGCGCACGAGATCAAAAACCCGCTCCTGCCGATCCGGCTCACCATCGAGGAGCTGCGCGACCAGTACAAGGGCGACGACGCGAGGTACAGAGAGTTGTTGGAGGAGAGTACGCGCGTGGTCGGCGACGAGTTGGGGAGCCTACAGAAACTGGTGAAGGAGTTCTCGGCATTTGCGAAGATGCCAGACATGAATCCGCAAACGGGTTCGTTCGAGCAACTCGTCCGAGACGTCGCCCAGCTCTACCCGCAGGTCGAGACGCGGGTGGAAACGTCGGCTGGTATACCCGAGTTTCCGTTCGACGCCGACCAGGTCCGCCGGGTGCTGGTCAATTTGTTCGACAACGCCGCCTCCGTCGGTGCCACGCGCGTGAAGATCACTTTGTCACGCGCGGACGGAGAGATGACGATGAACCTCGGCGACAATGGCCCCGGAATCCCGGCCGAGAACCTCGGCAGGATTTTCGAGCCGTACTTCACCACGCGTAGCGAAGGCACCGGCCTGGGTCTTGCAATGGTCAAGAAAATCGTCCTGCTCCACGGGGGATCGATTAGCGCAGCCAGCCCCCCCAGCAAAGGCGTTACCTTCGAGATTCGTTTGCCGTTGTCGGGTCCGCCGGCACCGGACGGCGGCGCTGACGTCGACGCCTCTCTATAAAAGGAGGGATCATGTCCGGTCGTATTTTGATCGTAGACGACGAACCCAACGTCCGAAAAACCATCGAGATGATTCACCGAAACGCCGGTTGGGAAACGGCATCCGCAGGCGGCGGCGCAGAGGCGATGGAGCTATTGCAGCATAGTAGGTTTGACGTGTTGTATCTCGACCTGGGGATGCCCGATCGCGACGGCATCGAGGTCTTGAAGGACATCAAACTCCACCGACCCGACCAGGTCATCGTGATCCTCACCGGTCAGGCGACCATCGAGAAGGCGGTCGAGGCCACGCGCCTGGGGGCATTCGACTTTTTGGAGAAGGACAGCGGCAAAGACAAGATCCTGCTCACGTCGAAGAACGCCCTGACGCACACCACCCTCGCCGAAGAGAACCGCCGCCTTCGGGAGAAGATATCGAAAAAGCAGGAATACCTCGGCACCAGCGAGAAGGCCAGTGCCGTGTTCGAGCAGATTGCCAAAGTGGCGCCAACCAATGCCCGCGTGTTGATTCTCGGAGAGTCGGGCACCGGCAAGGAACTCATCGCGCAGACGATCCACGACCGCAGCCGGCGCGCCGGTGGCCCGTTCGTCAAGGTCAACTGCGCGGCGATACCCGAGGAACTGATAGAAGCGGAGCTATTTGGCAGCGAGAAAGGCGCCTACACCGGCTCAGTCGGCAAGCGCGAGGGCAAGTTCCGAGCGGCCGACGGCGGTACGATCTTTCTCGATGAAGTGGGCGACATGAGCATGCGCGTGCAGACCAAGGTGCTGCGCGCGATACAGGAAGGCGAGGTGGAGCGCGTCGGCAGCGACAAGACCGTCCACGTCGACGTGCGCGTGATAGCAGCCACGAACAAAGACCTCGCCGCCGAAGTGGCAACGGGGCGCTTCCGTGAAGATCTCTACTTCCGTTTGAACGTGATTCCCGTCACCGCACCGGCGCTGCGCGAACGGCCTGAAGACATCCCGCTGCTGGCCGAGACGTTCATCGTCGAGTATTGCGCCGAAAACGGACTGCCCAAGAAGAAATTCAACAGTCGCGTGTTGGAGCTGCTCGTACGCTACCCGTGGCCTGGCAACGTGCGCGAGCTCAGAAATCAGGTCGAGCGCATGGTGATCATGTGCCCGGCAACGGAGGTGCGGGTGGAAGATTGTAGCTCCGAAATCCGCGCCGGCCTGCCACCGGTCGCGCTGTCGCGCCGGGGCGAGCGCGTCGAAGACGTCGAGCGACGCGCATGGGATCTGCCGCCGGTTGACTCGGCTCCGGCGTCGGCTCTGGCGTCGGTGGCCACGGCAAAAAAATCGCTGCAGGAAGCGCGCAAGGAGTTCGAACGGAACATGATTTTCGACGCGCTCGAGCGCAACGAGTGGAACGTATCGCGCGCCGCCGACGAGCTGGGTCTCGAACGCACCAACCTGCACAAGAAAATCAATCAGTTCGGATTGCGCCGAAAGTGACGTGGGATCACAGGTGTGTGACCCAACGGCACGGTAGGAGCGTCCGGAGAGGCCCGCGGGCCCACGACATATCTTTGTAACACTGGTAAATGAAATCTACTTAGGGGATTGGTTGCGGGTGACGGCGGCGCTGGCACGAATGTTGGATATACAGTGGGCGTGAGGTGATTTTTCATGACGCATCGAACGAGTGACCACAAAAGCCAACCCCTGAAAACGGCGGTTCTAATCATCACAATCCTCGCGCTGGCGCTGCCGGCGACGACGGCGCACGCCCAGAAGGAGGACCGCAGCCGCGGATTCTACCTCGGTATCAAGTTCATCGGATCGTCGCTCCACGTCGACGAAGACGGGGAGAGCAACTTTTTTGTAAAGGATGACGGCGGCGGAATCCAGTTCCACGCCGGCTACAGTTTCAACCGGGTGTTCTCGTTGGAGCTGGCCTTTGGCGGCGCCAATCACGAGACCTCCGTCCAATCGATCGACGCCGACTTCGGCCTGTTCCAGCTATTCGTCCATTATCGGTTCTCGCCGGGACGCGCGTTCCGGCCTTACATCAAGGGCGGTCTCGGTGGATACGGACTGGTCCTCAAGGACAACAACAAAAGTGTTCGGATCGAAGGCGGTGGCGTCCCCATCGGCGGCGGCTTCGACTACTTCTTCTCGAAGCACTTCTCGTTGGGCGTCGACCTAACGCACAACATCATTAGCTACGACAAGGTCAAGGTAGACTTCGGCACCCCCACTGACGGCCTCGACATCGACCAGGCCGGCGCCATGACCTCGCTCGGCCTCGCCCTCGCTTACTACTTCTGACCTCCTAATCGCTCCCGCGCCCCGCG
>CBDVBX010000156.1:0-8840 GCA_965372335.1 uncultured bacterium | reverse complement strand
GGTGAACGCCTGCGCGGCGATTGTCCCCACCGGATGCGCCGTGGACTCACACACCCTCGACGCGCTCTGGAGGTTGCCCGTCCGTATCTTCTCCAGGACGCTTGCCAGTGTCTCGTCGGGATTGCCGCGGCGCTGCCAGTAGTAATATACGCGCTCTAGTACAACACCCAGTGTGACGACACTAAACAGCACCAGTACCATGAATATGGGGCTGCTGCCGGTTGCCTCGATCCAATTGAACTCATTCAACATCGTCTGCCTCCTTTAGGACGCTGCCTGGTGCTTCTATTCGCCAGTTGCTACGAGTTCGGCAGCGCGTTCCTTTGCTGCCACTACGATGTCGGGATCCGTGGCGTGCTTGATGAGATCCCGGTACGCCTGCAGGGCGTCTTTGTACTTTTCTTCTTTTTCGTAAATTGCGGCCGACCGCGCGACCGCCGACAGACGGAACGCGTCGGACTTGTCCTTCGTTCGCATCGCCTTTTTGTAAGCTGTAATCGCGGCATCGGTATCGCCGAGCTCCTCCCGGCACACGCCGAGGCGGTAATACAACTCGACCGATAGAGCGGCGACGTGCTTCGCCGCCAGCGCGCGCTCGAACTCGGCGGCGGCTGGCTCCAGACGTCCCGCTGTGTCGTGGATGTCACCTAGTTGGTGTGCAATTTCGGCGGCCCGCTCGTCGTTCGGATATTTCGTGCGGTACTCCTCGAGGAGCTTCTGGGCCTCGATTTGGTCACCCATCATGCGGTGAGCCAATGCGAGGTTGTACATTGCCGCTGCAACCGTTTCACCGGACGTCGAGTCGTCTACCACGGCGGTGAAGTCAACCGCCGCGCGCATGTAATCACCGTCGGCAAAGCGGATGCTCGCCAGACGAAAACGCACCGTCGAGCGCAGTTCGCTTTCCGGGAAGAAAATGACGAACTGCTCGTACGCCAAAGCGGCGTCGGTGGTGTTGCCGGCCTGCATGTACGCGTCGCCCATCAGGTAGTGCGCCTGGTCGGCCACCGAGTAGCCGGGGAACTGCGTAATGACTCGGCGAAACTCCTCGGCCGCCTCGGCAAACTCCTCCGCCTCGTATAGTTGCATGCCGATGTTGAATTGCGCATCGGCGGCGAAAGAACTGGTCGGAAACTGTTCGACCAATTCAGCCAGACGTTCGGCTCCATCGTCGCCCATCCCGAGACGGTAAAGCGCTTGTTCGATCCCTCGTTGGGCTTCGGCGACCACCTCGTGGTGGGGGTACCGTTCTACCACCAGTGAGAACGCCGCGATCGCCTCGGCGTCGCGCCCGGCGTTGTAGTCGCACTGCGCAATGCGCAGCTGACCCGCCGCTGCGACGGGGCTGTCTTGAAAGTTGTCGATGAGGCCCTGATACAACACTTCTGCCTCTTCGAAGTGCCCTGCCTGGAAGTACACGTCTCCGGCACGGAACCACGCCTGCTCGGCGATTGCCGCCGACGGGTTCGCAGCCAGCAAGGTCTCCCATCGGTCGATGGCATCGCCGTCGCGATCGAGGCGGAGGTAACACATTCCCACCTGATAGAGCGCGAGCAGCTCTTCCGGGTGTTCCGGAAAGCGATACAAAAAATCTTCGTAGGCCGCGGCGGCCTCGTCGTAGTTTTTCTTGTTGAATAAGATGTGCGCCTTGTTGAGATACGCCGAGCTGAGGCTGTAGGCATCGGTAGCGGCCCCAAAGCGCGCCAGCATTTTTTCCTCGGTCGCGATGGCGAGGTCCTCTTTGCCGTCCTGCGTGTACGTCCACGCGAGCAGTCGGTACGCCGGTACTCCGAGTCCCTCGTCCGGGAATTCGCGAATGAGCTCATCGAGCACGGCTTGCGCCTCGGCGTAACGCGCCTGCGCGGCGAGGCCGTCTGCGTCGATCAACAGTGCGTACGCCCTCCACATCGAATTGCTCGGTGGCATCTTTTGGAGCATCATGTGCGGAACGCCGGAGAGCTGCCCCAAGTCACCGACCCGGTGGTAAGAGTACTGGAGCAAGCACAGCGCCGCCTCCACTAGCTCCTGGCGTTCGGGCGATTCAAATTCGTATGTCCCGGCCGCGTCAATGGCGTACCGATCGAGCACCAATTGAAAGTAGGGAATGGCCGCCTGCGGACGATCCTGCTCGAGAAGTCCCGCACCGGCAAGATACGCTGCGGCGGGGGCTTCTGCCGACATCGGGTAACCCGACACAACCGTTTGATACGTGCTCGTCGCTTCTTTGCCGCGATCGAGCGCGTCGAGGCAGCGTGCTACGCTGTACTGCGCGCTTGCCGCCAGTTCGTGTTGGAAATAATGCTGGAGCACGGTGTTGAACTCGACGACCGCCTCTTCGTACCGACCTCGCTTCATCAGCACCTCGCCGAGAAGCAGCTGCGCCCTGGCCGCCACACCGGTACCATGGAACTCCTTCGCCACGCCGCTAAGCTGCGACGTTCCCGCTTCGGCGTTTCCGTCGAGGAACTCCGATGCGGCCTGCCGAAATCTCGCCTCCGCTATGATTTTCTTGTCGGTTGCCGTTTCGGCTACACGCTTGAACTCTTCAACGGCACTCTTGTACGCCGCGCTGGCCAGGAATATGTTCGCCTTTCCCAGCATGGCTTGATCGCGGAGTCCCGAATGCGGGTAACGTTCGGCAACTTCCTGGTACTTCGCTGCGGCTTTGAGCATGTTGCCGCTCGCCTCTTCGGCGAGCGCGCGCAGATAAATTGTCGCCGCATCCGTACTCGCGCCGGTTGGCTTGGCCCCAAGGGCATCACTGTAGCGCCCTTCGCGAAACGCTATCGTGTTGTGCGCCAAGGCGACGCGCGGATCGCTTTGCGACCAGGGGTAGAAGTTCACAAGCTCTTCGAGCTGCGCGGACGCCTCCTCCAGGTTGTCGCGCCGAAGCGAGTTCCACGCCTGAGCCACCATCACCTCGGGTACAAGAGGACTGTCTTTGTATTTCTTACGCCACTTGATCCAGGCGTTTGCGGCTTCCTCGTCATTTCCCGCGGCTTCCAGCGCCTGAATCGCCGCCGCGGCCGCGTCGTCGGCAAACGGACCTTTCTTGTCTTCTTTGGCGGCCTTCTCGAACACCTCGACGGCATTGGTGTAGTCGCCGAGTGCGTAGCGGATCTCGCCGGATAGAAACAACGCAACCGACTTCTGTTTTTTGTCGATGCCTTTGTCCAGCAAAACGGTCAGGTCCCGCCCGACGGCTTCGAGCGCGCCGCGGCGCGTTTCCGCGGGTTGGAGTTTGGCCGCGTCGAGCGCCAGCCCGATGTTGGACAGCGTCAAGCTCTTCGCCTCGACCCCGGCGCTTTTCGCCGGAGCTTCTGGTTTCTTATTGGCCTCTTTGGCCGCCGCGACGTTCACCACACTGGTGACGACCAGCGCGGCCGACAGTGCGGCGTACCAGTGACGTATGTTGTTCCGGAACATAGACAAACTCCTTAGGCCCGACCGTTACTCGATGTATACAGGCACTGAGCCCTGCGGTCCGGCGGTCGTGATCTCAACTGTTTTTTCATGACCCACCACGGTGCGGCCGTCTGAATCGACCACAACAATCTTGTACTCGTAGATACCATCCGGCAGCGTGAGGCCAACGTCGTTCTTGCCGTCCCACATCACGTGAGCCGGAGGAGCACCAGCACCGCCGAATCTCCGTACCACTTGACCGTTCTTGTCGACGATGTCCAGCTTCCAGCTGCTCGATTCACTCTTGGTCTTGGATACCAACTGGAACTGCGTGACGGACTCCTGGCCCAACGGCGAAAACACCGAAGGGTACGCCTGCGAGCTGGCGAAGAAGCCACCGAACTGGTACGACAAGCCGAAACGATGCACGACGCCGAGTTCGTGATCCGACATGCCGTAGTCGAAACTCCATACATCGGCCACGCGCAGGCTGAATCCACCTGCTGGGTTCGAATCGAAATATCCCACGCGCAGCGCCACCGTCTCGTGCACCCAAAACTCGGTACCCGCGCGCAGTGTCGCTCCCGGCCCTTCACGGTAGTCAACTTCTCCACTGACCGTTCCGCGGCCGGAAAAGAAATTCAGCGCTACACCGCTACGGAGTTCCGTCGGGTATTTCTCGTCGATCTCGCGCAGCGAGAGAGAAGGACCGCCGATGTTGAGAACGGATGCGCCCAAGCGAATGGTATTGGTCAACCCGAACATCACTCCTAGATCGAGTCCGTAACCGCCGTCATTGAAGTCTTCGACATTCTGACGGACCATCTTAAAGTTGGCCCCAAGCGCGATCCTCGGAGACAACTCTTTGGAAGCGGTGAACAAGAACGCCATGTCGCTCTGGCTGAACGTTCCCAGCGGTTCGTTGAGCTCGTTGGTCCGCTCGAACTCTCCCGAGTTCAGCGTAAGCACGGTGAATCCCACACTCGGAAAGCTGCGAAACGGCGCCACGAATCCGAATGTGTTGATCGACGTATCGTCGTACAGACGCGTGGTCTCGATCTGCAGTTGGTTCTGCGATATCAGCGCGAGGCCGGCCGGATTCCACAGCGTCCCGATCGGTTCATCGGCTATAGCGACGAATGCACCGCCAAGCCCGACCGTTCGCGGGCCGGTGTAGTTCGCAAGCCATCCGCCGGGAAGCCCCCCCGCCTGATTCTGAGCGAAAACGACGGGCGCCACTGCGGCCGAAAGCATCAGCGCCAACGCCGCCCCCACGAGGACACGAGGAGTTTTATGTTCGGTTGCACGTTTCATGGATCCTCCTGGCTATCGAACGACCGCAATTTTGCGGCGCATGACGTGTAATGTCTCCCCCGTCCCTTCCGCCTGAATAAAGAGCACATAACCGCCGCTGGCGATCACCGTGCCGTCTCCGTTCCGCCCATCCCAAATATATTCGTTGAGCCCCACCCTGCCCCCCGGTGTACCTGGGTCGAATCGCTTCTGCAACACGAGCGCTCCCGTTAGTGTGTAGATCTTCATTATTACCGTCGCGTTGTCCGAGAGCTTGTATGCGATTGTCGTCGGCGCTTCGTCTGGGTGAAATGGGTTGGGATAGTTCGTAACGTATCCGCCGGGACGCGTCGGATCGACGAGCGCCGTCTCTATATCGAGCTCGTCCACCAGGCCGTTGGACGTCGCGCGTAAGCGGCTAATCTGCGGTTCGCGCGGACTCAAGTAATCGGCTCTCGCCACCCCACCGGCGTCGGTCAGCGAGTCGATCGGCGTGATCGTTCCCAGACCGCTGAGCAGCTCGAACACGACGGGCTGATCGAACACGCCGTTTTCATACTGGTCGACTACCGCCGCGTTGACGGTGGCGTGCTTGTTGCCGCCCACCCAACTGGGATTACTGCTCAATTGCAGCGCAGCCGGCGGCCCGGGAAGCACGGTGATAACCTCGGTGGCGGCCGGCGCGTTACCCGCGTCGTCGCTCGCCACTAGAACGATCGGCTCGGCGAACGTGTACGTCTCGGATACGGTTCTTTGCCCCTGGAGCAATTGGAACTGCGTGGTGAGCAGCGTTCCGCGCCCGGGGTCCTGCGTTGAGGCGTTCTGAACTTCGATGGTGACAAGCGAGTTGATCTCCTGGATGACGCTGCCCGCGTCGTTGGTCACCTTCACCGTGAGTGAAAACGCCTCGCCCGCCTGGACCGTGGTCGGTGTGACCTCGGCCTCCAAGTGGAACCCGCTGGAGATCGCGCGCACCTGCGTCGTGCTCACCGGCATCGACGGCTGGGTCACGTTGGTCGCGGTGATCTGTTGAAAGCCCCCAGTGGAGAGCCGCATGACCATACTCGCCACGCCGTCGATCATTGCCTGGTCTGCGGGTAGCTCGGCGAGCGGGTCGTTCGACGAGATGTTGATCACGTCGGCAACCCCACCGACCGGGTTGAACCACTCGTCGGTCGCGTACACCGCTATGGTAAACGAAAAGTTGATCGATTGATCGGTCGCGCTTCCCGAGCGGCCTTCGGGAGCTCCGGCAGCCAGGGTTTCGCCCGGCGCGACGAGAACGATGCGCGAATACGGGCCGGGAAATACTTCCACGTCGCTCGACGTGTGGGAATTCACAGACGTCGAGTCGAGGTCGGTCGCGGTGATGTTCTGAAATCCTCTCTTGTACAGCGTTGCGGGAAGCACCAACTCGCCATTGACGAGCGTGGTGTCTTCGGGAATGCCGGCGAACGGATCGCTCGAACTCAATCCGATGAGGTTGCCGATTCCGGGGACGCGGTTCCAATAGGCGTCGACCGCCCGGATGGTCAAGCTGAACGAGCTGCCCGCGTTTTGGTCGTCCGGCGTGCCGGTAAATCCCGCGGCCGTGCCGCCCATGGGCGTTTGGCCGGGCAGGAGCACCTGGACGCCGGCGTACGGGCCCGGCAGCACCTGAAACGTGTTACTGGTACCGATGTGCGGCGGCGACGAAAAGTCCGACACCGAGAATGAGACCGCCCCACCCGAGCCACGAAACACCATCGTCCCCGTCCACACGCCGTTGGCAAATACGACGCTCCCGGGCGATATGCTGCCCGGTCCCGTGTTGGCCGCGAACAACGCGTCGCCGTCAAAATCGGGAATCGTGTTGCCTCCGGCGTCGACCGCGCGGATCGTCACCGTCACGTTGTCGCCCGCCGTCAACGGGCCGGTGATGGTGTCGATTTCGAAATGGTCGGGCGCGCTGGGGATCACCGGTATGCCGGCGCTCGTCATGCCTTGGATCGACCCATTGGTTTGATCGGTGACGGTGAGTGTTTGCGTTCCCACCGTACCCAGATACAGCGTGAGCTGGGCGAAGCCGTTACTCATCGTTCCGTTGACCGGCGTGCTCGCCGCCGGGTCGCTCGACGTGACGCGCACCACGTCTCCGCTGGGAAGCGGGTTCCAATAGTCGTCGGTCGCGTATATCTCGATCGCAAACGTCTGCGCCGCACTCTGTGAAGCGGGGCTACCGATGACACCGCTCACACTGCCCGGCGCGACGGTCTGACCGGGGACGACGATCTGAACCCTGCTAAAAGAGCCGGGGTGAACGGTGAACGGATCGCTGGTGCCGTTTCGCGACGGGTCCGAAGCGAGATACGCGTAGATGTTTACGTTGCCGCGGTTGATGCTGGTCTCGTCGGCGCGGTACATCGTCACCTGGCCGTTCCACTGGCCCTGCGACAACGTGACCACGTTAGGGACGATGCGGCCGTCACCATAACTGGTAATTTCGTTCAAGCTGACGGGACCGTCGTATCCGGTGACGACGTCGCCGTTGGGGTCGACGGCCCACAGGGTGGTGGTCATGGGGACGCCGGCGTATTGATTTTTCTGACTAATCCGCGCGAACTCGAATCCTTGCAACAGCATCGCTGACACGATCGCCGAGGTCGCCTCCGGTATCGTTGGGTCCGAGTTGTCGGTAGCCGAGACCGTAAGATCCCCAGAGGCGTTGAAGGTGACCTGCAAGTCTGCCGTTCCGCCAGACAACGACACCGACCCCGGCAATGTCGCGCTCGCGTCGGACGACGTGATCGTGACCGCGTTGGTAATTGAGGTGACGGTGTTCCAGGAATCGTCACACGCCCTCACCGTGACCGCAAACGGCACCCCCACGGTTTGTGTCTGTGGCGTGCCGAGCTTACCCGACCCCGTCCCGGGCGCCGCCGTCTCGCCCGGCAGGAGCACTTGCAACTGGGTATAAGGTTGGGCGGCCACCGATCCAGCGGTGAGAGTCAACACGGCAACCATCCCAAGGAGCGCCACCAGAGGCGCGGCGTATGATTTTGTGAACGATCGTCCCACGATTGTCACCCTTGCGTTTGAGTGAATACCGTCAAAGCACGCGAGCAGAACGATTTAGACGCTTCTGGCTCAACGGGCGTAATTTAGTGATTCGTAACCTTATTAGAATGATCCGTTGGAGATATGCGAACGCTGTGCCACGCCTGAGGCTGACGTGGGTAAGGGGTTTAAATGGTGGCTGTTTGCGGAGCCGCGGGTATTCTGACTCCTCGTTGTTCCCTATTGTACCGTCGGACGAATCACCGATTTCCACCGGACGAGGGGATCAGCCCGGCCGGTGATTCGCAATAAGCGAACGCGTCGCCTCATCGTGGCACCCCGCGCTGGCCGCTGGTTGCCGATAGTCCTTTATCGCGGTTTGTGGACCGAGACGGATTCGGGGGGTATTGTGGCGGATTGGGGCCCAAAAGCCCGCGGATAATTGAACCGCCCGCCATCGCGCGATTATCGTCACCGATCGCGGACGGAGTTCACTTGGACAAGACCGCTTTTGTCGTCCTCACCACGCCGTTGGTTTCCAGACGGACGAAGTACACGCCGGAGGCAACCGTTTCGCCGTTTTGATTCAAACCAAACCACGTTTCGGTGTGTTCGCCGACGCCCCGGGGTTCATCCACCAACAATCGTATCCGCCTTCCGCGCGCGTCGTAGATACCCAACGTCACCGGGCCAATCTTCGATGTGGTGTAGACAATCGTCGTCTGCGGGTTGAAGGGGTTCGGGAATACCTCGCGTAATTTTACGGCCAACCCGGGTGCGGATATTAGTCCGGTTTCGAAAAGCGTCCTGTGACCATCCTCATCGAGCACCTCGACGATGTACCGGTACGACAAACCGGGTTCGATGTCGGGGTCGACGAAGGTATAGGTAAGCCTGTTGGCCACGATCTCCGGGTCGTCCAATTCCACGAAGTTGTTGTTCGGTGACTCGCTCCGCCGGATAAAAAACTGCATATCGACTCCGGCTTCCGACAGACGCCACGAGATCTCGATGCCGAACGTCGTATACGCTGTGGAAAAACTCTGAAGCAGCGTGGGGACCGAATCGGTGAGGTAGGCAACCGTGTGCCCACTCGACCTGAATTG
>CBDVBX010000155.1:0-8893 GCA_965372335.1 uncultured bacterium | reverse complement strand
GGTGTCGTTTCCGCACGCCAGGTCGAGATCGCCGTCGCCGTCGAAGTCCACCCAGTCCACCGTCCTCGTCGTTCGAAAGACGGCGCACTGCCACGAGACGAACTGGAAGAAACCGCCCTGGTTTTCATAGACCACGTTTTTCTGACCATAGTCGGCCAGTGCGAGATCGGGGTAGCCGTCTCCGTCGTAGTCTCCCACGGCGACATCATAAGCCGCGTACACCGTCGGCGTGTTCCAGACCGGATCGGCCGTCAGCGTGCCGGCGTCGTTTCTGTACAGGTTGCTCGCCGCCGCGTTGTTCGCGCAAAACAAATCGAGGTCGCCGTCGAGGTCGTAGTCGATCCAGGCGACCCCGCGCGTGTCGTCGGCCGGATTGGACATCCAGACCGGGCTGGTGGTAAAAGTACCGCCGTCGTTGCGATAAACCGAGTTTGCTTGCACGTAATTGCCAAAAGCCAGATCGAGGTCGCCGTCGCCGTCGTAGTCGCCGCACGCGACGCTCAGCGAAGTAATCGCCGGTGTGGCGGTCCAGTACACGTCGAATCCGCTTCCGGTGTTTCTGAGAGCGGTGTTCTGCTGGAAGTTCCTGTTCGCGAATACGATATCAGGATCGCCGTCGCGGTCGAAATCACCCCAGGCGAGGTCGTACGGCTGCTGGATCGCGGCGCCATCGATTTCGACGGCCTCCACCAACGTGCCGTCGTCGTTGCGGAAAATCTTGCTCGCAATCGTTGGTTGGAGACTTACGCAGCCGAGATCGAGGTCACCGTCGCCGTCGTAGTCGGCCCACTCCATACCGTTTGCCACGAAATACGTCGGCCAGTCCATCCACGCGATCTCCGTGTCCAGCGCGTCGCCGTCGCGGACGACTTCGGTCGTAAAGCGCCACACGTACGGATCCTCCAGCTGCAGCCCCACCGACGACGCGACGTCCGTCGTGATGGTCGCCTCGATCGTCTCGCCGCCGTAGAATGTCGAGTCGGGCGAGAACACTGCGGTCGCGCCGCCGCCCGTCGTCGAATACGTCCCCGCGTGCAGACCAGTCTGGAAACTGTGGACGGGCAGCGTGGTGTCGGCCAGCGATGACAGGCCCATCGGCCTGTCGAACGTCGCTTCGACGTCTGCGCCCCGCGAGACGTCGATCTCGTAGGCGGCCGGGTTGGTCGACAACAGCACGGGCGGCGCCGTGTTGTAGTAGACGGTATTGGGCTCGCCGGTGAAGTTGGCGCACGCCAGGTCGAGGTCGCCGTCGCCATCCATGTCCCCCCACGCGATCGCCGTCGTGACATGAGCCGAGCCCGAGCTCCACGCCGGGCTGCTCGTGAGAGTTCCCGCGTCGTTGCGGTAGACCGTGTTGGCCTGGAAGCTGCCGTTGCCGCACGCGAGGTCGAGGTCGCCGTCGCCATCGTAGTCACCCCACGTGACTGATACGGTCTCGTTCGCCGGCGTCGAAGTCCACACGGGGCTCGTTGTCAGCGTTCCGGCTTCATTGCGGTAGATATTGTTGTTGTCGGTCCCGAGTCCCGCATAGCCGCACGCGAGGTCGAGGTCACCGTCACCGTCGTAGTCGCCCCAGGCGACACTTTCGGTGCTCAGGGACGCCGCCGTACTCCACACCGGAGTAGAAGTCAGCGTTCCGGCGTCGTTACGGTAAATTTCATCGGACGCGCCCGTGTTGGCGACGACCAGGTCGAGGTCGCCGTCGTTGTCGTAGTCGCCCCACGCGAGGTCGCGACTATTCAGAGTAGCGGTCGTGCTCCAGACGGGGGCGGCGGTCAGCGTCCCGCCGTCATTGCGATACAGCGTGTTCGCCTGATTGACGTTGCTGCACGCGAGGTCGAGGTCGCCGTCTCCGTCATAGTCACCCCAGGCGATCGCGACGGTCCCATTGACCGGCGTCGAGCTCCAAACCGGACTCGTGGTTAGAGTTCCCGCGTCGTTTCTGTAAATCGTATTCGCGACGAAGTAATTGCCGCACGTGAGGTCCAGGTCGCCGTCGCCGTCGTAGTCCGCCCACGCGACATCGGCCGTAAAATTGACCGGACTCGACGCCCAGGTCGGCGTTGTTGTCAGTAGTCCGCCGTCGTTGCGGTAGACTACATTTGCTCCGTTGTTGCCGAAGGCCGCGTCCAGGTCGCCGTCACCGTCGTAGTCGCCCAACGCAACCGCTCTTGTCGAGTTGAGGGGCGTCGACAACCACAATGGATCCGTGTTCAACGACTCGCCGTTATCGACGGCGCGCACCGTAAACTGCCAGACATAAGCCGAGCCGAGCGGTGTTCCTTGTGCGGAAGTGACATCGGTGGTGACGATTGCTTCTATGACCTCGCCCGCCCGAAACAATGAGTCTGGACCGAATACGGCTGTAGAATCGCCGTTTGCCAATAGACGTAGTCCGGCCATTTTCCCGGTTTGATAGCTGTAAACGACAAAAGTCGTATCGGTGATGGTTGCCGCGTCGAGCAATGTATCGAAGTTTGCGGTAACTGTTGCAGTGGTGAGTACGTTGATTTGATTTTGGGCGGGTACCGTTGAGCTTACTTCCGTCGAATTTGCGGGGGTATGAACCGAGCCCAGGATAGCCGCGACCAGACACAACGACGAAAACGCTCTCATGGCAAACCTCCAGAGGGACGAGGTTTAAGGCGGCGCGGGGGGAGCAATCGCGCGAGAAGATCCGTCTTATAAGCGATTATTTCAGAACTGATTATAGACCATTCGGACCTTTTTGTCAAATATGGAAGAGGAGGGTGTGTAGGACGGCAAACACTCCTACCGCCGGTTCATTCGAGTTCGAGTTTGAGAACCAGCGGCTCGGTGAGGTCGGCGCTTTCACGCAGTTTGCCCTCGCGATCGAAGGCGCCCCAGTGACTGTTGGCGACGTAGTAAAACGCGGCCGTCTGGCGATCGGGACTGGGAACGACAATTCCCAGCGTGGGCTCATCGAAGCCTGGGTGGTTGGCCTCGAGTACTTCCCATCCGGTGATGCGGTCGAGTCGCTCGCTGAGTTGCAGACGAATTACACGATGCGGCCGAATGCCGTTTTGAATCGCGATCAAGCCGTTGTTGTAGAACGCGATACCGTCGATGCCCAGTATCGTCATGTCGTCGGGAAACGGCAGCCGCCGGATTTCCCGATTCTTGGAATTGATCCGGAAAATACCGTGGGAGTAATCGGCCACGAACAAATAACGCTCTTCGTCATCGAACGTAATACCCTGGAGCGATGAAAAACCCGACTGGGGATCCAGCCAGCGTTCGAACGCCCCGCTCGCCTCGTCTATGCGGTATATTGAATTCTCGATGGTGTCGGTGACGTACAGTTTTCCCGAACGACTGAGTACCATGTCACCGAAAAGATGTTTGCCTCTCGCGTTCGACAGCACAAACCGCTCGACTACTAGCCGCGTGGTAAGGTCGTACTTGAAAACGCCGGCGTAGCCCACCTCTGATTCCGTCACCCATCGCGTCTGTTCGATCGCCGACGAACAGGCCCACAGCAGCCGTCGCGCGGGATCGACACACAACGCAAACACGCTCCACAGACCGTCGCCGCTTTCCCACGAACCAAAGCTGCGCACTTCGTGCGGTCCTTGCTCGTTCGTATCTCCGGGACGGATCTCAACGATACCGCGTTGGTAAACGCTGCTTACATAAAAGTAACCGGTGAGCGGATCGTACGCGATCCCCTCGGGGATCAACTGTTTCTGGGGGATGGTGAACGCGGTTTTGCTGTTTCCGATCGGTTTTGCGTTGTCGGCTAACCTTGCCACCGCGGCATTAAACCCGTCGGTGTTCGCAATCGAGTTGAAATCGTTGTCCTCCGCCGGTTCCGCTATCAGCCCCAGATCAGCCAGACGGTTGAGCTCCTCGATCGCCCTGCTCTTCTCTCCGTTGAGTGCGTATGCTCCGGCGAGCATGTAGACGACGCGCGGGTGGTTGCGCCGAATCCCGTCGATCTTCCTCATCACGCGCAGATACTCGGCGTAATCCTTGTCGTTGTACGCAGCCAGCGCCTGGCTATATAGCTCGCGCGATTTTTCAACCGGGTCGCTCTCGGCGCGCACCGCGCCGGCAGCTATCATCCCGGCCGCTACAATGACCCATATGGTCCAGATTCGACTTCGCATGTCGGCATAATAATACTCGAATCCCCACGGGTTTCGGTTATTATTTATGACGACAGTCACACAAGAAACCGCTACGAGAGGTAAGTCATTTCAAATGACTGATACGACACCCGTCCAAACCGGACTCAAAACGTCGGGAAGCGCGATCGGAATCAACGTCGTGCTCGCCGTGGGCAAGATCGTCACAGGCGTTTTCGGCAACTCGAACGCGTTGATCGCCGATGGTACCGAGTCAGCCGCCGACACCTTTTCGTCGATGATTGTGTGGCTCGGACTTCGCATATCGGCCCGGCCGCCCGACCATACTCACCCATACGGTCACGATAAGGCGGAATCGATCGCGGCGGTTGTCGTTTCGTTTGCCGTGCTGGGCGCCGCCGCCCTCATCGCGTTTCAGAGCATTCGAGCAATCGTCTCGACACAAACCGGGGCCCCCGCTCCGTATACGCTTGTCGTACTACTCGTCGTTATCGTCGTGAAAGAACTGATGTATCGGAGAATCCACAGCATCGGAAAGCGAATCCACAGCAGTTCGCTCAAGAGCGACGCGTGGCACCACCGCGCCGACGCTATCACCTCATTGGCAGCGTTTACCGGTATATCGATCGCTTTGATCGGGGGAGAGGGTTTCGAGAGTGCCGACGACTGGGCCGCGTTGGCGGTGTGTGCGATCATCGCGTTCACTGGCGGCCGCTTGTTATTGACGTCGATGAACGAAGTCATGGACGCCGCTGCGCCCGAAGAAACACAAGTGGCGGTGAGGCGAATCGCGGGGGAAACCGAGGGCGTCGTCAATATCGAGAAATGCCGAATCCGCAAGAGCGGCCTGGGGATCCTGATGGACATTCACGTCGTCGTCGACGGCGGCCTCCAGGTTCGTCAGGGGCACCTCATCGGCCACCAGGTCCAGCAACGCCTACACGAAGCAATGCCCGAGATTCGTGACGTCGTGGTCCACATCGAACCCGACAATTATTGAGATTCCGCGGGAGACGACGTGCTTTTTCGGGAACTGACGGCGCTCGCTATATTTAGTATGAAGAACAAAAGTATCGCTGCGGTGTTCAAGAACCCTCCCCACTGCCTCAGATAGGTCCAGCCAAATAGATCGGAAGCAACACGTTGAACAAGCGACGCGTGCAATAATACCAGCGGTACATAGAAGTACGGCTGATACTGCAGCGGCAGCTTCAACACCGATGGAAAAATCAACGGCGCGTGGCCGAATATCATACTGATAGCAAAACCGACAAACACGGCGTGTAGAATCGCGTCGTAATGTGGCCCCGCGGGAATGTCCTTGAAGATCAACATGAGGAGTCCGCCGACACCCAACCACATACTGCCGCTTTGAATGCTGAGCGCGACGTAGCGCGGCAGACCGGAATGCTTGAGCGTTCGCCGGCTGATGTCGTACCACGAAATCCACCGGTCCCCGGCGATCAAGCCGATACCGAGTATCAGGACACCGGCCGTCAGAAAGACCGCCGACAATAGAAGCCCCAAGAGGATAAAGGCAATCGACAACGCGAACAACCATTTCGACCCCTTGGTCGGCCCCACCATCCTGCTAAATCCGTATCGCTCCCCCATGATCGTCAGTGTGACAAAGCCGATCCACCAATACGTCACCTCATTCATCGGCCGGCCAAGAAACCACAACATGTTTCCGACCAGCCACAGCGCCGCCCCCACCAGCATGACATACATCGAAGCGGCTCTTTGCTTACCGACAAATTCGGCGTACATCGCAAGCAGAGTGGCGCTGGCGGCCAACGCCAAGCACGCCGGCACCACACCACCCACGCCGGCGATCGCCAGCACGCCACCGGTACCGGCGGCCAGCGGGCCGAGTAAACCCCACGATCTTCCCAGCGCAATGGCGCGCTCCAATGAAATCAAGGTTCCGAGAAACCCGCAAACCATGAGCGGACCGTGCGCCATGAGCAGCGTTGGTCGCAGCTCGGGCAAATCCCAGCCGAGACGCCGAAGCCCCGCCCAAAGACCGGCGAGAAGCGACGCCACGGCCAGCATCAGTAGCGGCACGCGCCGGGCCCTTTGGGTGTGTTCGCTCAACTCGTGAACCCCTGGTTTAGTGTCCTCGATACCGTTCGATATCCGAAACCCATTCTTCGAGATCTCGTACCGCCCACGCGGCGGCATCTTCCCCGCCGTCGGCGCGAAAATCAACGCGTAATAATTTCGCTCCTATCGTTTTTCCGAGGTGAACTCTTGGTGTGGAAAGCGATACGACGTTGCCCAGCTGAATCGTCAACTCGCGCCGCGGTGCAAACAGGGCAAAGTAGAGTTGGTTCGGTGTAAGCACGAGTGCCCCGTTACCACGGATCTGTCCCAACCCCTTCGACGTCTGCCCGAAGAAATTGGCGCCGATCGACATGCGAACGATCGTCTGTCCGGCAAACTTCCGCCGGATATGCTGGTATAGTCTCCGCCGTACCAGGGCCATGATCCCGCGCATCACCGCCAGAAACACAACCAAACCAGCGAGCAACGGCAGGACTATACTCAGCAAGTCGTCCACTTTTACTCGTTCCGAGCTTTGTCGACGGCAGCGCGCACGCGGCGAGCCGCCGCTTCTACGATCTCCGGCGTGAATCCCGGCGGGAGCACCTCTGCGGACCCCACGCCGACGACCACCGCGCCCGCCCTCAAGTATTCGGCCAGGTTGCTGGCGTCTGGCCCGCTGGTGGGAACGAGAGGGACATCGGGAAGCGGTCCACGAACGGCGCGTACAAACGACGGGCCCCCCAACGCGCCCGCGGGAAAGATCTTCACCATCCGCGCGCCGTGTTGGTGTGCCGCCAGAATCTCCGTGGCGCTCGCCGCTCCTGGGATGGCCAGAAGTCCCAGTTGGTGGGCCGCGTCAACCACCTCGGGTTGAAACACGGGAGAGAAAGCAAACCGCCCGCCCGCCTCCGCCACCGCTTGCGCTTCTGCGGGCGTGAGCACCGTCCCGCCTCCGACGATTGCTTCGCTGTCGTTGGCCAGCGCCGCGATGGCTTCGATCGCGCAGGGCGTGGTTAGGGTGACTTCCAGTACGCGCACCCCCCCTCGAACCGCGGCGCGGCAGGCATCCACCACCGATACGTCCGCGCCCAGGCGTACGCACAGAACCACGCCCTCGGCCAGCAGCTCATCGTAGACTTGCGTAATGGTTTGATCTTCTGTCATCTATCAAACCTTCCGACTACGCGGAGTTGCCTGCGTTTTGCGCGGCGATTTCCTTCTTCCATCCTGGAACGACGTATTTATTGTACAACATCAAAGCCAGAGCGGTCGCAAATCCGATGAGGCCAAACAACCACCACATGATGTCGGGCCGGTTTCTATCGAGCGCCAATTTTTGATAGCCGAGACCCGAGATAATGCCACCGAACAGATTTCCCAACGCAATGGCGACGAAGTAATAGCCCATAAACAGCGCCACCTTATCGGGCGGCGCGATGCGGCCAATGTATTCCTGACTCTTGGGGCTGGCCGCCATCTCGCCAAACGCAAATATCACGATCGCCCCCACCACGAACCAACCGCCGGTGGCCCAGCCGCCGAGCGCAATGCCGATTCCCGCCACAAGCGTGCCCACCACCATGGTGGTAAACGCGGGGAAGCGGCTCATGGTCCAGGATACCAGGACCTGGAACACAACGATCGCACCCGCGTCGACATTGATGATGTACTCGGGATTGACCTGGTAGCCGCTGTCGATCGCAGACTGCAGATGTTGTACGGCTCCGCTCCATCCGACGGCGCTCGCCATACCCTGGAGAGAAACGAGCAGATCGGTGGTGTCGACAAAGTCGCGAATGTACTCGGGCATGGTGAAAAAGATTTGATTGAACGAGGTCCAAAATCCCGACAGGATGACCAAAAATAAAACAAGTCGCCAGTTACCGATTCGCATCGGTGTGGTGAGCCACGAGCTTTGGCTCACCCTGCTGTTACGCAAATACACGTCGTAGAGGATGTTGAAGGCCAACCAAAGCCCCATTATGATCGTCGAGTCCCGCCACGTCATCCACTCGTTAGTCGCAACCACCATAAATGTGAAGCACACCAATACAGTGAGAAACAACCGGCCGGTGCCCAGCACGTCTACCATGTCGCTCATCACCTTGCGGAGCGTGCGCGGCTTTTCCGATTGGGCCTCTTTGGTGGGTTCCTTGTAGAACAGGAAAAGCCAAATAAAGTTACACGCGATCCAAATCGAGGACATCACGAACACCCAGTTCCAAGACACGGCGCGGACCACGCCGGCGACGATCGGGCCGACGAATCCGCCGACGTTGACCATCATATAAAAGATGCCAAACCCCAGCGTTCCCGTTTCCTCTGTGGTCGTTCGCGCTACCGTTCCCACAACGACCGGTTTGAAAATGGCCGCGCCGACGGCGACCAGGAGAAAGATGCCGAAAAAACCGCCGTACGAGTCGAACTGACCGAGCAGGAAATACGCCGGCGTGAGTACGGCGAACGCGATGGCAAACATTTTCTTGTAGCCGTAGCGGTCGGCCAGTGCCCCCGACAATACCGGCAGCAGGTACAGAATGAACGTGACGGCGCCCTGCAATGTGCCGCGTTGTTGGGAGGTAAAGCCCAGTGCTCCCTCCGAGCGCGGATTGGTGAGGTACAACGACGAGACGGCAAAAAAGCCGTACCAGGCCATCCGCTCGAAAATCTCCATCGTGTTGGCGATCCAAAAGGTCGCCGGGAATTTAGGAAACTTTTTGCCGGGTTGCGTGGTG
>CBDVBX010000154.1:0-8938 GCA_965372335.1 uncultured bacterium | reverse complement strand
ACTATGCTGCGTAAGATTTACACGGTCGAAGAAGCCAATTCGCTGTTGCCGGTCCTGGAAATGGTATTTCGGTCGATCGAACTTCACAAGGCCAAGATCAGAGATCACGGGCGAAAACTCGAGGTGCTGAATCTTTTGTGGAATGACGAGGTCGACGCTCCATCCAATCCGGACTACGACACATACCACGGCCACAAACGTTCGATCGAAAACGATGTCAGCGAAATCGAACGGCTCATACAAGAGGAGATCATGCGCCGGGGAATCCGATTTCCCTCGGGGGGCATCGAAAACGGGTTGGTGGACTTTCCCACGACTTATGGGGGCAGGTGGGTGTACCTTTGTTGGCAAAGCGGCGAACAGGAGCTTCTGTACTGGCACGAGGTCAACGCGGGATTTCGCGGCCGGCAGAAGTTGACGGAAGAACACAAGAATATAATGGGTAAAATGGACGACCCGGGCTCGCTCGACGATTCGAGCTTGGATTATTGAGTGCAAGAAAGGGTGCGAATATCGTGAAGATCGACCTGGGTGGCAAAGTTGTGTTGGTGACCGGCGCCAGCCGCGGTATAGGACGGGCAATTGCCGCCGCAATGATCGACTCCGGTGCGTCGGTGGCGGTGCACTTTAATCGCAATAAGAAATCGGCAGAGGATATCGCCGCGGGCGGCGGTGATCGTGCGAGGGTTTTCCAGGCTGATCTGTCAGATCCAGTCCGGGGCGGCAAGCTGCTGGGCGACGTTGTCGACGAGTTCGGGCGCCTTGACGTTTTGGTCAACAATGCGGGCGTGGCGGTATCGAGCCCGTTGGACGAGCCGCTGGAGACTTGCGCGCGGACGTGGCACCAGATCCTTTCCGTCAATCTGGTTGCCGCCGGCATACTCAGCCGCGAGGCAATTCGCCACTTCCAGACGATCGGCGGCGGGCGTATCGTGTTTGTCGCTTCCCGAGCGGCGTTTCGCGGCGACACGCCGGAGCACATGGCTTACGCCGCGTCCAAGGGCGGTATGGTTGCTCTCAGCCGGTCGATCGCGCGGGGGTTTGGTAAGGACGGGGTAAAATCGTTTGTCGTCGCCCCCGGATTTACGCGCACCGAAATGGCGGAGGTCTTTATCAAGGAGTATGGCGAAGGGCTGGCGATGAAAGACATTGCGTTGGACAGGATGACGGAACCCGGCGACATCGCACCGATGGTTGTATTCCTGGCTAGCGGTCTGGCCGATCACGCCACTGGCGCCACGATTGATATCAATGCCGGCAGTTATGTTAGATGATTGTTGGCGGAAAGACGTGGAGTCGGTCTATGAATAACCAAAACAAAGGCGATCCCAATATCGAACTGGTCGAAGTATGGACGGCCCAGGGAGAAATTGCCGCGCAAATGATTCGTTCGGTCCTCGAAAGCGACGGCATCGATTCGATGCTAAGCGGCGAATCCATCCGCCTTACGCACGGGATCACGGTGGACGGTTTGGCCGAGGTCAAGATTCTGGTGCGAAAGGAAGACGAAGCACGGGCCCGCGAAGTAATCGCCGCGTTCGTGGAGACCGACGAATGAATCGCTTGCTCACGTTCGAACCTGACGGCAGCCCCATCGCAGTATCCGCGATCCGCCGAAGAACCTGACGGTGAGATGACCTCCAAGAATCGATACCCGATACCCGCCGGCCGAAAACGCGTGACCGACGTGATCAAGGGCAGCCGGTTCATCACCACGGTGGCGTGTGCGTCCGACGTCGACGAAGCGAAATCATTCGTCGCACAAATAAAGAATGAGTTTTCCGACGCGACCCACAACTGCTGGGCGTACGTGGTAGGCCCACCGGGGAGCACGGTGCAAGCCAATTCGAGCGACGACGGCGAGCCGGGGGGGACCGCTGGTCTACCAATACTGAACGTCCTCCTCAAATCCGGCACCGGCGACGTGGTCGTGGTGGTGACGCGGTACTTTGGCGGCACCAAATTGGGCCGCGGGGGACTGGCGAGGGCGTACGGAGGCGGCGCCCGACGCGTCTTGAGAGAGGTCGCTCTGGCCGAGCGAGTCGCCCTGGCGTCTCTCGAGTTGAGCGTTGACTATCCGGCGGTCGAAGCGATACGACGGCTCACCGCGGTCTTTGAAGGAAGCGTAACAAGAGAATCGTTTGGCGAAGCGGCTGTTTTCGAGGTCGAAATTCCTTTGGAACGGCTGGAAACATTCGAAAAGGATCTGCGGGAAATGACGAGCGGGAGGGCAAAGCTGAGGCGTCGAACGGCCGACGAAGACGAGCAGGATTGAGCTAGTGATCCCTCCGGTGGATTGATAAAATGACCGCCCGGAGTCATTTTGCAGGAAGGAATGGCGGGATGAATCGAATCAAGGGAAAACTCGTGTTGATCACCGGCGCCAGTTCTGGCTTCGGGGAGGCGTGCGCTCGCAGGTTCGCTGCCGATGGCGCGCGGTTGATACTGTGGGCGAGGCGGCGCGACCGGCTGGAACGGTTGCAGGGAGAGTTGTCGCAACGACACGGCGTCGACGTGAGAACCGACCGCATCGACGTACGCGATCGCGATACCGTACTTTCCCTCGCCGGCGAGCTCGCCGCTGCGAACCACACGCCGGACATTCTCGTCAACAACGCCGGCCTGGCATCAGGGCTCGATACCATCCAGGAGGGTGCCTTCGACGACTGGGACCGAATGATCGACACCAATGTCAAAGGACTGCTAAACGTAACGCGGGCCGTTCTCCCCCTAATGGTAGAACGCGACAGCGGGCACGTGGTCAACATAGGCAGCATTGCCGGCCGGGTCGTCTACCCCAAAGGCAACGTGTACAACGCTTCCAAGTTCGCCGTCCGGGCCCTGAACGAGGCGATGAACATAGATTTGATCGACACGAACATACGCGTGTCCATCATCGATCCCGGTGCCGCGGAGACCGAGTTTTCAGCGGTGCGCTTTCACGGAGACAAGGATCGGGCTCAGGCGGTGTACGATGGTTTCGAACCACTCTCGGCCGCCGACGTCGCCGACGCGGTCTTGTACGTGGTCAATACACCCGAGCACGTCAACGTCACCGAATTGGTGATCATGCCGACAGCGCAGCGGAATCCCTATCTCTTACGGCGCGACGACAAGTAAATCAAGGAACCCCGGGACAACAGCATGAATGACTATACCGACCAGGACCGCGAAGCACAGAGGAAGATCGCTCGGACAATCGGTGTTACCTCGGCAAAACGCCACATCTTTTTGTGCTGCGATCAGACGACACCGAAGTGCTGTGAAAAGGAGCGCTCGCTGGAGTCTTGGAACTATTTGAAGAAACGCCTCCGCGAGCTAGGTCTCTCGGAGCACGGTGGCGTATGCCGGACCAAAGCGAATTGTCTGAGAATTTGCCAGGGCGGACCGATAGCGGTGGTATATCCCGAGGGCGCGTGGTATGGAGGGTGTACCGTCGAGAATCTCGAGCGAATCATTCAACAGCATCTCATTGGTGGTCGGGTCGTCGAAGATCTGTTGATCGAGCGCCAGCCACTGGAGCCGGGTCGGGCCGCCGGTGGATCCCAGCCAAAAGGGGGGGCGAGATGAAGAAAACAATCGAGACCCGAGTCGATCTAGAACGCGGCCTGATTCAATGATGAACGAAGATACCTATCAACCAGAAGACCCTCAGTCCGAAGAGACGCCTCCCAAGCTCACTTTTCCCGATCTGCTAAAATGGATCTTTGTGGATTTCGCGGGGTTTTCGCGGCGATATCTCACCAGCGCGCCGCCGCCGTTGATGTACATGGCAGTATGGTTGATCGGCATGGACGCCATGGCGGGCGGCATAGAGTTGGCGTACATTTCGGGCCAGCAGTACCTGGTGGACAATTGGTTTTACGCGTGGTTACGCATCATGGGGGGCGGGGCCGCGATGGGATTCTTCCGCTACTGGTTGGTGGGATCGATCTTTCACATTGTCGTCGTGGCAGCCGGCGGCCATGGGCTCGCGCGGACATCGCGGTACATCTTGCTCTACGCCCTGGTACCGGCGTCCGTGTGTAATCTGTCGGTCAAGATTCTGCAGATGCTGTTGTATGGCAACAAATATTTCACAGGCCAAACCAACGCGGTCGTCGAGGGTTTTTTCGGAATGGTGATGATGGCCGCGTACGTGTTTACGATTGTGCTTTGCTATCGCGGTATGCGAACACTGCAGCAAACGGACAAGCGGCGGTCGGTCCTCGTTTTGGTGGGCCTAACGTTCGGCATGCTTGTTCTCACGACTATTGCAATGGGACTATAGCCCTACGGCCTTCAACTCGATCGCTCAACGGAAAGAATCGTAATGTCGTCCCATTGGTGATCGGCGACGGCGAATGCGCGCAGATCTTCGACGATAATGTCATTCAACTCGGGTGACGGCAAATTGGACGATTCGAGTATCTTCCGCCGCAAACGCGTTTCGCCGAATTGATCACCATTTCCATCCTCTGCTTCGCTGAGGCCGTCGGTATAGAAGAACATGCTATCCCCGGGCGCGAGGTCCACGGTGACCTCTTCTCCAGGATGGAACAGCTTCGAATCCACCACCCCAAGGAGCAGCCCATTGGTGATCACGGGCTCGACAGTAGTCTCACGCCGGCGAATAATGAACGGATGCAGCCCTCCTCCATTGGTGACGCGAACGATCCCGGTTCGGGCTTCGATCTCGGCGACGGACGCGGCAACGAACACGTCGGTGGGGAGTATGCGGTGCAAGACGTCGTTCATCCGACGAAGGATGTCCTCTGGTCCCACCGCGGTATTGACGAAGTCGGTAAACAGAGACTTGAGCATGGTCGTACTCAGCGCGGCCTGGATGCCGTGACCTGTGACGTCGGCGATTATGGTCGCGAGTACGCCGTCGGCGAGTGGGATGACGTCGTAATAGTCGCCGCCGACCTCCTGGGCGGGAAGGTACTTGGCTGAAAAATTCAAGCCGGCCACGTCGGGGAAACACTCGGGGAGCAGGTTTTCCTGTATCCGCCGCGCGAGCATCATTTCTTCGCGGAATTGTTCCTGCTGCTGGGCCAAACGGTCCGTTTCGCGTAGCGCACGGTCCAGCTCGCCGACCTTGTCGATCAGCGTACGTTCCAACCTTCGTTGGTTGAGCCCGTTCTTAATGAGGAGGATGAGCTGGTCGTTGTCCCACGGTTTTTCAAGGTATTGGAATAAGCCAACCTCATTGATCGCCCGGATGGCGTTTTCGCGGTCGGCGTAGCCGGTGAGCAGTACACGCACGACGTCAGGGTAACGCCTTTTAATCGCCGCCAACAACTCGAGTCCGTTCATCTCCGGCATCAGAAAATCCGATATCACCAGATCGACGTGTATGTCCTTGAACGCTTCGAGCGCCGCGAACGGTGAGATGAAAGTGTGGATTTCGTAATCCGTTTCGAGCGACAATAATGAGGAAAGCGATCTCAGTACGACGTCCTCGTCGTCGACGATGACGATCGATGCCGGTTTGTCCGGGGGGTGTTTGTCGTTGCTCATATCTCCCACACAGCTACGTCTTACGACAACGCGGCAAATACCTCGTGGCTTGCCTACGGCTTGGACTCGCCAAGAATCAGGTAAGCGAACACAAGTATTATAGTTATAACGAAAGCGGCTCATGCGCGCCACTGGTATTTTGCGCGCGCGAGTCCGCCCGCTTACAACTCGTGCTTGAGTTCGGCCTTATTATCCGGTTTAATGGTTGGGCTCTAAAAACGGAGCGTATCGTCGTAAACAGGATTTGAGGCGAGATGAACGAAACAAAGAGGAAAGTGAAAACGCAACAAACCGAAGCCGAAGGTCTGGTTCGCCCGCGCGTCGAAGCGCTGGACGCAATTTTGGGGATTCCTTTCGAGGTGCTCGACGACGGGTTCGTGCGCGTGGTCGACTACATGGGCTCCGATGAATCGATCGTGCAGGCGGCGCGCGTTTCATACGGCAAGGGAACCAAGCAAATTCATGAAGACAGAGGTCTCGTTCGATATCTCATGCGTCACCGTCACAGTACGCCGTTCGAGATGTGCGAAATCAAATTTCACGTTCGCGTTCCCATGGATTGCTGGCGGCAGTGGATCCGGCATCGGACCGCAAACGTCAACGAGTATTCGACGCGTTATTCGGTGGCGATTGATGCGACGCAAGTCACCCCGCCGGATGCGTGGCGCCTCCAGGCCGAGGGTAACCACCAGGGAAGCGAGGGATATCTAGAGAGGGAGACGGGCGTTCAACTGAGCAAGCAGGAAGCCGAGTTTCAAAACTTGGCCCGAAAGATATACGAAGCCCGTCTAGAATCCGGAGTGGCGCGCGAACAGGCGAGGAAAGACCTGCCCCTGTCGACTTATACCGAGGCGTACTGGAAGATGGATTTACACAACCTGCTACACTTTCTGTCCCTGAGAATGGACGACCATTCACAGTGGGAAATCAGACAGTATGCACGAATCATAGGGGAAGACATCGTCGCCAAGTGGTGCCCGATCAGCTGGGAGGCATTTCTCGACTACCGCATGAACGCGATGGCGCTGACCGGTCTGGAGATCGAGATCGTCGATGCGATCGCCGGCGGCGACAGGGAAAGGGCGAGCAAACTGGCGGCGAAGAACGGCTGGCTCGTTCAGGGCAAAAAAGGGATGAAACGGAATCGAGAGCGGACCGAATTCGAGGGAAAGCTCGAACGTCTGAACTTGTCGGTGCCGTGGCGCTGAGCCCGAGGCGTTGGCCGGAGCGCGGGCGCGGAGGCGCGGGCGCGGAGGCGCTGGAAGTCTTTAAATATCAGGCCCCTGGAGACCCCTGGGGCCTGTTCTATGTTTCCGGCGGCGATGGAGCTGGATCTGAGGTGGAACCGACGACACCGCGATCCGTACAAACGCCAAAGCACCGAAACGGACGCAGAAGATGTGTCCAAAGCCGAAGGAGGCTGACGTCATGTTTTTTGGTATTTGGAACACGGCCAGGGCCAACAAAGAAAACATTTTCTACTCCATCCTTACGATTTTTCTTCTAGAGCGCGTGCGCCGGGGGTGGAACCGGATCGAAGCGCGCGGGAGAGAAAACAACCTGTCGGCACTCGAAATTACACGGAAGCAGCAAACGTTCACTTTTAACGCGGCCTTGCTCTATGCGCTTCCATTTCTGTTGCCGACGGTCAAGTACATCTACCGCTCGATGGATGAACTTTCGCACTACGTAAGTGATCTAGCCGCGCTCAACAACGTGTGGGTGTTTGTTGGCATACTGGTGCTGACAGAAGGCCTGCTTTCGATCGTTATCTACAACCTACTCGGGATTTATGTCGAGGGTATGAACGGCGCACTCGGTTTCTTCAAGAAAATCGGGCGTAGCGTGGTCGATGGTTCGAAGGTCGCCGTTCAGACGGTCGGCATCGAGGCGCCCGCGCGCTTCGCGCGCCTGTACAGTGGCGTTCGTAGAACGGTGCACGGGGCGGCTACAACAACTGTGCAGCGCGGCCGTAGCGCGGCGCGCAGCGCGTTACGTCGCATTGGCGGCGGAGTCGGCTCAACAGCCGCGCAGTCGATCAACGCGAGCACAACGGCGGTGCGTTCGGTGCTCAGGCGGCGAAATGCCGTCGAAGAAATCGGGCATTTATAACAAACGGTGCTCATCCACCGTCCACCACCGTGGTGGAAGTCCGTCCCCTCATGCGCCCTGACATGCCCCTCGAAATCGAAGTGCACGCTTTCGCACCTCTTCACGATCGTTAGCCTCGATCGCAAATGGCATAACTATCGGTGAAATAATAAGTTGCAGCCATATTCCTGCGACTGCCACCCCTCCGTACAAATTCAATTTGACTGTCTGAAACCAAACCTATATCATACACGTATATCTAGTAACTAACCACAAGTTATTAATTATTATGTGTTCTAACTGAATTGAATTGCAGGGGGTTACAATGGGTATTGCAGAACGGCGCGAGCGCGAAAAAGAGCAGCGCCGAAACGACATCATCGACGCTGCCGAGCGGGTATTCTTTTCCAAGGGGTGGCGGGCCGCCACGATGGACGACGTGGCAGAAGCGGTCGAACTCTCGAAAGCGACGCTTTACCTGTATTTCAAGAACAAGGAAGAACTGTACGCGGCCATTTTGGTTCGCGGCAGCGAGTTGCTACACGACATGTTCGAAACAGCGATACAAACCCATGACACTGGCATCGAACAGATCAGAGCGATCGGTCGCGCGTATGTCGCCTTCCACGATCAGCACCGTGATTACTACGAAGCGATGATGTACTTCGAGACCAAGGATCTCGACACGTGTGACGACTGCACGTACGCACAAAAATGCGACGAATACCGCGACCTGGTGATGGGTCTGGTGGCGACCGGCGTTCGCAACGGCATCGACGACGGCACGCTCCGCAGCGATTTAGAACCCATGAAGACAGCGGTTCTGTTGTGGGCACAGTCCTCGGGAGTGTTGCGAGTAATGGCGACAGATGCCGAGAAACTTCGTGAGGTGCATGCAATAGAGCCGAGTGACTTGATGGAGACATTTTTCGAATTCGTGTTTCACGCGATCGCTGCGAATCCAGACGAAATGATGGCGCGAATGAACCGAAAACTCGATACGGAGCAATCATGAATATATTCAGGATCCTTGCCGTGGCAGGCGGAGTTGCCACCGTCGCCACAGCGGCGGCGGCGCAGGTCGTAACGATGGACGAATACCTCGAGCGGGTAAAAACGACCAACCCGTATTTCCGGGTGGAAAAAATGCAGAAGGTTATCGCGCAAAAGGAAAGCAACCGGTACCTGGGCCGACAGGATTGGCGACTAAACGCAAACAGCTCGATCAATCACGTGGAACCGCTGCAGATAAGCCCATTCGATCCGGATCGCGTCGACGTTTTTGTTCTCGGCGCTGGCACAGAACGTAGTTTCTGGGGTAGCGGATCACGGCTGACGGTCGACT
>CBDVBX010000153.1:0-8987 GCA_965372335.1 uncultured bacterium | reverse complement strand
TTCAACCGTTGTCGTAGCTTTCCCACAGATACCAAGTACCGATCGTCCGATACGGACGCCACTTATCTCCGATTCGCTGGAGCCGGTCGAGCGAGGGTGGTTTGCGAAGCCGGTACGCCCTCGCCAGGGCGTTTCGCAGTCCCAGGTCGCCCACGGGAAACACGTCGAGCCGGCCCAGCGCGAAGATGAGAAACATGTGCGCAGACCACTGGCCAATTCCTTTGATCGATGTGAGTAACTCAGTAACCTCTTCGTCCGACATACGGCCAAACGATTTCGGTCCCATGCGACGTGACCGGAACACCTCGGCGACGTTTTTCACGTAGCGCACCTTCGGCCCCGAGAAACCGATCTCTAGAAATTTGTCATCGGGAATTTCCAGGATGTCGACCGGCCTGGGAGCGCGGCGCCCCACCACACCGGTCAAGCGCAGGTAGATCGCCTTCGCCGCATGCGTGCTCAACTGCTGCGAGATAACCGTTTCTACCAGTACCGGAAAATAGTTGGACTGCGCCACCAACGTGCATGGCCCGTGGTGATCGATCAACTTGCACAATACCGAGTCGCGTGAGCGTAAGTGAGCGACAGCGCCGTCGATGCGCGCTCGAAATTCGGCGTTGTCATCACGTGCGGGCCGTTTGCCACGCCCATCGGCGCCGGTGCTTCGGTTTGAGGAATCGTCGTCCAACCAGGCCATATTAAAATCGTCGGTCGACCAAACGGCCGAAACGCGCATTACAGAACCTATCGTGACCGAATAATCGCCGCGAACGCGGCGTCAAAGTCATTGTAGCATAGAAAGAGGTCTAATCGGAACCGTACAGCGCCTTAATCGCGCCCCAGGTCGTTTCCTGCACGGGGACAGTGTTGTCCATGACGTAAATGCTCCACTTGGGCACGCCGCCGTCGTAGATGCGGTTGCCGTTCTTGTCGCCATAAACGGTGACGCGCAGTCCGACCGCGGCCGACCACGCGACGTGAATATTGCGGGTGTCCGAGTAACACCCCTCTGGCGTGGGAGTTTGGACGTTAATACCGGGGATCGGCATAATGAGATAGTCGATCGGTTCGCCCTTGAGGATCACCAGTGCACTCGAGTGCGGGGGGTCGGGGAAAAAACGGACGTAAAGCTCGTTGAGTTGGCGCGGATACTCGCAGTACCCGTCCACAATTAGCGTAAACTCGTTGACCATGAGAAAAAACTCGTTCATCCCACTACTCGAAGTTTGAAACCTGGTAATGTTGGGAGCGCGGTATACTTCGTAAGCGATACGCTCTTCGATCTTGTCCCACAGCACGACGCCACCGATGTCGAAATCGGGATCGTATCGCGGATTGCCGGGTGCCACCAGTTCGTATTCCGCGGGATTGTAACGGAATTCCGCGGGCTTGTTGGGATATACGAGCAGTAGAGGCTCAGCGCAGGCCAACGCCGTCGCGAGGCACAGCTGTACACTCACCGCTACCGAACAAATGAAAAGCTTTCGCACGACGCCCTTACTCGTGCCTTTCATCTATTCCTCCGTCGAGGGTATGGCGACGTTCGGGTACCCGGGGATAACGTTCCGAAGATGGTGGCTTCAGGGGTCAATTCCGTGCCGGGGCGTACTCGCACTTTTGCCCCGACTATTCGGAAACATATGGACCTCTCCCCTCACAAGTCGTTGCGGTATTATAACATATAAAGCCCGACCTTGGCAGCAAAAATATGTGCCGTGTGACCGCCGGCACCCGCCTTGCCCCATAAGCTCCCGATAACAATCCATTTACGTCGACATCTCTGCAAAACGGCTCTTCGCGAATTTCGGTAATAACCCACTTTTGCAGTTGGAAATAAATGACAAACTGGGCTAAGTTCTAGGCGGAAAGACAGTACCGGGGAGAAAACCAGGAGGGTAACGAATGGACCGGCCTAGTGAACGAATACTTCCGCTTCTGGCCGTTTTTTTGTCGCTTGCGCTTGCGCTTGCGGCGGCGTGCGGCGGAGGCGGCGGAGAAAAGCAACCCGACCCGGCGGTCTCGTCGAACGAACCGCACCGTGGCGGCACGTTGATCCGTCGAATCGATTCGGAGTGTAAGACGCTCAACTGGGTGATGATCACCACGGTATATGAAGACTACGTTCTGAAGTACCTGTACGACCCGCTGGTTTTTTACGACGAGAACCTCGAATACGTGCCGGTGCTTGCGAAGAGCTACGACGTGAGCGACGACCACCTCCGCATCACCGTCCACCTGCGCGATGATATCTACTGGCACGATGGCGAACCCATCACCGCGCACGACGTCAAGTTCACCATGGATATGATCAAGGACCCGACGGTACCGGCTCTCAACAAAGCAGGCTACTTCTCCAAGCTCGATCGCATCGAGGTTGTCGACGACCACACCGCCGTCTTTCATTGGAAGGAATTGTACTCGCCTTCGGTGTTTGCCCTTACCCAGCTCACCCCATTACCCAAGCATATATACGGGGTCGGAGATTTCGAGAAAAACCCGGCCAACCGCAAGCCCGTCGGGAGCGGCCCATTCAAGTTTGACGAGTGGAGATCGTCACAGTACATCAGCCTGTTACGAAACGAAAACTACCACGGCAAGAAACCCTACCTCGACCGCGTCATCTTCCGAGTGATCGCGGATGATGCCGTAGCCCTCAACGCGCTCAAAGCCGGAGAGTTGGACGAGATGCGCGTCACACAGATCCAATGGGAACGGCAAACAGTCGACGATGATTTTCTGGAGAGATTCGACAAGTACCATTACTACATACCGAGCTACAATTACATCGGCTGGAACTGCCGCACCGAGTGGTTCAAGGATCGGCGCGTGCGCTTGGCGATGACAAAGCTGTTCGACAGGGAGAGCATCAATGCCAAGATCTACTCCGGCTACGCCAAGATGATCAGCGGTCCGTTTTATATCAACTCTTGGTCATACGACCGATCGGTCAAACCTCATCCATTCGATCCGAAAGACGCGCGGCGTTTGCTCCGCGAAGCGGGATGGGTCGACACTGACGATGACGGAATCCGAGACAAGAATGGTTTGAAGTTCGAGTTCGACCTGTTGATTCACGCGGGAAGTACGATTGCCAAGCAGTTCGCCGAACTCTTTCAAGAAGAGTGCAAAAAAGCCGGCATCGAAGTGAAAATCCGCCAGCTCGAGGGCGCGACATTTTTTGACAGGATCGACAAGGGAAACTTTAATGCCTGCATGTTGGCGTGGAGGCTCGATCTTGACCCGGACATTTACGACACGTTTCACTCTTCGCAGATTCCACCCAAGGGTCTCAATCACGGTTTTTATAGCAACGTCAAGGTAGACAGCCTTCTCGAACTCGGCCGAACGACGTTCGGCCAGGAAGCGCGTGCCGAGATTTACCACGAGATCCACCGCATCATGCACATCGATCAGCCGTACACGTTCATCAATACCGTTCCCGAAAAACGGCCGATCAACAAGCGCGTTAAAAATGTAATTATCTCGCCAAACGGGCCGTACGACTTTTATCCAGGAGCGAACTACTGGTATATCGACGAGAGCGAGTTGGAATCCGCTCGTAAATAGACGGTCCAATAGATGCTTACTTACACCCTTCGCCGCCTGGCATACCTCGTTCCGACGCTGCTGGGGATCACGATCGTCACGTTCCTGATCATCAACTTGGCGCCGGGCGACCCCGTTTCGGTCATCCAAGGCGGTCAGATACAGGCTCGAATCTCACCCGAAGCCTACCAGCAGATGGTCAAGCACTACGGTCTGGACAAGCCGATCCACGTAAGATACCTGATCTGGCTCCGGCGGCTGGTGACATTCGACTTTGGCGATTCGTTCCGCACTCATCAACCCGTCAAAAAAATGATATTGGAACGTCTGCCGGCGACGTTGGCGCTAAACGTCGCTGCGCTGTTCATCGCTTTGTTAGTGGCGATACCTTTGGGCTTGATATCCGCCGTTAAGCAGAACTCGATGTTCGATAAAGTCGGCGGCACGGTTCTTTACATGCTCTACTCCCTGCCCGATTTTTGGGTCGCGTTACTGTTAATCATGCTGTTCGGGGTGACGCTCAGGATTCTTCCCATCTTCGGCATGGAGGCTATCGATTCGCAGGACCTCGGCTTCTTCGGATACTGGCTCGACCGCGCCCGTCATATGGTGTTGCCAACGATCTGTCTAACGTACGGGTCGCTGGCGTTTCTGGCGCGATTCGTCAGGGGATCGACTTTGGAAGTCATTCGCCAGGATTACGTGCGCACGGCACGCGCGAAGGGGTTGGATGAAGACCGGGTCGTTTACAACCATGTATTCCGCAACACGCTCATCCCCATACTCACATTGTTGGGACTACTTTTGCCCACGTTGATAAGCGGGAGCATCATTCTGGAAGCGATATTCAGCTGGCCGGGGATCGGCGCACTTTTTTACGAGTCGGTGCTGGCGCGCGATTATCCAACAGTGATGGGATTGAGTTTCATAACGGCGGTCATAGTGTTACTCAGCACACTGATTGCCGACCTGCTTTATGCGTGGGCCGACCCGAGGGTGACGTACCACTAACCGCGGACTGCCGGAAGTGGCAGCGAAATACGGAAGATCGTCGTAAATGGACGAACGGATCGAAAAAGAACACTCGATAGGATCGGATAGGAAGCCGGGTATGTCGGAAACCGCCGAATCGCCATTGGCCGATGTGGAACCAAGCCCCGGTTTCTGGCGAATCGTGTGGAGACGTTTTCGTAGAGACAAATTCGCCATGTCGGGTTTGTTGATTGTGCTCGTTCTGATGTCGGTATCGTATATTGCACCCGTGATCGCCAACAATAAACCAATCGTTATGCGGTGGAACGACAGACTGTACTTTCCGGCGGTGGCAGAAATGGTTCCATTCCGTTGGATCGCGAAGTACAGCGAGTTGTATTCGTTGGATTTCGACGAGATCAAAAAGGACCGGTCGGTGGCGCTGGTGATGCCCGTGGTTCCGTACTCCCCTATCGCGACGTCGCTCGACGAGACTTTCTTGCCGCCGAGCAGCAAGCATTGGATGGGCACCGACAACCTCGGGAGAGACGTTTTTTCGAGGATGCTCCATGGGGCCGGTATCTCGCTCAAGGTCGGTTTGGTGGCCATGAGTATCGCGCTATTGATTGGCGTGTTGGTTGGCGCGCTGGCCGGGTTCTACGGGGGCATCGTCGACATCGTGTTGTCGCGCGTCATCGAGGTCGTGATCTGCTTTCCGTTTCTGTTTCTCATTCTTGCGGTAATCGTCTTCTTGCCGCCGTCGATCTACAGTATCATGATCGTCATCGGCATTACTCGCTGGACTTCGATCGCCCGTTACACTCGGGGCGAATTCATGAAAGTCAAAGAGCAGGAGTTTACCGAGGCCGCGCGCGCGTTGGGTGTCAGTGACAAGACGATCATTTTCCGGCACATTCTCCCCAACTCTCTTGCACCTGTTTTGGTCACGGCGACGTTTGGCGTCGCCAACGCGATTCTCATCGAAGCGGCGCTTTCGTTTCTCGGGTTGGGGATCCAGCCGCCGACGCCAAGCTGGGGTGAGATCCTCTCGGTCGGCCGCCAGCACATCGAAATCGCTTGGTGGCTGGCCACGTTTCCGGGTCTGGCGATTTTCGTGACGGTCACCGCCTACAATCTGCTCGGCGAAGGATTGCGCGACGCCACAGACCCCAAGCTGGTCCATCCCGAACGCCGTTGATTCCGCCAATCGAATCCCACCGGGTCACGGGGCTTTTTGACATTGCGGGCAAAAGTGCGTACTGCGCCCACTCAACACGATCCGTTCGACGGTCTCGCCGCAGCGGACACACGGCTGTCCGTCCCGTCCATACACGGCCAGCTTTTGCTCGAAGGCTCCCTCGGATCCGTCCACTCTGCGGTAGTCACGGATCGTCGTTCCACCGTGACGAATGGCGCGGCGAAGAACCGCCCGGGACTGGCGAAGCAGCGCATCGGCGTGCCGGGACGCGTTGTAGCCTTTAGTCATTGGATGGATGCCGGCGTAGAACAGGATTTCATCTGCATAGATGTTCCCCAGGCCGGAGACCAGTCGTTGGTTTAGGAGTAACGACTTGATCGGGGCCCGGCGTCGATCCAGAATCGCGCCTAAAGCCGCCCCCGTCAGCTGGAAAGGATCGCGCCCGATGTTGAGTTGCCCGCCGAGATCGTTGGCGGGCCCTATCCAGAAATACCCGAAACGCCGCGGGTCGATATAAGAGAGCCGGATGCCGTTCTCCAATTCAATGAACGCGTGTCGGTGTTTTCGTCGCGGCGTCGGTCGCCCGACTTGCTCCACTATCAGGTTCCCCGTCATCCCCAGGTGGATCACCAGTGCATTCGGTGTCGCCAGGCGAAACAAGATCGCTTTGCCGAAACGCTCGACGGCGGTTATCTTAGAGCCTGCGACCGAACCCAGCGACCGGCTGCCAGTGCGGTACAGGTCGCGGCGCCGTAGTCTCGCGCGGACGACGGTACGACCACACAGCGGTGCCTGTAGATCTCGGACGATCGTTTCGACTTCGGGTAGCTCGGGCATTGGATTTCGGTAATCAACTCCTTGGGGGATGACTTTCTGTGCCTCTCATAATAACATTTTCTTATCTGCAAGTTTAGCGCGCTGCGGTCGATCAAGCGATGGGGATTGAAGGGGTCGAATTGCACTACAAAGATCTGTTGTTCGAAGAAATACTGCCTCGCGTGTCGAAGCCTGGCCAATACGCCGGTGGCGAGCGAAACACGATCGTCAAGGACCACGCATCCGTGGATCTCAAAGTGGCTCTTGCGTTTCCGGACACGTACGGAATCGGTATGTCCCACCTCGGTCTGAAGATTCTCTACCACATGCTCAATGCTCGCGACGACATCGTCGCCGAACGGGTGTTCGCACCGTGGACGGATATGGAAGACCGGTTGCGCCAGCACGATTTGCCCCTGACGACGCTGGAGACGTTTACTCCGCTGGGTGAGTTCGATGTCGTCGGTTTTTCGATGCAATACGAGCTGTCCTACACCAATTTTCTCAACATGCTCGAACTGGCTGGAATTCCACGGCTGGCCTCCGAGCGGTCCGCCGGCGACCCCGTCGTTCTCGGCGGCGGATCGATCGCGCTCGCCCTCGAGCCAGTAGCGCCCTTTTTCGACGCTATCCTGGTGGGCGACGCCGAAGACGTCCTGTATCGAATGATGGACACGATCATACAGTGGCGCCGTGCGGGCTCGCAGCGCAGCGAACTGAATCAGGCCCTTGCGGCCATCCCCGGCATGTACGTCCCGTCGCTTTACGAGGTCTCCTACCACTCTGACGGCACCATCGAACGCATTGAGAACGTGGCCCCGGCGCCGCGACTTGTGCCCAAGACGACGGTATTCGACCTGGAAAACGCGCCGTTTCCAACAACGCCGGTGGTGCCCAACGTCGAGGTGGTCCACGACCGGATCAACGTCGAGATCATGCGCGGGTGCCCCAACCAGTGCCGGTTCTGTCAAGCGGTACAACACTACCGGCCCTTGAAGCTGCGGTCTCCGGGCAAAGTGATCGAATTGGCCGATGCCGTCTACCGCGCCACCGGCTATGAAGAGATCACCCTCACCAGTCTGTCAACGGCCGACTATCCCGGCATACTCGACCTGTTGCAGGCGATCAACGAGCGGTTCGGCTCGCGACGGGTCAACGTGTCGTTGCCCTCGCTTCGGGTGGGCCCCGAGCTCCACCGTTTTCCGGGGCTCACCAGCTCTGTGCGCAAGGGGGGACTCACGATGGCGCCCGAGGTCGCCACCGACCGTCTGCGACAGGTGATCCGCAAGCCCATTCGGAACGAAGATTTGCTCGCCGGTTGCCGGGCGGCGTACCAAGCCGGCTACCGCTTGATCAAGTTCTACTTCCTCATCGGCACGCCCACCGAGCGCAATGAGGACCTGAGGGGGATCGTCGAGCTGTGCGACCAGGCCAGCTTACTGCGGAAGCAAATTGCCGGTATCCCGGGCGGCGGGGGCCGCGCCCAGATCAACGCGTCGATCTCCTCCCACATCCCCAAACCGCACACGCCGTTTCAGTGGGAAGCGATGAACAGCCGCGATGAACTATTGGCCAAGCAGGACTACATCCGCTCGCTCCGGACCTCGGGCGCTTTGAAGCTCAAGTTCCACGACGTCGACACCAGCTACCTCGAAGCGGTGTTCTCTCGCGGTGATCGGCGACTGTCTCGCGCCTTACTGAAGGCGCGCGAGATGGGACTTCGCATGGATTCCTGGCGGGAGTGTTTCGATATCCGCCGCTGGGAAGAGGTGTTTCAAGACGTCGGACTGGATCCGGACTGGTACGCCCTTAGGTCCCGTTCGGTAAATGAAATCCTGCCGTGGGACATGATCGGACTCAAAATCCCGTCGTCCCACCTGGCCAAAGAGAACCGACGCGCATACGCGACTGACTAATCTCCGATTCGCCAGAACCCCATCTTGACAATAGACAGCATTTCGACTATTATTACGATATCGTACTATACGAAATCGTAACAATACCACAAAATACCTAACCGGTTGTTTTTATGGCACTTCGATTCTTATCTCCCATCCACAAGGCCACCCGCCAAATCGGAATGTATTTGGAGACGCACAGCTCCGACCTGGGGTTGACCACCACAGAAGGCCATATGTTGTCGTACCTGCGAAGCTATAGTCCCGCTCCGGTATCTGAACTGCACCGTGTATTCGGCGTCAAGCGATCGACGTTGACCAGTATGTTGGACCGGCTGGTCGCGCGTCGTTGGGTGGAGCGCCGGCGGTCGGATCGCGACCGCCGGGTGACCTTGGTGAGTCTCACAGAAGAAGGATCCACCAGAGCTGAGGGCGTCCAAGCCGCTCTGGATGCCTTGGAAGCAGAAATCGGAGCAAAGACGAAGCCCCAAGATCTGGAGGGCTTTTACCGGGTGTTGTCGGCCATCGCCGAGGCTACCGACGTTACCGTGACCGAC
>CBDVBX010000152.1:0-9035 GCA_965372335.1 uncultured bacterium | reverse complement strand
GCGAAACTCGCGATCGGTCGCCCCAGAACCACTGAAGCGAGCCGTGCCGCGAAACCCGCGGTCGGCCGGCCCCAAACCCCGGAAGACCCGCGGCGGCCCAGAACCTCGGAAGCGGCGGTCGTCCATTGACGGTCAGCGAGGGTGAAGAAGTGCGCCGGAGACGCGGGATTAGTGGTAGTATGGAGGGGAAATGAACGATCACGACGCGAAGCCGGACTTGCTCGAGCACGTGAGCGAGGCGATCGAGCGCCAGTCACTGCTCGAGGAGGGTGAGCGCGTGTTGCTGGCGGTATCGGGCGGCGCCGATTCCATGTCTCTCTTGTCAATTTTACACCGACTTTCCTCCCGCTTTCGAATCGATCTGGCCATCGGCCACTTCGACCATCGCCTCCGCGACACTAGCAACGTAGATCGGCGGACCGTAGAGGTCATTGCCGGCGGGCTCGGCTTGGCTTTTCACCACGGCGAAGGCGACGTACACGCGCGTGCGGAGGAGCACGGCGAAACCATCGAAGAGGCCGCGCGCAAGCTCCGTTACCAATACTTGTTCGACCTCGCCAACAAGATCCGAGCAGATCGAATTGCCACCGGCCACACCAGAGACGATCAGATCGAAACCGTGCTGATGCGGATCCTCAGAGGAACGGGCACCCGGGGATTGGCCGGCATTCCCGCTCGAAGGGGAAGTCTCATCCGGCCGCTGTTGGGACTGGCACACCTGCAACTCGTCAATTACTGTCGCGAAAACCATATTCCGTTTGTGGAGGACCCACTCAACCGGGACAAACGATTTACTCGTAACTGGCTTCGTTTCGAGCTGCTGCCGTCGATCCGCAGGTACTATCCCAGCGTTGGCGACAATCTGTTACGCCTGTCGAGAAACGCCGCCGATGCCCTACAGCGCATCCGACGTTCGACCACCCCTTTTATAAAACGGAATCTGCGATGCGAAGAACGAGGCGCCGGCAGCGCTGAATCGCCCGACGACGCCGACTACGTGTGGGCACTCGACCTCGCTGGGATTGGCGACTTCGACCAGGAGGCCAAGTACGTGCTGTTCGGCGACCTGCTTACCGACCACCTCGGTTACGACCCCGACTACTCACGCGTGCACTTCGAGAACCTGACGCGACTGAGCGGTCGAGCGGCCGCGTCGGGCGAGCAATTGTCGATTCCGGGGCTGACTGTGCGGCGCGAATTCGACACGTTGGTATTCACGCCGCCCCGCCGGCAGGCCGGTCAAACGCCCAGTCCGAAACCAGTTGTCGAACTTGCCATACCCGGTGAGGTCTCGGTGGGCGCCGTGCGCGTTCGGGCCTCGATACACACCAGCGAGCCGGACGATTCCGCGGAAGACTTCGACGCCGCAAAATTTCACTCTCATGAGCCGACGATGTTCGAATCGGGTGGCAATCGTAAACCCGGCGTGGCATACTTCGCCCTGCCAGCGGTGCAGCCGCCGCTCGTCATTCGATCTCCTCGCGCTGGCGACCGAATGCGTCCGTTCGGAATGAAAGGTCGAAAAAAGCTCAGCGATATATTCATCGACAGAAAGATCCCATTGCGGAGGCGGGATGAGACCCTGGTCGTCGCCGATCGGAACCAAATCCTGTGGCTGATAGGCGTAACGACTGCGGAGTCAACACGGATATCCGTCGAAACAGAAAACATCTTAAAAATCTCTGTAAACCCAGAATAATCCGCCCGACCAACTGTATGAATGAACTGAAGAACGTCCGGCCCGGAGAGGTGCTCCTCGACGCCGGTGAGATATCGCAGATCGTCGCGCGTCTGGGACGCGAAATCTCACGCGATTACGCCGGCCTTAGTCCGATTCTGGTGAATTTGCTCAAGGGCGGGGTGGTGTTTCTCGCGGATCTGATTCGACAGCTCGAGATGCCGCACCAAATCGAGTTCATGCACGTTTCCAGCTATGAAAACGGCACGGTCTCCAGCGGAAGCGTGCGGATCGTGGACGATCTGAGCCGGAGCATCGAAAATCGGGATGTCTTGATCGTAGAAGATGTCGTAGACACTGGCACAACTCTGGCATATATTTTAAATATCCTCCAGTTGCGCAATCCCAGGAGTATCGAGATTTGTACGCTCCTGAGCAAGCATCAGGAGGGGGCCCGTCGGATTCCGATCCGCTACGTGGGTAAAGAGGTTCCGAATGTATTTGTGGTCGGATACGGCCTCGACTACGAAGAGAACTATCGTCACCTCCCACATATCGCGAAACTTGAGATTCGCCAGGGCTGAACAGCTACCACTAACTTATTTATCTGCAGGGAATTATGGCGGACAACAGAGACCCGAGTCACCGTTCCGATCGCGGCCAGAAAGGTTCACCCCAGAAGCCGGGCCTGGGAAAGCCCGGCAAGCCATTGAAAGCAATGGTCTTTTGGGTCATTCTCGTTCTGGTCCTTTTGATCGCCTTTCAGATGTTCGAGATGGGCAAAACGCCCGAGTACCGGATAACTTACTCGGAGTTTCTGACCCAAATCGACAGCGGCAATATCCGGAAAATCACATTCAAGGGCCTCGAGGTCCAAGGGACGCTCAACGCTCCCACGTTGATACCAATGCCCCCCACGGGGGATCAGACAGAGCAGCGTGAGATAAAGGTCGAGAGCTTTACCCTGGTGCTTCCCGCGGAAGACAAGGACCTCCCCGCCACTATACTCGCCAGGAATGAAAACGCGATCATCGAAGGTCAAATACCCGGTGGTAGCATTTGGGTCAAATTGCTCACGTCTGGGTTGCCGCTCTTGTTGATCGTCGGTCTTTGGCTGCTCATCATGCGTCAGATGCAGGCCGGCGGTAACCGCGCTTTCTCATTCGGCAAGAGCCGAGCACGTATGTTCGGCGGCGATCGGCCCAAAGTGACATTCCACGACGTGGCCGGCGCGGATGAGGCCAAGGAAGAGCTCCAGGAGATTATCGAGTTCTTGCGCGAGCCCAAGAAATTTCAGAGGCTCGGTGGGCGTATTCCCAAGGGCGCGATACTGCTCGGCCCCCCGGGAACGGGCAAAACACTCTTGGCTCGTGCGGTAGCCGGCGAAGCCAGTGTCCCCTTTTTCTCGATGAGCGGTTCGGATTTTGTCGAAATGTTCGTCGGCGTGGGAGCCTCTCGCGTACGAGATCTGTTCGATCAAGGTAAAAAGAACGCGCCATGCATTCTGTTCATAGACGAGATCGACGCGGTGGGGCGCCACCGCGGTGCCGGACTGGGCGGCGGTCACGACGAGCGTGAACAAACGCTCAATCAGCTATTGGTTGAGATGGATGGTTTCGAGAGTAATGAAGGGGTAATCCTGCTGGCGGCCACAAACCGGCCAGACGTCCTCGATCCGGCGCTTCTTCGGCCGGGTCGGTTCGACCGCCGGATCATCGTCGACCTCCCCGACGTCAGGGGTAGAGAGGGAATCCTCAAAGTCCACACTCGAAAAATCCCGTTGGCCGATGACGTAGACCTGACGGTCCTCGCGCGCGGCACACCCGGGATGAGCGGCGCCGACCTGGCCAATCTGGTCAACGAAGCGGCTTTGCTGTCGGCGCGGTTCAATCTGTCCAAAGTCGATATGGACATGATGGAAGAGGCCAAAGACAAGATATTCCTCGGCCCCGAGCGCCGGAGCAAAGTGGTCAAGGACGAAACCAAGAAACTCACCGCATACCACGAAGCAGGTCACGCAATCGTCGGAGCGGCGCTCGAGTACTCTGATCCCGTGCACAAGGTCACGATCATCCCTCGCGGGCGCGCCGGGGGGCTCACGTTTTTCCTCCCGGAGGACGACCGCGATGAGGTCTCCAAGGACTGGTGTATGGATACCATCACGCAAGCGCTCGGCGGACGTGTGGCCGAAGAGCTGGTGCTCGACCGGATGGGTAGCGGCGCACATCAGGATATCCAGATGGCGTCTAAGCTCGCGCGAAAAATGGTCATGCAATGGGGGATGAGCGAAAAACTCGGCCCGATCTCGTTCGGGGAACGCGAAGAGCAAATCTTTCTTGGGCGAGAAATCCACCAACACATGGATTATAGCGAGAAAACGGCACAGGACATCGACGACGAGGTCAAATCTCTCATCGACAAAATGTACGGCCGCGCCAGGGAAATCCTCGAAGAAAAAATCGACTTCCTCCACGCGATGGCCGCCGCTTTACTCGAACGCGAGACGCTGGACGCAGAAGATATCAAAGTTCTTCTGGAAGGCGGGTCGCTGGAACCTCTAACGGAGGCCAAAGCGGAGCCCCGGCTGGTGGACGACCAGGCCAGCGAGCCCGAACCCTCTGCGCGACCGGAAGAATTCCCTCGGGGTATACCGCCGTTGGTCGATCCCGACGCCAGCGCTTAAGTGTCGACGGCGTCTTGCGTCCGACGGAGGTGCCGACCCCGGGCACTGCCTTTGTCCAAAGAACACTTCGCCCATTTCAATGAACACGTTTGATCCACGATTCAATCCCGATACGGGGTCAAAACCGGTATCGACCAGCCCCAAAGACGCTCCGGGCACCGCTGCATCGGTGCCGGTCAGAGGTGTCCGCACGCGCGAGATCCGCTGCGGATCGATGACGCTCGCTTTGGGCGGTGCACCACTCATTATGGGGATCCTCAACGTCACGCCAGATTCGTTCTCTGACGGGGGGCAATTCACCGACCCCAGTGCCGCAGTCTCCCACGCGCTCGAGATGTGCGACGCCGGCGCCGACATCGTCGATGTCGGTGGCGAATCCACGCGACCGGGTTCCGATCCGGTGAGCACCGGTGTCGAGCTAGACCGTGTGCTGCCGGTGATCGACGCCTTAAGAAATGCGCGCGGCCGTGGCGAGGCAACGGGTGTGCCCATTTCGATCGACACGCGCAGGGCGGAGGTCGCCGACGCCGCGCTCCGAAGGGGATGTCACATGATCAACGACGTCAGTGCCGCTTCCGATGCTGAGATGATCGATGTGCTCCGCCATCACCCGGACGTGCCGATCGTATTGATGCACATGAAAGGGGACCCGAAAGCGATGCAGGTAACCCCGTATTACGACGATGTCGTGGCGGAGGTAACGGCATTCCTCGACGAACGCGCAAGAATGTTGACAAGCGCCGGTATAGCCCGCGATCGCATCGTCGTCGACCCCGGTATCGGATTCGGAAAAAGATTTGGTGACAATCTCGATTTATTAAATCGTGTTGACTCTTTGCGCGCTCTGGGTTATCCCGTGCTAGTAGGCGCTTCCCGCAAGCGCTTTCTGGGCGAGCTGCTCGACGCCGATCTCGAGCGGCGGCTTCCGGGGAGCCTGGCCGTCGCGGCGAGGTGCATGCAGTATGGCGTGGACGTCGTCCGCGTCCACGACGTAGCAGAGACGGCGGGTCTGTTTCGCGTCCTTGACGCGATGGAGCACCCGGGCAACTACGAGGCCGATTGGTAGAACATGGAGACCTATTCAACAGAGCTCATTATCGACGCCCTCGACATCCTCATCGTGTCATATCTGCTCTATCGTTTGTTCTCGCTCATGCGCGGCACGAGAGCCGTTCACATGTTCTTCGGACTGATCGTCCTGTTCATGCTGTCTGTGATCGCCCAATGGGTCAACATGATCGCGCTCAACTGGATTATCGCGAGCCTTCGCACAGTGTGGGTAATCGCGTTCGTGATCATCTTTCAGCCGGAACTCCGGCGGGCGTTGGCAATGATCGGGCAGAACCGGTTTTTGAGACGATTCGTCAGCGTACAGGAAAGCACGGGAGTCGTCCCGGAAATCATCAAGGCCGTAAGCAACATGGCCGAGAAGAAAATTGGCGCCTTGATCACGCTGGAGAAAGATATGGGGCTAAAGAACTACGTCGAAACCGGCACAAAGATCGACGCCAAAGTCACGTCTGAACTGCTCGGGACTATTTTTACACCTCCCAGCCCGCTCCACGACGGCGCCGTGATCATCCAAAACGACCGCGTGGTGGCCGCCGGCTGCATTTTGCCGCTCACACAGGACCCGCGCGTTACATCCGCACTGGGTACACGCCACCGGGCGGCTTTGGGGTTGTCGGAAGAAACGGATGCAATTGTGATCGTGGTGTCCGAAGAGACGGGAACGATTGCATACGCCGAAGGCGGGAAGCTCCACCGCAAGATCGACCTCAACACACTCCGAAGCGATCTACTGAAGAGCATTGGCATGGTCGCCGAAGAAAAGGCGCCTGCTGCCGCCTAGCACTCCCTAATTGACTCCCCCGTGCTTAGCGGGTTCGGTTGGATTATTCAGACGGAAGGAGCTTGACCAGCACGGCTTCATCTCTCCTGAAAACGCCTTCGGCCGCATCTAAGATCTCACGGCCCGTTACCTTCTGTATGAGTTCGGGAGTTCGGTCCACCATCTCCCATCCGAAGCCGAGCGCTTCGAACGAACCGTATGCGATCGCCTGTGAAAAGTTACGTTGCAGCTGCATCACTTGCGTGCCGATGAGCCATTCTTTTGAGCGATTCAATTCGTCCTCGGCGATCTCGTCCCGCGTTACCTTCTCCAATTCGTGGAGGATCACTCGAAAAGCCTCTTCGACGCCTTCGGCTCCGGGATTGGCGTATCCGAAGAATATCGATCGCTCTCGCAGTGAAGACAGCGCGGAACCGGTCATATAGCCGAGCGAACGCTTGTCCCGGAGTTCAACGAACAGTCGGCCCCCCAGACCCGTGAGCACACCGTTGAGAACTTCCAATGCGATGGCTTCGTCGGTCATCATCGGCGGCGCGGTGAACCCGACTAATGTCACAGCTTGCTTGAGGTCTTTGCGGGCGAGGGAGTGTTCACCGGGTGAAACCGGAAGGCCGGGGGCCGCCACATCGGGGGTGGATGGTTTGCCGGCCGGCAGGTCGCCGTATAGCTGCCGCGCGATATCGCGCGCACGATCCCGCGCGATGTCTCCTACGAACACCACTACCATGTTCTCGGCGACCAAGATGCGCCCGTACCAATCCCGGCAGTCCGCGCTGGAAAGCCGCCCTACTTCATCCGGGTCGCCCGCAAACGGGTACGAGTACGGGTGGTCGCCAAATGTCTTTTTGAACAGGTGATCGATGGCGAACTGGACTGGATTGTCGCGGCGTTTGGCGAGTTCCTCCAATAGCTTGGTCCGCTCTTGTTGGACACGGGCCGACGCGAAAGACGGCGTTCGAACAACCTCTCGGTACACCGGCAATACCTCGTCGAGATACTCGCTGAGTACGTTTACGTATATTCCACTGGTATCGAAGTTGGCGTAGCTTTCTATCGATCCGCCCGCTCCCTCGACCCGACGGACGATCTCTTCCGCGTTGTAGCTCGGTGTTCCCTTGGGGATCGCGCGGTGAGCCAGCGTGGCCAAGCCCGACTTCCCCGTCGGTTCGAGACGCGATCCGCCCGCGAATACGGTGAGCATCGATACCATCGGTACGGTGGTTCGCCGTTTCAAGATCACGCGTACGCCGTTATCGAGCGTATAGAGTTCGACCTTGGAGTCCGACGCTTCTTCCGCCATCCGCTTACCGGCTGGCTTGTCGTCCGGTTTCGTCTCGATTTTGGCAAACGCTCCAGCGCTCATGTCGTTCACCGCGCCGTCGCGGCTCAAAACCCGCACCACCGCGTCTTCGATTTTGTCCTGATCGAGTTCGGCGGCGCCATTCCCATCGGGTAAATATCCCACCAACGAACAATTGTCAGGGTGAAAATACTTGCGGGCCGCCGCCATGAGAACGTCGGGGGTGACGCTTTTTATCGCTTCCCGGTGTTTGTCTGCCAGGCGGTAGTCCCCGAGTAATTCGTAGTAACCGAGGTTGGACGCTTGACCCTCCATCGACTCCAGGTCCGAATACATGCCGGTTTCGATTTGCCGACGGGCTTTCTCCAGCTCATCCTCGCCCACCGGTTCGTGCTTGAATCGTTCGACCTCCTCGAAGATCGCGTCTCGTGCGGCCTCCCATTGGTCGGGCGGCATCGACGCCGCAAACAAGAAAAAACCCGGCCATTTCTCCGCAAGCAAACTCGCACTGACGGACGTGACCAGCCGCTTTTCTTCTAAGACTTTGCGATAGAGGCGCGAGCTTCGGCCGGCGCTCAGTAGCTCAGAGAGCATCTCCAACGCTGGGTAATCTTGGTGCAGTATGTTGGGTACGTGGAAGCCCGCCCCCAGATAACCGTGGTCTACCGTGCCGCTATGCGATTCGAAACGAAATCGCTCCTGGGGAGGTTCGACGGGCGATTCGCCAACCACTACATCGCGCTGTTCCCACACGCCGTACGTGTCCTCGATCCGCCGCAACGCGTCACCGGGGTCGACATCTCCGACGACTACCAAAACGGCATTCGACGGCCGATAGTAGTTGTTGTAGAACTCGAGCAACTGGTCTCTGGTGATGTTCTCGACAATCGGTTGATAACCGGCGATCGGCCGGCGGTAGTTGTGCTTCGAGAATCCCAGCTCCATCGTTCGGTAGAACGTGTACGACTCGGGCCGGTCGTCGTACATCCGTGCCTCGTCGATCACCACCAGCCGTTCTTTTTGGAACTCGGCGGGGTCGAACGTAGATCGCATCATCGCGTCGGCCTGGATGTCGAGCGCATCGGCAAACGCGCGCGACGGCAGCACAATGTAGTACATCGTGTAGGAGTAGCTGGTACCGGCGTTGAGATTTCCCCCGCGTGCCTTCACTAAATTGGGTATCTCACCCACGCCGTATCTTTCGGTCCCCTTAAAGACCATGTGTTCCTGAAAATGCGCCAGCCCGTTCATTTTCTCGGTCTCGTTTACGGAACCGACCCCGAACCATACGTTTACAGCAACAATTGGCGCCGACCGGTCCTGCTTGACCAAAACAGTCAGACCGTTGGGGAGCGTTTTTTTGATGACTCTGTCTTCTAGTCCAGCCGTTTCGGGCCCGACAGTCATAGATCCACCGTCCTTCCAAATTCCACGAGGTGCATTCGCTCGATTTGCATGGGAATTGTGCTGGAATAATAGTGAAGCCCGCGTGAGCGGCACAAGCAATTTTCAGCGGCGAATC
>CBDVBX010000151.1:0-9048 GCA_965372335.1 uncultured bacterium | reverse complement strand
GTAACAATAGTTGGGGCAGGTCACTCCACCGCGCCTGACGTGCTGGCTTCGGGGCTTTGTTTGACGCCGGTCAAGACCAGTTTGCCGCGATCAACTTCCACATGGATCGTTTCGCCCGGCGCAAAGTTTCCCGCCAGGATATCTTGGGCCAGTGGATTCCCCAGCAAGGTCTGGATTACTCGTTTCAACGGCCGCGCGCCGAAGTTCGGGTCGTAACCGGCGTTGCCGAGAAATTCGAGCGCTTCAGGCGATAACTCTAGTCCCAGGCCCGACGCTTCGAGACGCTTCGCAACGATATCGACCTGGAGCTGCGCTATTTTTCTGATTTGTTCCCGTTCGAGGGGATGAAACACGATGATCTCGTCCAGACGATTGATGAACTCGGGCCGGAAGTGCTTACCCACGACCTCCATCAACGCTTCTTTCATTTCCTCGTAGCGTTCTTCACCCGCCATCTCGTAAATGATCTGCGAACCGAGGTTGGAGGTGATCACGATGACGGTGTTGCGAAAATTCACCGTACGACCCTGTCCGTCGGTGAGACGTCCGTCGTCGAGGACCTGCAGCAACACATTGAACACGTCGGGATGGGCCTTTTCCACTTCGTCCAGCAAAACCACCGAATACGGTCTCCGCCTGACGGCCTCGGTGAGGTAGCCGCCCTCTTCGTAGCCGACGTAACCCGGCGGCGCACCGATTAGCCGGGCCACGGAGTGCTTCTCCATGAACTCCGACATGTCCACACGAACCATGGCCTCTTCGGTGTCGAACAGAAAGTCGGCCAGCGCCTTGCAGAGCTCGGTTTTTCCCACGCCCGTCGGTCCGAGAAACAGAAACGAGCCGTTTGGCCGTTCGGGATCGGCGAGACCCGCCCGGGTGCGCCGGATGGCGTTGCTTACGGCGGTGATCGCTTCTTGCTGTCCGATAACACGCTGGCCGAGCTCCTCTTCCATGCGCATCAGCTTTTCCCGTTCGCCTTCGAGCATCTTGGCCACTGGTATGCCGGTCCACCGAGCGACGACCTCGGCAATCTCTTCTTCGGTGACCTTGTTGCGCACCAGGGTCATCCGTTGTGTTTCTGCCTTGCTGGCTTCCTCGAGTTGGCGTTCGAACTCCGGTATGAGTCCGTACTGAATCTCGGAAGCGCGGCCGAGATCGCCGGCGCGGCGGGCCGTCTCCATTTCGAACCGTACCCGCTCGAGGTCTTCTTTGATTTGAGCCGCGCCCTGGAGCGCCGCCTTCTCCGATTTCCACACCTCTTCCAGGTCTGCGTACTCACGCTCGAGGCAACGGATTTCTTCCTTCACTGCGGCCTGCCGTTTCTTGGAGGCCTTGTCCTTTTCTTTATTGAGGGCCTCTCGTTCGATCTTGAGCTGGATCAGCCGCCGCTCGAGTCGATCGATGGCTTCGGGTTTGGAATCGATCTCGGTTCGGATTCGAGCGGCGGCTTCGTCGAAGAGATCGATGGCCTTGTCGGGCAGTTGGCGATCGGTGATGTAGCGTTGTGACAGGGTGGCTGCGGCGACGATGGCAGGGTCGGTGATGTCCACCCCGTGGTGGACCTCGTAGCGCTCCTTGAGGCCGCGAAGGATCGCGATCGTGTCCTCGACCGAGGGCTCGTCTATCACGATCTTCTGGAATCGCCGCTCGAGCGCGGCATCCTTCTCGATGTTTTTGCGGTACTCGTCGAACGTCGTGGCTCCGATGCAGTGTAGCTCCCCTCGCGCCAGGGCAGGCTTGAGCATGTTGCCCGCGTCCATCGAACCCTCGGCCTTGCCCGCCCCCACGACGGTGTGGATCTCGTCGATGAACAGGATGACCTGACCCTCCAACGCGGCCAGATCCTTGAGGACCGCCTTGAGTCGTTCCTCGAACTCTCCGCGGAACTTGGCGCCGGCGATGAGCGCGCCCATGTCCAGCGACAGCAGCTTTTTGCCCTTTAGTCCCTCTGGTACCTCTTCATTTACGATGCGCTGAGCGAGCCCTTCCACGATTGCCGTCTTGCCCACGCCCGGCTCTCCGATCAGAACGGGATTGTTCTTCGTTCTTCGCTGCAGCACCTGCACGGCGCGGCGGATCTCGTCGTCGCGGCCGATGACCGGATCGAGCTTGCCCTGCTCGGCGCGCTCCGTGAGATCTTGGGTAAACCGCTGCAGCGCCTGGCGCTGATCTTCCGCGTCGGGCGTCGCCACTTGCTGCCCCCCTCGAATCTGTTCCACCGCCGCCTCCACCGCGGCTTTGGTTGCGCCGGCCGCGCGCAGAATCTCACCCAGCGTACCTTTGTCTTCGACAGCTGCGAGGAGGAATAACTCGCTGGCAATGTACTGGTCGTCCCTCTGTTGCGCGAGTTTGTCGGTGACGTTGAGCAGCCGGCTGAGGTCATTCGAAATATGAACCTCGCCCGGGGTCGCCTCCACTTGGGGCATCCGGTCCAGCGCCTCCATCAGTTGCAGTCGAAGTTGATCCGTGTTGGCTCCGGCTTGGATGAGAATCGGGCGGGTGGTGCCGCCCTCCTGATCCAGAAGTGTCTTCATGAGGTGGACCGGTTCGATGTATTGATGATCACGACCGACCGCAACGCTCTGCGCATCAGCCAAAGCCAATTGAAACTTCGTTGTTAGCTTGTCCATCCGCATGGGCTCATCAACTTTCGTTGTCGCTTATGTCTTCGAACTCTTCATCCACAACATCACGGTGATGCTTGATCGGTGATAGGGTGCCTGTGGTTCGTAATTCTACCGCAATTCGATTCCAGCCGGAAGCCAATCATCGAGACTTCTTGCCGACTCTTCAGTTTCGTAGTTCCGAGCTCCGCACGGCGGTCAGGAGTGATTGCAAGCCCACGCGAGTTAGGTTAGTCCTACTCTATGGCCAGACCACGAGTTTCAGCCGGCCGCGGGTTTGCCGCCCTGTCGTATTCGCTCCGCATGGCCCGACAGGCGGGCGGGCCGCTCCAGCTCTACAGGCAGATGCGCAGATTGCTTCGCCGACCAGAAGCGGCTTTGTATGGTTACCCGCGACCGCAACGGCCCGGGCTATGGCGACTTCGCCGACCCCAAAATACTGGCACGTTGATCCCGCAGAGCGCACGTTCACCGGAACGGTAGTCCTGCTGACAAGTCGCCTCTCGATCAGCGCCGCCGAGAACTTCGCACTGGAGTTGCTGCACGGTGACGGCCCGCCGCTCCAGGACGAGCGCTTCGACGACGCGGTTGCTGTCTTCGAGCTGAACGTGGAATTGTTGCCGCAGGACGCCAACGCATACGACAGCCTGGGCGAAGCCTTCATGACGCGCGGCGACACGGAAAAGGCGATCGCCAACTACGAATACTCGCTCGAGCTGAATCCCGACAACGACAACGCCGTGCAAATGCTAGATAAGCTGCGGCGGTGATCGGCCATGTATCGCTCGTCCATATGACTCTCGTCGACGTGGCGGTCGCGGACGTCACGGTCGATGTGACGGAGAAGCTGTCCGCCAGTTCCAGCAGCAGCTCGAAGTGCTCGACGAACGCCGCGTGCTTCAGACATCAGCTAGGCCACCAGCCGTTCAAATCGTTGAATCCTGGCGGCTTGAGCCTCACTTAGCTCGAGTAGAGGGGTCGAGCGCTGATCCGTTGGGGACGCCGGCAATACCGCGAGCGGCGTTTACTTCTACCGGATCGTTTCGGGATCGCTTGTCCAGACCCGGCGTATGGTGCCTTTGAAGTGAGGGTTTGACGAAAAGCCACACTCGGCGACAACATACAACACGGTGCTGACCACTTAGTAGCGACGTTCGCGGACATTAATTGCCCACGGCAAATTTGAAAATGAAATTGTCTGATGTATTAATTATGTTTTTGGACATCCACTTTGCCGATGCGAATAGATTGAATTTGGAATACGTGTCGTCGTTCACATTGAAACGAAACATAAACTCTGCCCCGAAAATGGCTTGGGTACCGTCGAATGCCGATTCGAGTACCGACTTTGATGCCGCCGAAAAGTACGCCAAAAACGACGCCGACCCCATCCCCATCCGAAGCTGCATTGATTCGACTCTGACGTCTCCAACGCCGGAGTAGGTAACTCCAGCGGATGTGTAAAACGACCAGCCAAATTTTGTGTCGGTGTCTTCGGTGTCCGCGGTGTCCTTGTACGCGATAGCCCGAAAGTCGGTCACGATACCCATCATCAGACGATTTTCGGCTCCGACCTGCCAGCTGCGACTCGGCATCAGCCGGGCCGTGAAGAGACCGCCGTCATATCCCGTCGCGTCATCTGCCGCGGCGAAATTGCTGTTGTAGTTCGTCTGTAGTTTTGTTAGCAGAATCAACGGGAGGTAGTACCGGGTCGTGTCGCCCGACGCTGTTCCCCTGGTATATACGGTCAGTCGGTATTGAATGATATTGACTGTAACATTGCCGTTGGTATCACCGCCGCTCGTGCTTGCACCCAACACCTGTTGCTGGAACAGATCAATGCCGTCAGGAAAGTCACCTGTCTTTTCCAACGTAATCGTATCGGTTGTTTTACCCTTCCGGTACGTGACTGTGTTTCCTAGCGTTTCGGACGAAAGAATACTGAAGGGGTCCTGCGCGAGCACCACGGAGGGCACTAACACGGCTACCAATCCAATCACAAGCAATCGCATTGCGTATCCTCCCTATGAGATCGCCGCTGCCTTCGCACCAACCACGAAAGCAAGTAAATATGTGACCGTTTTGGACGCTCCCCGATGCCTGGCGGTCAAGCGTGATGTGGCACAAACGGCGTTTCGGCAGTTGTAATAGCGGGGCGGCCGTCGTCTAGGAGCTTATCCGAAAGCATGTCGCTGCGATATGATGCGTTTGCATCATTTTTGAACTGTCAAAGACATTTGACACTTCTCCCGATAGCGCACCTTGAAGTTCCCCGGCCACTGAGGATTCTCCGGCCCCAGCCAAGTCGGGTTGCCAGGCTGCCAATAATATCCCTAGCACAACTAAACGCAATGGGTTACGGGGATGGACGAAAAAACGGGGAACCGCTTTTCACGGGGTAGATGTAGTTTTGACGGACACACGGGAGACAATCGCTCGACCTTGCGGTCGTGCTGGGGTGCTTGATCGGCAGTAGTTGCAGTGCTCGAGAGCCCATGATCTAGTCGCTGGCTCATCGGAACTGATCCTTAGCTGCCTAGCGGATTATCTCAGCGCCCAAATGAGAGAATCGGGGGGCGTTTCGCCCCCGATGAGTGCCGAGCGGGCTGTAATAAAACGCCCCCAGCAATCACTAAACTATAGAAGGGAGGGGCATCGTTGGGGGGCAGGAGGACAGAAAGATGAGAAAGACACTCTTTTTCTTGGGCGTCGCCGTCATCGTGTTCGCCGCCGGTTGCAGCTCGATCAAGGTAAAAACCGACTATGATGAATTGGCTTCGTTCAGAGACTTCCGAAGTTACGCCTGGGTCGACAACGAGTCGGATTCACGGGGTCACCCAGCGTTAGACAGCCCGCTGACCGGCCGCCGCATCCAAAACGCCGTCGACAGCGAGCTCATCCGGCGGGGTTACCGCAGGACCGACACCGGAACGCCCGACTTCTATATCACCTATACAATAACGTCGTCGCGTCGCACCGACATAACGTCGACTGGAGACCCGTACGGGTACCGCTACTACACTGGATACCGTTCGTCCCGGTACCATGGTACGGGTGTCGACGTCCAGACCAACCATTGGGTCGAGAGCACCATCGTGTTGGATGTGATCGACGCCAAAACCTATGAGGTGGTGTGGCGTGGTTGGGCGACGGCCGACCTGGATGCAAACCCCACCCCTGACCGCGTGTCCTACTATGTCGAACGCGCGATCGCTCGAATTCTGGATGAGTTCCCGCCGGAAGACTAGATCGCTGCGGCTCGGGCCCGGAGCCCGGCCGTTATGGCCGGGCCTCCAGGACGAGGTTAAACGGCGTTTCGTTGGCACGGCGGAAGCCTCGGAATCCGCCGCCGGTGACTACTTCGCGCAACCGGGCTTCTCCCGCCTGGGCGCCCAGGGCGGCTCCGACTTCTTGGCTGAGCGACGAGGGAGTGCAGATCGCCGTCGAGAACGAATAGTACACGCGACCGACCGGGTTGAGGTTGTCGGCCAGGGTGTCGCCAGCGGCTGGCTCGACGATCATCCACGTGCCATCCTCGGCAAGCGACTCGCGTACGTGCTTTGCGGCGCCCACGGGATCACCCATGTCGTGGAGGCAATCGAAGAACGTCACCAGGTCGTAGTTTTCGCCCGGGTAGTCTTTGGACGTCGCCACCTCGAACGTGACATTACTGACGCCGGCGTTCGCTGCGATCTCGCGTGCGTGTTCGATAGACGATTCGTGGAAGTCGTATCCGACAAACGTCGATTTGGGGAACGCCTCCGCCATCAGGACCGTCGAGTTCCCGTGACCGCAACCCACGTCGGCCACCCTCGCACCCCGCTCCAGCTTCTGTACGACGCCGTCCTCGAGAGAGGGGATCCAGTTCGACACGAGGTTCGCTTTGTAGGAAGGGCGGAAGAACTTGGCCGCGCCGCAGAACAAGCAGCCATGGTGCTCTCCCCAGCCGATACCCTCACCCGTGGTGAATGACGCGGTGAGCATCGGTTCGTCGGTGTACATCGAGGCGATCGCGTAGTACCCGCCCGTCATTAGGAAGGGGCTGTTCTCGTCGGCGAACACCGCCGTCTGCTCGTCCGTCATCGAGAACGAATCGGAAGAGGCGTCATACTCGACATACCCGGACGCCGCCTGGGCGGCCAGCCACTCCTGAACGTAGCGCTCGTTGGTGCCGGTGTCGTCGGCCAGTTCTGCCGCCGTGACGGGCGCGTTTTTCGCGATCGACTTGTACAACCCCAGCCGGTCGCCGACGACCACCAACGATCCGCTGGCCGCCGCACCCAGATCGCCCACCATTTTGTGCAGGTAATTCATCAGTTTTTCCTCGTTTGCCATGCCAAGCTCCTTTCTGGATCTCTATACCGACTAGTCGGTATAGAGGTAGCTTAAAAAAATCAACCTGTTCATCTAACGAGTTGCTCCAGATACCCCCGGAACCACCTCACCGCTTTCGGGATCCGCTCCGGGTCCCGGTGCGCCCTCGCCAGCAGTATCGAACCCTCCAACACCGCGAGAAACATCTCAGCCAGCTTCGATGCCGTCGGACCGTGTTTCCCGGCACGCTCCGCGATGGGACTCAACATCGACGCCATCCCGTCGGCTGTTTGATCGAACATCCGTGATACCTCTTGGCGCATTGCGGGGTTGGTATCCGCCAGCTCGACAGCGAAATTGCCCAAGAGGCAGCCGTCTGTCCACAGAAACGTCGACTTGGCCTCGATGTGGTCGACGAAGCCGAAAGCCCGCTCGACGGGATCTGCTATTTGGGTGAACGGGCCGACCTGCATCTCGTTGACCGCGCGCTGGTAGAAGTGAGCCAGTGTCGCCAGCCCCAGATCCTCCTTCTTGTTGAAGAAGTGATATAAGCTGCCCTTGCTTACCCCGGCCTCCTCGCAGATCTCGTCCACGGTTGTTGCGGGGTAGCCCTTGGACAACATCAGGCGCAAGGCCGCGTCCAAGATCTTCTCGTCTGTGTTGAATGTTTGGATAACCTAAGATTATACCAACTAGTCGGTCTGGTCAAGGGACAATTTGCGCTTTATTGAAATTGTTATTTAAGTGATTTCATCACAATGCATTGTGGGATTGCGCGAATTTTGACTCGGCCGGATGTTCGGCGGCTGGAAACGCGGCCCTCGGCTTTGGCGCTCTGTTCGGCGTTCCGCTCAGCTCTTCAGCGCGCGCGGAAACAGTATGTTATTCTCCAAGTGGATGTGTTGGTGGAGTGACTCCTCCAAAGCCGCGAGACCGTGCCACAACGCCCGCCACGTATTACACGCCTCGGCGGGGACTTCGTAATCCTTGGTAAGCTCTCGCAAACGTCTCAGCGCTGTGGCGGCCGAGTCGTGCTCGTGCAACATGACCGTAATCGGGCCGCCTGCCATCGCGCCCTGTCCGCTGCGGATCATCGGGAAGAGTACTTGTTCTTCCTTTGCCATGTGATTTTTTAGTTCGGCGTGGAGATCGACGCAAATGGTCTGCAGTTCGGACAGCGTGTCGGGATCTTTGTCTCTGTGGACATCCAGGACCTTGCCGGCCATGGTTTCGAGACGGGGGAGTTCCTCGTACAGGGGCTCGTGGTAGGTGACGAGAATGTGGTCGATCAGTTCTTCGAGGGAGGCTTGGTCCCATCGTTCTTCCGGCTTTGCAGATGCGTCCAATTCCTTTTGGATCTCCGCAAGAACCACATCGGTATCAATCCCGCGCGCCGCGCAGACGTCTTTGAGCGGCTTGCCGCCGCCGCAGCAAAAATCGATGCCGTGGCGATGAAAGACCCGGGTCGCCAAGGGATGTTCGGTGGCGATCTGACCGACCGTTGTTTCATTTTGAATCGTCATTATTTGTTTTTCCTCCTCGGTGTACGGATTGCCTACCCTGGATAACTTGCTCGTGGGAATATATGCCTTTGATTGGGCTGCCAGCAAGCGGAGAAAGGGCCAAAATCGTCTGACCCCGGCGCGCGACGAGTGTTTCTTGACCGGCAAGCTGTGTCCACGGTTCGGAGATTCGGTGACGGCGGATTTTTTGTCCAAAAACACCCGATATACGATATTCTTAGCCGACCGGCAAATTGATATGGGCCACAAATTCACAATAATCGCAGCCCTCGCGCTGTCCCTAGTCCCTGTGGCGATCCTCGCTCAGGAGTTTTCTGGCAATTCCGGACAAGATGGCCTGGAACCGATACCATTGGAGGGTTGGCAGTACCGGTGGGGAGACTCTCCGTCCGATCAAAACGGAGCGTTCGAATGGCTCCCGGCGGATGAGTCGGATCCGCATTGGGAGGATATTACGTCTGTGACGACGCCTCCGGACGCGGGCGATCAGAATTTCGTCTGGTATCGAAAAAGACTTCCACAGCAAAACTGGTCGAATCCCACGCTGTATTTTCCATCCTTGGCGGTCGCTTTCGAGGTCTACCTCG
>CBDVBX010000150.1:0-9109 GCA_965372335.1 uncultured bacterium | reverse complement strand
GGGGACACGATGACCGCGTGCCGCAGCAGTTCTCTGTGGGGGATGCGCATCGGGATGACCAACACGGGACCCGGCGGTGACGCGATCAATTTTAACGCCACCATGACAGACACGAATTCGTGGCTCACCATCACGGATCCCAATTGTGCGTACGGCGACATTGCAGCCGGCTCAACTAGCAATGGCGCACCCGACCTGTTTGCGCTCGACGTGACGTCGTGGCCGGGTGGCTCGTTCGATGTGGACCTCGACGTCACCTGGCAGGACAGATGTGGCCTCGACCATCACCAATCGTTCACACTTACGCTTCGGCCGCCGAATGCGTCGTGGTCGACCGCCATCGTGCTATCGGATACGTCTACCACCGTGTCGCGAACCGGCTCGGAGTGGATATTGCGCTTCAACGTGACCGATGACGGACCCGCCGAAGCAATCAATTTTAGCGCCACCATGACACAGACGGATACGTTGCTCACCATCACGGATCCCGATTGTGCGTACGGCGACATAGCAGCCGGCTCGACGACCGACGGCGCACCCGACCAGTTTGCGCTCGACATGACGTCGTGGCCGGGTGGCTCGTTCAATGTGAATCTCGACCTTACCTGGGAGGACGCGTGCGGCAATACATACGCTGCATCGTACGTACGGCTGCTCGATCCGCCGGATCCGTCCCTGTACTCTCCCGTCGCCTTTGCAAACGTGAACGCCGCGCGGGTCGGCGAGAGCATAGAGATCCGTTGGAATCTCGCTGCCGACGAGCCTATAGAGGGCTTTAACGTGTATCGACAGCGTGATGATCAAGCGTCGGAGATCCGTCTCAACGACGAAGGTCCGCTCGCGCGAACGCAACGAAGTTACGCTGACGCCGACGCGGAGCCGGGCGTTACGTATCGATATTCGGTCACCGCGGTTATGCCGGACGGAACCGAGCTACGTTCTCCGTCCGTCAAGGCATCCCTGGACGCCTACGTCACTCGGCTGGATCAAAACCATCCCAATCCGTTCAACCCGACGACGCAAATCGGCTACCAGGTCGCCAACGATAGGCAGGTAACACTCAAGATCTACGACGTCAAAGGCGCGCTTGTCCGCGAGCTGGTCGACGGAGTGCAGTCGGCCGGCGCGTATACTGTCATCTGGAACGGGACAAACAGTGCGGGACAGGCGGTGTCGACGGGCGTTTACTTCTACCGTTTGACGGTTGGAAAGTTCGTGCAGACACGCCGTATGGTTTTGTTGAAATAAACCCTTCGGAAAGTTTGGTAGGGCGCTACGAATAAAGGGAAACCAGTCCGGTTTCCCTTTATTCGTAGTGCCCGGATCTGTAGCGGAAATACGCGGCCTTGGCTTCGTCCCACCACGGGGGTTCGGGGTCGACCCACTTTTCGAACGTGCCGACGTACTCGATGCCGGCATCCGTCACACGAAAGTACCAAAACCGGCTGTTTATACACCCCGCCGGACAGTCGCCCCAAGCGTCACGCCACAGGTACGACATTCCCTCGTCCAGCCGCCAAGGGTACACATTACCCCAGTCGCCAACAAAACCGTTTGGTTCCGCGTAGCGGACGTCGTCCAACGATTCGTACGGGGCGGCGATCCGAGCCGGGTGCTGGCGTCCCTCGAACGTCAGAATCGCGAGGGGACTGTGCCAGTGGAATTTCGTGTCCAGCTCGGCGAGGTGGAATAGATCGTTCAACTCGTCGAACTCGGGAAATTCGCCGGCCCTGAGCTTCTCCACGCCGGACTGTGTGAAACCGACGAGCACCTGAGACGGCTCCCACGGCGGCACGAACTCGATCTCCAACTCCGCAATACTGTCGGTATACGCCGCCCGGATATCCGACAAATCGTCCTTTATGGTCTGGTAGAGCGCCTCGGGGGCGGACAGCTCGCCCGACAGCCACAACGCCGCCAGCTCCGCCTCGGCATTTTCGCGTCCGAATTCGACCGTCTCTTTGACTTTGGCGCGGGGAGAGGCCGGGGGATCTGACGAGGCGCACGTCAGCACCACAGCGGCCAATAAAATCAAAAACACAACTGGCCTCAATCCGTCAAAAACATGCCTCGTGAAACACAGATCCGGCGCGTAAGGACGGGCCCAATCAGCTTCCCTTTTTTTTAGAGATTGCAAAGTGTTCTCACAATCATTCTATCAACTCGATCTCGTAGACGTGCTGCCACAACTTGCCGGTGACGAACAACCGCCGCTTTTGGGCGTCGAACGCGATGCCGTTGGTCACTTTTCGCGCCGTGTGTTCGAGACCGACCAGGCTGACACGGCCACGCACCCTGCCAGTTTCGGGATCTATCATGACGATCCAAGTGGTCGTGTACCGGTTGGCGAATACCATGCCATCGATGTACTCCAACTCGTTCAATCCCGTCACCCGTCCGAATTCGTCGCTGACGGTGACGCGGCCGATCTCGGTAAACGTGTCGGGGTCGCGGAAGTAGAGCGTGTCGGTGCCGTCGCTCATAATAAAGCGCGCGCCGTCGTGCGTCAGCCCCCACCCCTCCGTGGGGTAACTGAAACGGCCGATTTCGTCGAAGGTGTCGCGGTCGTACACGATCGCCACGCCTTCCAACCATGTCAGTTGGACGATGGTGTCGCCCCATACCGCCACCCCCTCGCCGAAGAACCGGGCTTCCGGCATAACCCGAATCTGGAGAACCGCACCCGTCTCCACCTCTACGCGCCGCAGCGTCGATGGGGCGCGAAAAATCCCGGTCCCTTCGACGAAAAGGCTATCCACGTAAACCAGCCCCTGGGTGAAAGTGTTCGCCTGGTGTGGGAATGTGTTGATAACGCTGTAAGTGTATGTAATTATTGAGGTGTCGGGCGCCGGAGGTGGCGACGACGAGTCCGAGCAAGCCCCCGCCGCGATTGAGGCGGAACACGTTAAGATCAAGAATGTCTTTATCCAGGTCGGGCGTTTCATGCTCCTTAATTCTACCACGGGCGTCCACGCGGCGTGGTCGATTATTTTCTATGCTGCGGGTAAGGTATTTGCTAAGTTTCCGCCCAAAGCCCCCAAAAATGTCGACATTAGGACACAACGTCAGGAATGAGAATATTGCGCACTGAAGACTATCGGACGGCAGCGATAGGGCGGGCGTCGATCGAGCAGTTTCACGAGACCATGGACCGGGTCCTCGAGGAACTGGGCGAGCACCGCGACCTCGATCTGGTGGTGGGTATCCCCTTCCACGATGAAATCGACACGCTGGCGGGCGTGATAGAGACGGTGAGGGTGGGCTTGGAGCGCGCCGGCCTCGACGGCCGGGCGGTCATTTTGTGCGCCGGTCCTGAGAGGGCCAAACCCGTTTTCGACGCCGTCACAAAAATGGTCGGGCAACACGCCGAAGTTCCATTGCACGGCCTGGCGCTGGGGAACGGACTCGACGGCAGGGGATGGAGCGTTCGGGCGATCATGGTGGCGGCCACCCGGTTCCGCGCGCCGCTCATCATGTTACCGCCCAACCTGGCGCCCGCAGGGAACGGTCAGACAATCGACGCCGGACCGGGGGGGGTTGTCGACGCCATCGGGTTTTCTCCCGAGTGGATCGAACGCCTCTACGTGCCAATGACACAACGGCAGGATTTGGCGCTGGCGAGATTCAACCGCCACCCCCTGGCGCAGCCCGTCGAATCTTTTTTGGCCTATCCCACCATCGCGGCCGTGTTTGGGTTTCGGCTCCGACAGCCGACACCGGGAGTGGTCGCCATCTCTCAAAAACTGATTCATATGTGTTTGGCGGCACCCGACCCGTGGGCGAGCGAAACGGGTGCCTACGGGTTCGACGCGTGGCTGGTCACGCGAGCGCTCTCCGAAGGTCTTTCCGTGTGCGAGGTGCCGCTCGGTCCCGTCTCTTTTCGGCACGAGGTAGGCAAGCTCAAGCACGTGTTTCACCAGGTCGCTCACGCGGTGCTGGGCGAGGTCTCGCGACACGAAAACCATTGGCTCGACCGGACGACCCCGCTGTTGTCGGCGAGCGTGTCGGGTCCGAGGCTGGATGCCGCACCTCCGGATTACGATCTTCGATCGGACCAGCTCCGGCGCCGGTTCAAGTTGGAGTTCAACCATTTTGACGAGACCCTGTTTCAGGCGATCATCCCCGACGATCTGCGCGAGCGGATGGAGCGGCAAGCCGATGCCGTCGCCGATGGCATTTCGCTTTCCGCCGAGGAATGGATCGTGATTCTGCGCCGATTTCTGCTGGCGTATCGATTCGAGGAGAGCTTTCATCGCGACGACATCGTCGACGGGCTGTTTCCGTTCTTTCTCGCGCGGTTGGTTACCTTTATCGACGAATACCACAGCATGAAGGAACACCTGTCAGTCTCGGGCGATCTGAGTTTGGAGTCGGCACGTCGAATCGCTCGTCACGAGGCCGAGCGCGTGATCCAGAATCAGACGGAGATATTCGTGGCCGAGTGGCCGGCGTTTCGAGACTCGTGGAAGGAGCGCGAGAAGGAAATTTCCCCGTATCTCCCGCGGCTGGGAGCCTGGCAGTTCATACCCAACGTCGACGTGATCGTGCCACAGGAGATAGAAATACCGGGTCAGAATTCAGTGTGGGCTCACCAGGTGTACAAGGACCAGATCGACCGCTACCGGGATCAATTCAAACAGTTCATCTCGGATCAGCTGGGAATCGACGACTACACACGGTCGACCGATATCCTCGACGGCGTCGAGAGTTTCATGTACCGGCTCGACCGGTTGATCGATACCGATGTGTTTCCGTACGACATCACCACGGTGGACGGCACGCAGAAAGCGGCGGAAAAGATCTGTAAACACTTCGTCGAGAGGAAAAGCTTTTGCCTCACGACTGAGGTGGCCAAAGATATTCTCGGACAGTCACCGCCGCGTAACCTTATCATGCGGCTCGACGTCGACAACGCCCGCGGGCTTCTCGATAGCTGCGGACCACACGACGCCTTTGGCATGGCCGCGTGGACAGACCAGCAGCGTTATCTCAACCGCATTCTCGACATCATCGAAAACGACGGAAAACCGGAGTGGTTCGAGAACGCGGAATTGAAGCCGACGGTGGTCAACCTCGAGCTGTTGGCGAACACCACGGAGGTTGGGGGGGCGGCGGCGCTGGCACGTCTGGCCGGCCGCGTGGTGGTGGCCGAGTCACAGCGGGGTGCCGGAGGAAAATTTCCCAAGCTGTGGTTTATGTTACGGCTGATCAAGGCGATCGTGGGCGTGGAGTTGTTCTCCGAAATTTGGCGCGGATATGCCGATGAAGGATTCGACTTCGGACCGCGGGTGGCAACGTCTATCCACGCTCACTGGGGCCGTCACGTGATGAGCGCGCACAACGCCTTCGAAAATCGGCACCAAAGGATCGTTGTCGAACGGCTTCAGAAATTCGCGGCGGAACTGAAAAAGTCGAATCCCAGAGCCTCGCAAGCGGCCGACGCGTTGTCGGCGGCGGCGAGCGTGTACCACCTCACCATCACGCTTCCCGATACGACGTTCGTGCCCTTGTCGGCGTGGACGTGGGCGAGCTTCAGCAACCGCGGTGGTGTGGGTGAACCGACGCCACTGTCATCGCTGGTCGAAAGAGATTGGGCCACCAGAGACTTTCTCACGTCGTATCTAGAGCGCACCAGCCGCGGCGACGCCGGCACGATCGACAAAAAAATCTTCGAACTCGTCGGTCAGGGCCGGGAATCGGAAGACCTGCGCGAGCACCTGCTCGGCGTCGAGGCTGATCCCGATACGCTGGTCGTTCGCCAGGCGCCCCGGGCGCTACCGCCGCCCGCCCGGAAGATGCTGCGACCGCTGGACCGGCCCATGTTCGAGCCGATAGAGGGGCACAGTTGGGAGTCGCGGTACGTCTTGAACGCCGCCGCGATCCGCCTGGATGGCAACATACATATCCTCTACCGGGCTTACGGCGACGACGAGATATCGCGGATCGGTTTGGCGTGGTCGAAAGACGGCATCCACGTCGACGGCCGGCTCGACCAACCGATCTTCGAGCCGGCCAACGATACCGAGCGGGACGGTTGCGAGGATCCGCGCGTGGTGTTGATCGACGGAAGGATTTGGATGCTCTACACCGCTTGGGACAAGGAAGTTGCACAGATTGCATTGGCGTCGATCGACAGCGCCGATTTTCTGGCCGGTCGTTTTGATAAATGGGAACGTCACGGCCTGGGATTCCCGGGGCTGGCCAACAAGGATGCGGTGCTTTACCCGGAAAAATTCGACGGCAAATTCGCCCTCTACCATAGACTGGATCCCAACCTGTGGATCACCTACATGGACGATCTGACCTGCCCCTGGCCGCGGGAAGGACAGCAGATCATCATTAGCCCGCGTGCCGGCATGATGTGGGACGGAGTGAAGATAGGGGCGGGCGCGCAACCGATCAAAACGACGCACGGATGGCTCAATATCTACCACGGCGTCGACTACGAGCGCTCCTACCGGTTGGGGGTTTTGTTCACGACGCTGGACGACCCGGCCACGGTGGTTTACCGCTCACCCAACGCGGTTTTGCAGCCGGAAACCGAGTACGAGCTGGGGCATGCGAACGGCCGCGATTCGTGGGTTCCCCACGTCGTGTTTACTTGCGGGGCCGTTCCGGCGGAAGACAAGGACGTCGTCGGCCCCGACGATGAGATCCTCGTCTACTACGGCGCTGCCGACACAGTCGTGGGGGTGGCCAAAGCCACCGTCCGCGACCTGGTGCCCGTCATCGATTCTCTGTAGGTCCGGTTCCCAGACAACGCATTCCTGGTGGGCGGCGTCTGTCATTCCGTCGATTCGACTTCAGCCGATTCTTCGGCGGCCAACCCCACCGGAGCGAGCGAAGCGAGTCGGTACAGCGTGAGAAATGCCATCAGGCAGTACAGCGTTGCTTCCGCGCCCTGGTTGCGGTTGAGCCCGCCCGCCGTGAGCGCGTCGTGACAGCCACCGGTTCCGAAGTCGTATAGCGATTTCCCCACGCGGTTAGCCCCCAGAAACCAGTCGGCGGCAGAGCGGATCGAGTGGATCAACTCGTCGTCGCCGCCGTCCCAATAAGCAGCCCCCAATGCGTCTATGTAAACGGCCGCCGACACCGGCAGCTCTTCCTCCGTCGGATTGGGCCCCGGTTTGGCGAACACTGTCCCGTCGGAAGTGACTTCCCGAATTTCTGCGATCAATCGCCGCGACGTCTCTCGCAGCGCGTCGTCGTTTAAGCTGCGCGCGGCCACGCTGACCGCTTGAACGGCAAGAGGCCAGTCGGCGTGCTTCCACCGCTCGATCCAGCCAGCGCCGGCGCCGCCGGATTCCGTGCAGAATTCGACGACGATCGCGGCTTGTTTGGAGAGGAAGCGTTTGACCTGAAATGCCCCCGGAAAGCGCACCAGGTAGTTGGCCGCTCCCAGCACCCCGTATGCCGCCGCGCGTGCGTCGGTGAAAGACACCGCCCGCATCAGTTGATGATATGTGTCGATAGCCGGCTCGGAAATCGAGGGCGGGCCGTGGTGGGCCACGTATCCCAGCGCCCACAGCGCTTTGGCGAGATCGGTTTCCGTCGCGCGGCCTTTGGAGTGGCGTGCGTAGTCGAGAGCACCGCTTACATTGCGGCCATCACCTATCAACGTCTGCAACAGGGCGGCACATATTTCCGCCAGCCGCTGGGCTTCGGTGTCGTTGAATAGATCGTAGTATTTCGAAGACACCAAAAGAACCCCGGCGGCATCTTCCAGGCGGTAGCCGTGGCTCCAATCGGGCAGCGTGTGGCGTGCGTGGTGCGCCGTCCCGGTGTCGTCGCTCAATCGAAGGAGGTGATCGATTTTGGGCGTAGGCAGGTTGGTTGGCGAGATCGGGCGCCGCATCGCTGAGGCCGTGGAGACCGTTTTGGGGACTCGGCTAGTGACCTCGTCGAAAAGCTCCAGGTAACTGCGCGCTACCGCCGACCACACCATGTTACGGCAGTAAGTGTACGCGCGCTTTCTCATCGAGTTGTAGGCGACTTCGTCGTCCAGGAGCGACAGTATTTCGCTCGCCAGCGCGCCTGAATCCTCGACGGGGACCAGCCGCCCGCGGCCGTCGGCGAGTAGCTCTTCGGCGTGCCAGAACGGTGTGGACACCACGGCTTTGCCCGCGCCCGCGGCGTACGACAAGGCGCCGCTGGTAATTTGATCGAGGTCCACGTACGGGGCAACGAAGATGTCAGTAGCTCCGATGTATTCCAACAGCTCGTCCAGTTCGACAAAGCGAGGATGAAACACGACGTGCTCTTCCAATCCGAGATCGCGCACGCGGCGCTGAAGCTCCAGACGGTAGGACTCGCCTTCGTCGCGTACGACGCTGGGGTGGGTCGCACCCAACACCAGGTAGGTCGTCTTCGGATGTTTCTCAACGATTTGAGGCAGCGCCTCGATCATGTATTCGATGCCTTTGTTTCTGCTGAGTAGCCCAAAGGTGAGCAGCACCCGCCTGCCCTCCACGCGGAATTTATCTTTGTAATAGTTCGGGTCGATAAACGGTACGTCGTGTATGCCATGCGGGATAAGAACGATCTTGTCTCGATCGACGTTGTAGATCTCTTCGAGAAAATGAGACGCCTTGGCCGTCATTACCACCAGCTTGTCGACGCGCGCGGCAATCTCCTGAAAGACCTCCTTCTGCACCGGATCCGGTTGTTGGAGGACGGTGTGGCACGTGGCCACCACCGGCCGGTTGAGATCGCGAAGGAGCGTGAGCACGTTTGCACCCCACTTGCCGCCGAAGATGCCGAACTCGTGTTGTAGACACAGCACATCGATTCCGCTGAAGTTCAGGAAGTCGGCAGCGCGCGAGTAGTCGATCTGGTGATCCTGGCGGACCTCGAACTTGACCCTGTCGGGGTAGTTGTACCCCTCTTCCAGATCGTTGACGGCGGTGACGATAACGGACTGGTGCCGGCTGGCCTGTTTGGCGACGGCGTCAGAGAGGTCCTTGGTAAACGTGGCGATGCCGCACGCGCGCGGAAGATAGCTGGCCAAAAACGCGATGCCGCGAGACGGCTGCAAGGTATCGGTTGTCTCGTACATTATAATTGCCTCGGTCCTTTGAGTGTATGGGGGATACACTATAACACGTCCGGG
>CBDVBX010000149.1:0-9224 GCA_965372335.1 uncultured bacterium | reverse complement strand
GGGCGGTGGGATTCGAGGAGGGATTTGAGGATCGTCTCCGCTTGTTGTGGATTTGCTTTGCCCTGAGTCGCTTTCATCACTTGGCCGACGAAGAACTTCAGCAATGCGTGCTTCCCATCCAGGTACTTCTTGACCGCGTCCGGGTTCGCGTCGATGACTTGTGTTGCCGCCACCGTGATGACGTCACCGTCCGTGATCTGTTCCAACCCCATATCGGCCACGATGTCAGCTGCGCTGGCACCGGCCCCCACCATTTCTTTGAATACCTCCCGTGCCGTGGACGTGTTGATCCGGCCCGACTTCAGCATACCGATTAGACGGGCAAGTTCTTCTGGGGCGACCGCGAGTTCCGCTACCTCGAGCGAACGTTCCTTGAGCTCGCGGAGGACATCGCCCATCACCCAGTTACTGGCCGCTTTGGCGTCGTTGGCGGCGCTCGCCACCGCTTCGAAGTAGTCGGCCAGCTCGCGCGAGGCGGTGAGCACACGGGCGTCGTATGCCGGGAGGCCTAATTGGCCCACAAACCGGTCCCTTCTGGCGCCGGGCAGCTCGGGGAGCGTCTGCGCGACCGCTCGGACCTGAGACTCGGAGACGCGCAATACCGGCAGATCGGGTTCGGGAAAGTAGCGGTAGTCGTGCGACGCCTCTTTGGTGCGCATCACTTGGGCTTCTGCACGCTGTGCGTCCCACAGTAACGTGTCGCGCTCTACCTGGCCGCCGCCAGACAGGACTCGATTTTGACGATCGATTTCGAACGTGAGCGCCTGTTCGACAAACTTGAAAGAATTGACATTCTTGATCTCCGTTTTGACACCGAGGTGAGTGCTTCCCTTTTCGCGCAACGATACATTCACGTCGCATCTCAGACTGCCCTCTTCCATGTTGCCGTCGCAGATATCGAGATAGCGGAGAATGGCACGCAATTCTTGTACGTACTCCCGCGCTTGGGCCGGAGTACGCATATCCGGCTCACTCACAATTTCGATGAGCGGTACACCGCAACGGTTCATGTCGACGAGGCTGTTGTCGGCGGCGCCGTGAACCAGTTTGCCGGCATCCTCTTCCAAGTGGATGCGCGTGATACCAATCCTTTTTCCGCTGTCGATGGTGACGCTACCGCCGGTGCACAGCGGTGCTTCGTACTGCGAGATCTGGTAGTTCTTAGGACAATCGGGATAGAAGTAGTTTTTGCGGGCGAAAACGCTCTTCGGTGCTATCGAACACTTTATCGCCAAGCCCATACGGACCGCGTACTCGACGGCTTTACGATTGACCACCGGCAACGTGCCGGGGAGCCCCAGACACACGGGGCACACCCGTGTGTTCGGCTCACCACCGTAAACGGCGGCGCAACCGCAAAACAACTTGGTCTGTGTCGACAGCTGGGCGTGGACCTCTAATCCAATGATCGATTCGTAATTACTCAAACGCCCGCTCCTCGAATTCGACCAGCCGTTCGACGCCTCGCGCGCCGCGTAGCAGCGTCTTCTCGGCCATCGCCGGGCCGATCAGTTGTACGCCCAGCGGCAGGCGGCCGCGGCCAAGACCGCTCGGCACCGAGATCGCGGGGAGGCCCGCCAGGTTCGCCGGAACGGTGAATACATCGCTCATGTACATCGATACGGGATCGCCCGTTTTCTCGCCCAGTTCGAACGCCGGCGTGGGAGACGTCGGCAAGAGGATCAGGTCGCAACGTTCAAACGCGGCGCGAAAATCTTGAAAGACCAGCGAACGAACTTTCTGGGCCTTCAGATAGTAAGCGTCGTAGTAACCGGCGCTCAACACGTAGGTTCCCAGAAGGATGCGGCGTTTGACCTCCTCGCCAAGGCCCTCCCCGCGCGTGTTGGTGTACATGCGGTATAGATTATCCGAGCGTCGCGATCGATGCCCATACTCTACGCCGTCGTACCTCGCCAGATTGGCGCTCGCCTCGGCGTTGGCAATGATGTAATAGGCCGCCACCGCATAGTCTGCGTGCGGCAGTTTTACATCGCGAACACGCACGCCGTTTCCCTCCATAAGACGGACCACGTCTTCGAAGTTGCCGCGAATCTCCTCATCCAATTCAGCACGCAGGAAATCGCGGGGAACGCCCACGGTTAATCCCTCGAGTCCGCGCTCCAGACCGGAAGAAAAATCGGATACGTCCGCGGGCATGCTGGTGGCGTCGCGCCGGTCTTCACCGGAAATCGCGCTCAACAGCAGCGCGGCGTCCTCGACGGTGCGAGCGATCGGTCCGATCTGGTCGAATGAACTGGCGAATGCCACCAGGCCGTAGCGCGAGACCCGCCCGTACGTCGGCTTTAAACCAACGACGCCGCAAAAGGCGGCAGGTTGACGGATGGACCCACCGGTGTCGGTACCCAAGGCGCCAAAGGCCATTTCCGCGGCCACCGCGGCCGCCGACCCCCCGCTGGAACCTCCCGGCACGCGCGAGAAATCCCACGGGTTTTTGACGGGTCCGAACGCGGAGTTTTCGTTCGAGGACCCCATCGCGAACTCGTCGAGGTTGGTCTTTCCCGCTATCAAGGCGCCGGCGGCAGTCAAACTCTCTACGGCCGTCGCTGTATACGGGCTTCGGTAGCCCCTCAGGATTCTGGATCCGCAGGTGACGGTCTTTCCCCGTATGCAGATGTTATCTTTGACGGCGATAGGTATGCCGCCCAGCGGTTGGTCGCGAAAGTCGCCCGTGTCGGTCGCCGACTCGGCTGACTTTACTAGGTCTGATTGGTAGAAATCGATGTAGGCGCCGACGGCAGGATTACGGGATTCGACGGCACGGACGAGGTCTTCGACAATGTCTTTCGGTGAAACGTCTCCTTTGCCGAGAAGACGGCGGACCTGGGATATAGACAGCTTGTGAAGATCCATGGGCTACCGGCTTTAGTCACGATCGATCACGCGCGGAACGCGGAAACACCCCTCCGCTGCGTCGGGCGCCTGCGAAAGCACGTCGTCTCGGTCGAGGCCGGGTTCGCTTGTGTCGTCGCGTAGCCGCTCGGCACCGCTCGCGCCGTTATCGACGCTCCCCACACCGGATGTATCCACAGATTGCAACTTCTCTACGAACGCAACAATTCGCCCCATTTGCTCGGCTAGCCTCTCCCGCTCCTCCTCGCCCAGCTCAATCCGCGCGAGCGCTTCGAGGTGTTCTATCGTATCGCGATCGATATTCATCTCTCTCTCTTTTGAGACGGCCGCCGCCCCGATACGCGCGGATCTTTAGATCGGACGCATGGGGGCGAATTGCGCGAGGAACTTTCGTTGGTTGCCCGTGTCGAAAAGCACCGTGACCCGCGACTTCTCGCCCCTTCCCTCGACCTTGCTCACCACTCCGGCCCCGTAACTCTCGTGCCGTATCCGCATGCCCACCTGGTAACCCTCCGGCGCGTCCTGCGAATGCAATTCATAATCCGGTTGCTGTTGCGGCGGCTCGTCGCTTCGGTCGTACCCCCGCGATCGTTCGACGGCGGCGGCGCCGGTGAATGAATCCGCGCTCCCAACCGCAATCAGACCAACCGAAGCGCGCTCCGAACGACTGACCCTTTGATCCAAACATCGCTCCGGTATCTCGTACAGGAAGCGTGAGGGCATTACCCCCTCGATGTGTCCCATTCGCCGCCGCATGTTGGCATACGACAAGTATAGATGCTTGCGGGCTCGCGTCATTCCGACGTAGAACAGTCGCCGCTCTTCTTCGATTTGCGATTCGTCATCGATCGAGTTGAAGTGCGGAAACAGCCCCTCTTCTAACCCCGTGACGATCACGCAGTCAAATTCGAGCCCTTTGGCGTTGTGAAGCGTCATTAGCGTCAGCTGACCTTGCTTCGGGTCCAGCGCGTCGACGTCGGCCACCAACGCGACCTCTTCGAGAAACGCCCGCAGCGATTTGTCCTCCGCCCCCTCGGCGAAAACGTGTGCCGCATTTACCAGCTCGTCGACATTCTCGATCCTGGCCTCGCTGTCCGGATAGCTCTCTTTCAGGTAATTTTTGTATTTCACCTCTTCGATAATCTTTTCGACGACCAAAGGCGCCGGCTGGGTCTCGACTCCTCGTTGCAGTTTGTCGAATGTCTTCATGAAATCCGCGCAACGCTTTTTCGCCGGTGTGGGCAACCCGAGGTCGCCGCCGCGCAGCAGTTCAACAATTGACACGTTGTGCTCGAGCGCCGCCGTTTCGAGGCGGGCGAAACTGGTTTTGCCGATACCACGCTTGGGTACGTTAATGATCCGCTTGAGGTTGACCGAATCGGCAGGATTGACCAACGTCTTGCAGTACGCCAGAATATCTCGCACTTCCATTCGTTCGTAAAATCGCACCGTACCGATGATTTGATACGGCAACGATCCCATTTTGAGCACTTCCTCCAACGCCCGCGATTGCGCGTTTGTCCGGTAGAGGATCGCGATGTCCTTGAGGCTGAACCCAGCATCCAGGCGCGACTTCACCGTTTGTAGAACGTTGACCGCTTCGGTTTCCTCGTCCATTGACTCCAACAACTGGACGCTATCTCCTACTTCACCGTCCGTCCACAGTGTCTTACCCTTGCGCCCCACATTGTGCTCGATCACGTGGTTGGCCGCGTCCAGGATCGTCTTGGTGGAACGGTAGTTTTGCTCCAGGCGAATAACGCGTGTACACGGATACACATCCTCGAACTGCAGGATGTGTTCTACTTTCGCGCCCCGCCAGCCATAGATGGACTGGTCGTCGTCGCCGACCACGAACAGGTTTTTGTGGTGGGATGCCAACCCGTCGATCATCGCCATCTGAATAGGATTCGTATCTTGAAACTCGTCGACGAGGAGGTATCGAAATCGTTTGGCGTAGAGCTCTTTGACTTCTTCGTCGGCGGCAAACAACTCGACCACCTTGGCGATGAGGTCGTCGAAATCCAGGGCGTTGGCGCGCCGAAGTTCTTTCTCGTACTGTGAGTACACTTCCGACACGAGGCGGTCGATCCTGTGGCTTGCCCTCTCCGCTGCGAGCGCCGGCGTTATCAGCTCGTTCTTCAACCGGCTAATACGGTCGCGAAGGGTCCGCGGAGATTTAACGAGTCTCCCGTCCAGGATGCTTCGCTGCATGATCGTTTTGAGCATGCCGAGGCTGTCGTCGGTGTCGTAGATTGAAAAATTTCGTTTGATTCCGACGCGATCGCCGTTCCGTCTCAGTATGCGCACTCCTGTGGCATGAAATGTACCCACCCACAACGCATCTGCTACCCCCGGGCAGGATCGTTCGAGCCGGTCCTTCATCTCGCGCGCGGCTTTGTTGGTAAAGGTAAACGCGAGAATATTCCACGGTTGAACGTTTTTGTCGGTCACCAGGTGCCGGATCCGTTCGGTGAGAACGCGAGTCTTCCCGCTTCCCGCGCCGGCGATCACCAGGACTGGCCCCTCCGTCGTCACGACGGCGTCGCGTTGTCGTTCGTTGAGCTCTTCAGACATAGACACCGTTATAGATCCTCCTCAACCCACCCCGCACATCCGTTGGCAGGGATACGGCGGCCATCAACATACCACACACACGATCCCAATCCCACCGCAAAGCGGTGAGACGGGGAAGGTGCACAAGAAACCGTGTATCAGAGAAGGGGTTTAGAACGCGGGACCGATGTAGAAGTGGAACTGATAGTCCCGCGTCGTGTAGAGATCCGTCGGCCAGGCGAACTGGAAATTTAGCAGGAGATACCCCATGTTGATGTACATTCCCACGCCGAAGTCCGCCGCCAAGTCGTTGAGCTGGTATTTGCGGATGCCGTTCTCGTACTGAAACACCGTCAGACCATCGTTGAACCACGCGGCGCCCACATCGACGAACACCGTGCCGCCGACGTTCTGGAATCCCCAGCGGCCGGGCCAACCAAAAATCAGCGCGTCGACCAGCGGGAACCGATACTCGAGAGTGCTCAAAGCGAGCCGATTGCCCTCGAATTGCAGATAGTCGTAACCGCGGAGTGTGAGCGGACCACCGAGGAAGAAAATACGGGGGTCCCTGCCCTCGCTCATCGCACCCATCAAACGAAACGCGATCGAATTCCTGTAGAACAGCATCTTGTACCAACGGTAGTCCATGTAAACCGTCGTACGTTCGACATCTTTGGTGCTGAAGCTGATCCCCCGGGACGCGCTGATACGCCAGCGCGAGCCTTCTACCGGTCCGAAGTACCCCCAAAACGACGAATCGTGCACGAATGAGATCGACGGTTCGAGTAGCCTGCGCACCGATTTGTTGGTCGCCACCAGAACCGGCGTTGGCGACGAGACCGACTGATCGAAGAACTCACGATACGACAGGTACGATTGCAGTTCCAAGTCCATGCGGTAGTACTTGCTGAACGGGACGCTGGCCAGCCCGAACACACCGAAGTTACGCTCGCTGAACAGCCGATAAGAACCAAACGTCTCGCCGATAGACGTGACTCGGCTGTTGAAATAATTCTTGAACTGATAAATGCCAATCCCGTAGTCGATTCTCCTCTTCAAGTAGTAATACGAGAGGAGAAAATCCGACTCGGCGATGTCGCTGTAAAGATTGAAAGCGAATCCCAAGCGGTGGTTGCCCAGCATGTCGCTCAAGGCGATGCTGTTGGACATACCGAAACCGAACCCCGTCGAAAAATACACCCCGGCTCCCTGTCCGATGAAGTCTGGCGAAAGCCGGGTCTTGTACCGCTTGACCGTGCCCCCGGTGAATTCTGTCCCGTCACCACTGGCAATCCCCGGCGAGCTTCTTACCGGTCCTCTTTTCAGACCGGCTGAAATGCCGCCCGGCGCGCCGACCACCTGATCCAATTGGGGCGATGCCGTCTTTACCGGCGGTGAATACGATGCGATATCGACCGGGTCGGGGAGCCCTATAATCACACCCGAACCCGATCCGTCGCTAGAATCCGCGCCGACCCCTGCCGTGGAGACTTTAAACGCCGTGTTTTCCGTTTTGGTGAGTGTCTTCTTCGCCACCTCGCGCTGGGATTCGGCCACGAGCGTCCTGACACCCCGCGGCGAATCGAACGGCGTCGAACCCAGTTCGTGGGCCAACGTAGGTTTTTCCTGCTTTTCGTAACGCCGGCCGAGGATACCGGTCAAGTCGTCGGATATGTAAATATCGTAACCGGCCCGGCGAAATGCGGAAAAAGTGATCCTGCCGGTGATCTCGTTGATATCCGGCGCGAATATGCCGCCCAGTACATCGGTTGCGCGGTAGTAGAGGCGCGTCTTGATGGATCCGGCATGAATGTTGTTAATACCGGACTCGTCGGACGTATACACCAGCGTCTCCCCGTCGGACAGGATGAGCGGACTGGTGTCATCGCCGGGGGATTGTACCAGCGGGCGTGACCGATTTGTCTCAATGTTGTACTCCCAGATGTCGGACGTATAGCCGTGGAGTACATTGTCCGGACTGAGGAAATCGATTTCGCTCAGGAAGTCCAGATTCTCGCCGGAAAAATCGTCGGGGACATCGGCGGTAATCTCGGGATAGTAAGTGAACGCCACCCGCTTACCGTCGGGGAAAAATCGTGGCGTGAGTTGATCGGCGGCATCGTTCGTGAGCCGCCTGTACGTTTCCTTTTCGACGTCGACGAGTATGAGATCGGTTTGACCCTCAAAGGTGGCCGACAGGACGATTTCGTTTTTGACCGGCGACCAATGGGGAGCGGCCAGCCCTCCCGCCTCAAAGATTCGGATCTTTTTTTTGACCCAGCCCGACTCTGTCTCCATGATGAAGACGGTGTCGTGTCCCTTCGACCTGGCAATAAACGCGATATACTTACCGTCCGGTCTAAACGTGATGCCGCTGTTCATGAAGTGGAGCGATTCGTAACGATTCGAACGGTGCCCGCTCACCAGCCTGCGGATGATCTTGCCGTCGAGCGCCGACATCAAGTAAATGTCGATCAGCCCATCCCTGTCGGAAAAGAAAGCGATCTTCTCGCCGTCGGGCGAAATCACCGGTTTGGTGTTGTAGTACCCGCGGTCCTTGACGTGGTCGGTCAGCCGGCGTCCGTAATCTTCGACTTCCACCTTGTCGGGGTACAACGGCCAATAATGCTTGCGAAGTGATTTGGCCCACTGCTGCGACAATCCCGTAGTCGTCAGTCCGATGGTGCGTTCCAAGGCGACGTCTGCATTTCGCGTGTTGGCCAGCGCGTGCAAAATCTCCACCACCTTGTCGCGGCCGTAGGTCTCCTCGATGTAGTTGAAGACGGACTGGCCTTCCTTATAGACGTAGTAGCCGGACAACCCCTGCAGTGGATATAGGTAGTCGTGAATGATGGCGTCGCGGATGTACATGTCGGCGTCCACATCCCATTTGATCGCCAGGTACTCCGCCACACCTTCGGCGACCCAAAGCTGCATCGGAAACACGTAGCCGCGCGTGAACACGTTGTCGAGCATGCGATTGTACACGATGTGAAAGGTAAATACGTGTGCAAGCTCGTGAATGGCGGTGTGCGCAAACTGTTTGAAGGAGCTGGTGAACGGCAGCACAATCCGGCGTCGAGACGGCTCGGCAAACGCCTGGACCCCCTCGGAGAGGAGCGACGTGGTCACATTGGTCTGCAAAAAGTCGTTGTGGCTCGAGTAGAGGATCACTGGCACGCGCCACGGCAGCACCTCCTTGAGCTTGTAGGAGAGCATGTCGTAGCCGTTCTCCATCACCAATCCGGCCCGTACGGCGAAAGACTCGGATCCCTCGTAAAAGTGGATATCGAAGTGGGGGGTGCTGAGTACCTTCCACTTGTGGTTCTTGTACTGGATCTTGTTACGGCCGAAATGTTGAGCTGAAGCCGCCGTCGCCGTCATACAGATGGCGAGGAGGCCTAGTATCGCGACGCGCCGGAGCGTGGGTAACCGCATCATTACAGACTCCGTTCCGAGATGGTCCGGCAGGGGCGTCCAGGGGCTCGATCCTCAAGTAAGTCTTTAATAATTATAATCGTTGCAGCTATGCCCCCACAAGCACAAAATCCCCCCCCTCTCGCCCGTCTCACGTAACGACAGGGCGTCACCGGCGTTAGGCTCACTGCGGCTTTTGTGGTCTTGGGTCCAACCAACCGCTGCTTTCGAGGTTTTGGGGCGACCGACCGGCGGTGAGCTTTATCGGTAATTGGGCCGACGGTCACCGGGCGCTCACTGGCACGGCTCGCTGCCGAGGTAAATAGGGCGGTCCGTGAGCTCCTTCTCCTCGCCGGCGCCCGCTACGCTCGGCTAACTCG
>CBDVBX010000148.1:0-9235 GCA_965372335.1 uncultured bacterium | reverse complement strand
TTCGAGAAGATGGGTCTCGAGGGTGCCAACAACGGCAGTTTTTTTCAGGAAGTTCCACTGGTCGAAATAACCGCTTCGCCGTCGCGGGTGATGCAGTTGAGGACGAACGAAGAAGAGCTCAACCTGGACTATTTCGACGAATTCATCGCCTCCACCCAACGTATCACCGAGAATATAGACATTATAGATTCCGATTTGGTTTTTGCCGGTTACGGCATCGTGGCGCCGGAGTACAACTGGAATGACTACGACGGACTCGATTGTAACGGCAAAACGGTCCTCGTCCTTGTCAACGACCCGGGGTTCGCCACTCAGAACGAGTCGTTGTTCAAAGGGAACGCCATGACCTACTACGGACGGTGGACGTATAAGTACGAAGAAGCCGCACGACGCGGTGCTGAGGGTGTTATCGTCGTGCACCAGACAAAGGCGGCCGGTTATCCATGGACGGTGCTTCAAAATGGGGCCGCCGGTGCGGACCTGGTCCTCCAATCCGAGGACAGGAACATGTGGCGGTGTGCATTGGAAGGTTGGATCACCGACGGTGCCGCGAGGAAGATATTCCAGGTGGCCGGGTTTGATTTGGAGTCGCTGGCCGAATCGGCTGCCCGCCCCGGCTTTGAGCCAGTCAACCTGGGTGTTGAAATCACACTTTCGATAAAGAACAAACTCAAATACGACACGTCGAAAAACGTCATGGCCGTTCTACCGGGATCCGACCTGAGAGACGAATGTATCGTTTACACCGCTCATTGGGATCACCTCGGAATCGGTCCCGTCGTGGACGGCGACTCGATATACAACGGCGCGGCGGACAACGCCCTGCCGATCGCTTGTATGTTAGAGACCGCCAAGGCTTTCACCAAACTCGAGAAGCCCCCCCGGAGATCGGTGTTGTTTTTGGCGGTGACGGCGGAAGAAACGGGACTTCTCGGATCGGCGTACTACGTCGCTCATCCCGTTATTCCACTGACCAAAACCGCTGCCAACCTGAATTACGAGCTCTTTTTGCCTCTAGGCCAAATGAAGGATGTTACCGTGTATGGATTCGGGCAATCCGAGCTCGACGACTACGTAGCGGCGGCGGCAAAGGAACAGGGTAGATACCTGGCCCCCGAACTTTTCCCCGAAAACGGCATGTATTTTCGGACCGACCACTTCAGCTTCGCCAAGGCGGGTGTGCCCGCTCTATTTGTCAAGGGGTGGAGCGACCACGCTGAGCACGGCAAGGAGTGGACCGCCCGACAGGTACAGGAGTTCTGGTCCACGCACTACCACAGGCCCAGTGACGAGTACGATCCCCGAACGGCCGATCTGTCGGGAATTGTCGAGGACGCAAAACTCTTCTTCAAGATCGGAATGAAATTGAGTATGGAAGAAACGTTTCCACAGTGGCGCGACGGTTCTGAATTCAAAGCGATTAGAGACAAGGCCTTATCCAGCGATTGACAACCGCCCGCCGGGCACCCAGCCCTCCGTATAGTGATCTGGTATCGGTTGCTCCGACGCCCTATTCACTGTAGACTCCACGTATTCACCCGAAAACTACGCAACACAGGAGGTCACCTTGCGCTGCCACGGTTGGACAAATCGCCTTAAATTGATCGCGGTCACGTTCGCCGTCGCGATCGTACTGCCCGTTTATCACGTCTCGGCCGACGACACGGCGCGTCCGCCCGGTGATTGTCCCCCGCCGGAAGTCTTTTCGCGCATCGAAGATGCCGGTGTGGCTGCCGATCACGACGACGCAAGCCACTTGATCGTGTACGACCACGCCGTGAACCGAGTCATGCCGACCGGCGTCACTTACGTCGACAGCTACATTATATATAAGGTGCTCACACCGGAGGGTTGCCGGAACCAGTCGGTGCTCAGGTGGAATTATGATCCGCAGAGTAGCCACGTCGATGTTCGGGAAGTCAATATTATTAGACACGGGCAACGGATTCCGGTAGACGTTTCGCGACTACACGATCTGCCGGCACCGCAGTCCTGGATTTACTGGAAAGACCGCATCAAAACGCTCCAGCTTCCCCGATTGGAGATAAACGACGGGATCGAAATCAAGGTGTTCCGTAAGGGATTCACCTACGCGCTCCTGCGCGACGGTGAAGCCGGTCCCAATAGCTCTGTGTCTGGAGCCGGCGCCGGTAACGCTGTCGACCAGTCGCCCGACGACGACCGTTATATACCTCCGATGCCTGGAGAGTATTTTGACATCGTTTTGTTCGCCGACGCCGCTCCCATCGTGGAGAAAAAGTACGTTCTCATATTACCCTCCGACAAACGACTGCACTCCCAGGTCTACAATGGCCCACTCTACGCCAGCACTTCTTATTCCGGGGATCAAACGGAGTACGCGTGGTGGGGCTTGAATCTGCCTCCCCGACAGCGAGAGCCCCGTCAGCCCGATCAGAGCGACTACGTCGCCAAAGTGGTAATGGCCACCGTCGAAGACTGGGAAGCGAAGAGCCGTTGGTTCTTCGACGTCAACCGAAACCAGTTCGAAGTCACCGAAGAGATCAAGTCCAAAGTCGAAGAAATACTGGACGATGCGGGTGTGGCAAATGCACCGGAGGAACGAAAGGCAGAGATGCTGGTCCACTGGGTTGCCCAGAACATCCGCTACAGCGGTCAGACCATGGGTGAAGGCGAGGGTTTCACGCTCCACCCATCCGCCATGATCTTCGAGCAGCGTAGCGGTGTGTGTAAGGACATCGCCGGCATGTTGGTCACCATGATGCGGGCGGCAGACATGAACTCCTTTGCCGCGATGACCATGGCGGGAAGCCGCATCGATGCGGTACCTGCCGACCAATTCAATCACTGCGTGTGCGCGTTGTTAAAGAACGACGGTTCTTATGAAATGTATGATCCGACGTGGGTACCGTACAATAACAACATCTGGTCACTCCTCGAGGCGGAACAACACTACCTGGTCGGTTCGCCCGACGGCGACACGCTGTCCCGAATTGCCTACAGCCCTCCGCAAGGGTCGCCGCTCGAGATTACTCACGAGGCGACACTGCACGAAGACGGGTCGCTGGAAGGGACGTTCAAGCTGGCGGGATCGGGTGCCGTGGACGGCCGCTTACGACGCATGGTCGCCTACAACCGTCGCCAAGAACTGACCTACACCTTTGCCAGGATCCTCTCCCCCATTAGCGAGCGCGTCGAACAAATCCAATACGAACACCCAAAGGCCGACGATTTCAGTCAGGACATGTGGATCACGATCCACTACCGGATTCCGCGCTTCGTCCTTCCCGTGGCAGGGGGGTTCGAGTTTACCAGTCCCATGATGAACGTGGTTTTGAATAACGGTTCGCTCTTCCGCGCCGCGGATACCAACTGGCCTGCTGAACGAAAAACCGACGTATTCCTGTATTACACCCAGTTGGTCGACGGGGTTGAGATCATACGACTCCCGAAGGGCTACAAAGCAGTGGATCTCCCGTCGTCGGAAGTGATCGACGAGACCTATGCCTATTTCAAGGGAACCAGCCAGATGAAAGGGCGAAATCTTACGGTCACACAACGCGCGGAGGTCCGACGCCGGCAAATCCCTCCCGACGGCTACGATGGTTTCAAACGCGCGATCGACGAGGCCAAAGAGTGGGGCAAGACACCCTACCGTATCGAGAAGGGAGGTAAGTAATGACTTCCCTCCAACGCATCCACCGCGCCATCGGTCAAACATTACTTATGCTGACGTTCGCCCTCCCGTCATACGGCCAGTCCATGGGCTCTTCCGGCGGCCACGATCTCGATCAGTTATTATCCCGTGCGCAGAAACACTACGACGTGGCCAGCGAGGACGCCGTCGTGTTGTTGGAAAGTGAGCGAGTTACAGTTCTCGCCAACGGCGATCTCCGCACGCGAATACACCGCGTCGTTTGGATCGGAGGCAGAGTGGGTATCGGCGACCATGCGGACCTGCGAATTCCGTACAACACCGACACGTCGACTTTGAAGGTCACCGTACTTCGTACTTGGCGAGACGAGGTATGGTGGCCGAAGAGCTCGGAAGTGAGCCCGACGGCAATCGTAGAGACCCTTCCCTTTGCGTTGGCCAGGGCCGACGACTACACGTCGATGCGAGAGACAATGTTACTACACGACGGCGTGGAGCTTCCCTGTGTAGTGGAGACTGTCTACGAGATCGAAGAGCAGGCGGCCGACAGAGACGGGGCCGATGGTCTGTGGGTTTTCGCGCAACGCGATCCTGCCGTGTTGATTGAACTTGTCCTTGATATTCCGGAAAATATATCCCTGAAGTTTCACTCGGGAAACGGCGCGCCGCAACCAACCGTGGCGCGAAGAGAAGATAAGACGACCGCCTACACATGGAAGATGGAATACGTCGATCGTTTGGGCTCGCCACTAATCGCCGATCCGGCCAGCTACGCGCCGTACGTCTCCTGGTCGACGTGGAAAGACTGGCTGACGCTCGGAAACGCAGTCACCACCAGCGTTGACGAAGCCGCGGTCTTGAGCGACGCGCTAGGCAGCGCGCTTGCCGACACGCTTTCCCGACGACTGAAACGTATTCCCACACCGGCATCCAAGGCACGCAGTGTCGCCAAGTATGTCGACGAGAGCACTCGCAGCATTCGTTACGATCCCCGCTTCTGGTCACTCGCCCCTCGTGCCGCCGCTCGAACGTGGGAGACCGCCTACGGCCACGGCCTCGATCGGGCGGTGCTGGCGATCGCCCTGTTCCGGCAAGCGGGCCTGGAAGCCCAACCGGTTTATCGTACCGCTGGTTTGAGCGGTATCGATGCCGATGTCCCCGGCTTATCGCGATTTGGCGGTATCGCCGTCTGGGTGACCGGTGACCAGTTTCAGGCATACTACGATCCAGTGTCGGGAACTCTGACCGACGGGCCGCGCCCGTTTCGTCGTCGGGTCGTATGGAAACCAGGAACCGAGCCGCTGCAGCCGGATCACAACGCCGCCGACTCTGTCAGCGGGTTCCATTTGACGCTGACCCTCGAGCCCGGCGAGGATGATGGGTGGAAGGGTACCGGTTTTATTGGCGCCGACGGCCAGCTGTGTCCGTACGACCAAATGGTCGGTCTCCACGGCAACGCTCTCGCTCGGATCTCTCAGATAGCCGGTTCGGTGTTTCACGGGGCCAATGCAGAGCGATTCAACCCAGAGGTGTTCGAACCAAAACGGGTGGCCGTCAGTTTTGAGATAAGCGCGAAAAAGCAGGAACCCACCGATCGAGGTCAGACTCGTATAGAGGTCGGAGATCCCTCGGGTGGGATTGTGGACCAACTTCCGTCTGACGTGCATCTGTACCACGAGCACCGGAGCTCCCCCATTCTTCTGACAGGCATGATGACACAACGGATCAGTCTTCGTTTAAAGACCGGCCAGCGGGAGATCGTCTGTGTTCCGGAGGCGAGAGAACTCGAAAACGAAGTCGGCCGATTCTCTCTCCGCGTCGAAAAAGAGGACGGTTGGGTGACGATCCACCGAGAACTGACAATCAGAACCGCCACAATCTCACCGGCGGCGTGGCCGAGTTTGCGCGCGCTACTGCTCGACGAGACGGATTCCGCCAACCGGACGGTACTGTTGCAATAGAACCGACCAAGCCCGACTTTGAGATTGCGCGTTTTTGTAGTATGTTCACCTTTATTCGAAGTATCGACCGGACGTCCTGAACTACGGGAAAGGAAGCTTGCAGCAATGAAGACTGACACACAGAGCTCACAATACTATATGGATCTGGAAAACACCTACGGGGCCCACAACTACCATCCCATCCCCGTCGTGATCAACAAGGCCGAAGGCGTCTGGGTGTGGGATCCCGAGGGCCGGAAATACCTGGATTGCCTTTCCTCGTATAGCGCTGTCAATCAGGGACACCGGCATCCAAAAGTCATTGCAGCTCTCACCGAGCAAGCGGGCCGGCTCACACTCACCAGCCGGGCTTTTCACAACGACATGCTTGGTCCCTACCTCAAAAAGCTGACGGAATTCGCTCAGATGGAGGTCGCCCTGCCGATGAACACCGGCGCCGAGGCGGTCGAGACGGCGATCAAGATCGCGCGCAAGTGGGGCTACAAGAAAAAGGGCGTGGCCGAAAACAAGGCCGAAATCATCGCGTGCGAAGAGAACTTTCATGGCCGTACCACCACCATCGTCGGTTTTTCGACCGACCCCATCGCCCGCGATGGCTTTGGCCCCGTAACACCCGGTTTCAAGGTAATCCCGTATAACGACATTCAAGCCCTCGAGAATGCGATCACCGAAAACACGGTCGGTTTTTTGGTAGAGCCCATACAAGGCGAAGCCGGCGTTAAAGTCCCGGATTCGGGGTACATCAAAAACGCAAAAGCGGTATGCGAGAAAAACAACGTCCTGCTCATGCTGGATGAAGTTCAAACCGGTTTTTGCCGGACTGGAAAGATGTTCGCGTGGATGCACGAGAACACCAAACCGGACATCATGATGGTGGGCAAAGCCCTCGGTGGAGGGGTGTACCCCGTCTCGGCAGCACTCGCATCCAATAAGGTCATGTCTGTCATTCAGCCGGGAGAGCACGGCAGCACCTTTGGCGGCAATCCCCTCGCGTGCGCGGTGGCCATCGCGGCCTTAGATGTCCTCGTCGATGAAAACCTCGGTGAAAAGGCGGAGGTGCTGGGGGAACGGTTCCGCAAGGGTCTCCGTGCGATCCAGACCGATAAGATCTCAGACGTTCGTGGCGTGGGCTTGTTGAACGCGATCGATATCAAGCCCGAAGCAGGAAAAGCCCGGCAATTCACCGAGAAGCTAAAAGACCTGGGCGTTCTCGCCAAGGAAACGCACGAAACGACGATACGATTTGCGCCGCCGCTGGTGATTGCCGAAGACGAAGTCAACTGGCTGGTGGAAAAGATCGAAAAGGCTCTCGCTTGACGGGGGTGATTTCGTAGGTGAAGTATCATCTGTCCGTCGTGTTGTGTGCTTGCGTCCTTTCCTTGTGCTTGTCGGCCGCATGCTGGACCGTTGTCCCAGCGCGCGCGGCCGATACATCCCGCCCCGTGGTATTTCGAACCCAAACCATGGGGACGTGGGCGTCGCTAACGCTTGTCACCGCCGATTCGGCCGCCGTCGCAGACGTGGCTCTCCAGTCTCTGTTGGTTTTTCACCACGCCGATTCCCTCATGAGCAATTGGTCCGAGGAGAGCGAGGTCGCGCACATCAACCGTGAGGCGGCGGAGAGCGAGATCACCGTCCACCCTGATGTCGCCGAGGTTTTGGGGCTGGCATTGCAGGTCGGCCGGCAAAGCGGTGGTGCCTTCGACATCACCATAGAGCCGCTTGTCAGACTGTGGGGGTTTCTGGGGGGGACCCCACACCTTCCCGATCAAGCAGAGATCACGGCGGCGCTTGAACGAGTCGGCCAAGACAATTTGCGTTTCAATCCCGATCGTGGAACCATTCAGTTTTTGCGCGATGACATAAAGATAGACTTGGGAGGGATTGCCAAGGGTTTCGGCGTCGATCGGGTTGCCGAACTACTGCGCCGCAGAGGCGTGACCGACGCGTTGATAGACCTTTCCGGTAACATGGTCGCGTTGGGCGACGCCGCCACTCACAACGGTTGGACGGTGGGTATCCGCGATCCCTCGCGGGCGCACCCATACCTGGCACGCGTTCATCTCTACGACGAAGCAGTAGCCACTTCGGGAGACTACGAGCAGTTCGTCGGCGCAGAAGGAAAACGATACGGCCACATACTCGACCCCCGTACCGGCTGGTCGGCCAGCGGCCTTTCATCGGCGACGGTGGTGGCCGAGCGTGCCATGGTGGCAGATGCTTGGGCAACCGCATTGTTCGTTCTCGGCCCCGATGAAGCTCGCCGAGTGGCCGGCGGGCGCGACGACCTCACCGTTGTTCTCATCGAACCTCTAGATAACGGTAATGTCATCGTCTGGGTGGAAGAGGCACTCCGCCCTCGTTTTGAACTCCTAGACGAACTCATCGGCACTTACACCGTGCGATATTTCTAAGCGCCGCACGCTTCCGCTATTCTCACCGTCTGCCAGACACTGGCTAATCCAACAACTACAGACAATGCGATCCAAACATCGGGTCCAGAGATTGCACAACCTCCCGACCTATTAACTCAAACGGCCCGCCGTGTCCGTATGCGGTGATTTCGGACACGCCGTGGCACGTTGAAGATTACAGGAGATCGCGTAAAAACGATGCGAACAAGCAAAATGCACTTTGTAATAATCGGGTCATTAACTCTGACATTCATCGTGGCTAGCTGCGAAATGGCTTCGAACACGGACCCGGAGCCGCCCACTGGAGGCCGAAAGTACGCCATGGATTACAACGTCTTCGCCGCGGAGATCGACACGATACTGACCGCGCACGGCTGCGACAACGACTACTGTCACGGAGGCGGAATCCGCGGAACATTCCAGCTATCCCCCATTACCGACAAGGATATTCACTTCGATTTTCTCCAGGTCAGTTTACAGGTGACACCGGCAGATCCAGAGGGAAGCCCCGTGCTCATCAAACCGCTGGCTGAATCGAGCGGTGGCATTGCCCACACGGCCGATTCCTCGAGATACGGCTTCTTGTCGACCGGTGATCCACACTACCAGGCAATCCTGGCGTGGATCGAAGCGGGAGAGTACCGATGATCGCTCGTCGAACAATTTATTCAACCTTTGTGGGGCTGTTGGCCTTGTGCGCTGTCCTCGTCGACGGCGTCGCTGCCGAAAGTGACTCGACGATCGTGGCCGCCGGAGGCACTTCAGCGGCGCAAAAAGCAGAAGATGCCGGCGGAACGACATACCTGGTCCCATCGTTGGAGAATGCCGGCTATCGGATAAGCCCCGGCAAGCACAAATTCAAGAATCGCATATCGTTCAGCCCCGCCATCGGAAAGCTTGGCAATGAGAATCTGTTTTCGTTACGACTGGGCTTCAGTCCCAACACATGGCTGGGTTATGAGATCGACCTGGGGCACAACCCGGCGTCGTCGTTACACGCGTTGCTGCACACATTCAACGTGGTATTGCGCTACCCCGTGCCCTGGCGTGCCCAGCCATTCGTAACACTTGGCTACGGCATGATGACGGTTTATCCGGGCCGGGCGATCAACGCCGACCCAGTGACCAAGAATACGATCACCGTCGGTGGTGGTTTGGAGTTTTACATCCGCGACGATGTCGCCCTACGCGGCGACGTCCGCAGTGCCAACGTATTGGGACAGGAG
>CBDVBX010000147.1:0-9366 GCA_965372335.1 uncultured bacterium | reverse complement strand
CCTCAATTTGCCACGGAGCTGGCAAGGTACCATCTCGCCGCCCACTACCACCCAAACTTCGCTCCCGGTGACTCTGACGACGAGCCCTATATTCGTATTCTCTTGCATAGACGGAGAAATTGGTCTAGTCTTCGGGGTGATCCAGGCAAACGCCCTGTGACTTGTCCGGACACCCAACGATTTCTGACGACAAGAAGATTACTGGTTGAGAATACCCTTGTTTTTTGATATTTTCCAGGTAGTAATTCGGACAGCCGGAGGCAGTAGTCTGACTCTAATTTCACACTGCATCAGTTTATGACCCCTCAAGAACTAGCCGGATACTTCAAAGAACCTCTTTGTATCTTTGGTCTCAAAGCGGATAACAAACGCGATGCGCTCTCCGAGATGGTGGATTGTGTCTGCACGGAATACGATCTCAAAGACAAAGAAATCATTTTGGAGATGCTTCTCAATCGCGAGAGCCTCGGAAGCACCGCACTGGGTAAGGGTGTCGCGTTTCCTCACGGCAGGACGCTTGCGATCCAGGATCTCTCGCTGCTGTTCGCCAAATCCGAAAAGGGCATTGACTTCGACGCCGTAGACAAAAAGCAAACGCATTTGTTCTTTTTGATCATCGCGCCGCCCCAGGACACAGATAACCTCTACCTGCAAGTCCTCGGGCAAATGGTCGACCTCATCAAGAGCGATGCCTCACGAAAACGGTTTCTCGAGGCAAGCAGCTTCGAAGACCTGCAAGCCATACTCGGGCAAGAGAGCAAATGACGGAACAAAAGGAAGATCAGGCAAGTTTGCTAGTGGCGCTTCAGGATCTCGAATTGATGATCAAAGAAGCAGAAGACGCGGACACGTCGAGCGAGCTCAAAGGCATGGGCTTCAAACTCGACGGTCTGGCCGAGCTTCGATTGGCACGGGACAACCTCGCCAAACGCGTTACCCCCCAACTCCTGAACCGCTATGAGCGCGTCTCGAAGAACTACGACCGTGCCCTCGTGCCGGTGACCGGAGACCTGTGTCTGGGGTGCTTCGCCAAGATCCCGACCTCATTCAAATCGCTGTCCGGAAAGGCCAAAATCCTGACCTGCGAAAGCTGCGGCCGGATTCTGTATTTCCCCTGACCCTCTCAAAAGTCCACATCCCCTCCCAAAAAGTCCAAATAGTGGCTTGCACATGCCCAGAATTTTGGTAAAATATTTTTACGGGTAAAAATATTTTACCAATGCTTTTCGGTGCCGACCACATTGAGGTTTGCTAACCTATTGAAAGGGAATTAGTTGGATGCATCGTCGCCAATTGCCTTCCGGAAGAACCTGGAACAGATCGATACGGAGATCTCCGCCGGCGAGTGGCGGATTACACCCTACGTCGACCTGGTAAGCGAGCGACGCTTTCTCCTGTTCGACCTGAAGTCGGACCGGCTCACCCGATACCACCCGTCGGTTCCCGTGTTTCGGTGCGAAACAGCGTCTTCTCTGGCTCCCCAACGCTGCCCCGCGGTGATCGACATCGTTCAACAGAATGATCGGATGAGTATTCTCACGCGGCACCTCAAACCGATCGACCCGTTCCATATCGAAGAAGATGAGATCAAGAAGTTGGTGCGCTGGCTGATCGAGTCTCTGGCCATTTTTGAGAAGCACCGATATCTGATCCCTTGTGTTGGACTGGAGACGATCGCTACCGACGACGAGGGAGCGTTCGTTTTGATGCCGATTGCGTACGTATTGCCCGTGGCCTTGGACGACGCCGCGCAACCGGCGCCCGTAAGTCCCGCCCAGCCAACACACCTCGAACGCCTCGCCCTCATGATTGATGGTCTGGCCGGAACAGACGCCGATCGCTCGGAGCAAGACGGCGAAAGAAGAGAGCCAGATACACCCCACGCAGTCTCGCACGCTCGCCTGGCGCCGTTTCGCCAGCGGATGGCAAAAGCGGCGACGGCCATTTTTTCGGGCGACGTACGGAGCCTGGACGAATTACACCAGAGGCTATTCAACTCTCCACTTGCAGATGAACTCCGTCCGTTTGCGACCGCCCCAAAAAGTTTCGCGAGGGGGGATTCGGGTGGGGGTCCGATCGACGCGAAGGATATCTTATTATCAATCGCCGACCACTCGATCGTAGAGATTGCGGGTGGGCCCGCATCTGGAAAAAGCGATGCGTTGGACAGCCTGGCGGCGGCTTACGCATCCGAAACGGGGCGGGATGCCTGGCGAATCGACGAATGGGACCTGTCGACGCCTGTCAAGAAACGAGCCGGATCTCGCGAACAGGAGGGTCAAAACGCCCTGTGGTTGGCCGACGACGTCGACGGTATGTCGTTTTTGTGCCCCCGCCTTTTCGACCAGGTATTAGAGCACGACGGAGGGCCGACGGGAAACCTATCCAAATTGATATACACGATAAACCGGTCTTCGGCGCCGACCGACGTGGTCGATTACTTGAATGCGGTCAAGCACCGTGCCGGCGATCGGCACAGAACGGTTGACTTGACCGTGCCGCCGGACGGGGACGGTCTGGCGGCGCGGCTGCGCGACTGGATTCTCGCAGTCGAATCGGGGCGAACCACGGAGGCGATCGGTGAGGCGGATTTGTCACAAATCGATCCCGCGGGATTGACGGAAAAACTGCTAGCGTCCCTCCATCCGCAAGAACGGCAGATTATCGAGCTGCTGTCGGTATCGCGTTTCCCCCTCCCCCTAGAAATAGTCCTGGCGGTGTTCACCGAGAATGATGGCGCCCAGCAGCGGCAAATCCACCGGCTGGCGGGGCTTGGTCTATTGAATATCAATTACCGCTCGCTTCCACCGACGGGCCATACCGCTATCACACTCGGGATACGGAGCGCATCGTTACGGCGGATGGTCTACGATGTACTCGCGAGCGGGCGCCGTGAAAACCTCCATCGTACCGTCGCTCGAATGGCCGAAGATCGAGGGGGGGTGCCAACGTTCTTTGTATTCGAGCACTTGGTTGAGGGCAACGAACATCGCGCGGCGGCAAAATACGGCGTGTCTTTCTTGAAGGAAACAACTCGCGACAAGCGGCTGTCCTACGTCGACAAAATGATTTCCGAGTTCATTGACGGCGGCCTCAATAAAGAACTCTCGTTTGCCAACAGGCTGTTTGTGATGCACGAACTAAGTGCCGACCTTCTATCGGCCGGAAGGCGCGCCGACGCCGAAGCGCTGCTTCTAGAAACGAAGTCGGATATCGAAGAGGTCGACTCCGAAGAACGGCGCAAGAAAGCGTCATTGGTATGCGACACCTACGGGCTATTGGCCGACGCGTGGGCGGCCCGGGGGAACTACTCGCGCGCACTCCTGCTACTGGCAAAGACAAAAGAATCGTTGAATCCGTACCTTTCCCTGTCGGCCCAGGCGAGTCTCCTCAACGACATCGGCTGGCTCCAGTACCGCCTGGGCGACTACGACCGAGCCGTCGAATCGTGCAAGCTCAGCCTCAACTCGCTCAACGCCAGCGAGCATCCCCTCATCGTCGCCCAGGCCCTCAACATCATGGGAGTTATCAACTTCAACACCAGCCGTTACGACGAAGCAATTTCCTACTACGACCAGAGCGCTTTTTTGCGCGAGCGCGAAGGTGACGTAAACGCGCTATCGGCCTCGTACAACAACCTCGCCCTCGCCTATCAAACCAAAGGTGAGTACGACAAAGCGCTGGGCTACTACAACAAAAGCCTTGAAATCAAAAAGCTCCAGGATAATCGCGTCGGCATCGCGGCCGGCTGTCTCAACCTGGCGCTATTGTACCTCGAGTTGCACAACTTCGAAGAGGCCGAAAAAAAGTGCCGCGAGAGCCTGGAGATTAGCGCCGACCTGGGCAACACGCGTTTGACGGCAGAAAACTACAGCACGCTTGGGGACATCGAATTCACTCGGGGCCACTACCAGGAGGCCGAAGATTGCTACCACAAATCGCTCGGTCTTGCTCACAGTTTGGAGACGATCAACGAGGAGATGGGGGCGCACCGGCGCCTCGGCAAACTATATCTGACGACGGAACGTTATAAGAAAGCCAGAGACGCCGTCGAAAAAGCGGCCATGCTGGCCCGCCAGATTGGCTCGCGTTATGAAAACGCACAGATCGAGTCCATACTGGGTGACCTGAACCGCGAAGAGGATCGTGATGCCGAGGCGATACAACACTATGAATCGGCAGCTAGTTCGTACTCGGCTGTGTCCAAATATCGTCTTGCCGCTCCCATATTGGCAAGGATCGGCCTGATCCACTTCGAGAAGGGTAACGTGTTCGAGGCCAAGCAGTACCTCGACAGAGCGCTCGACTTGTCCCGTACGGAGATCGGTCGCGAGATCCCGGACGAAATCGTAACGCTTCAACAGATGCTGCGAGAAAGACCGATCCGGGGTGGGGCGGGCGGCACCGACTCGCAAAAGCTCCTCTACGCGTTTTACGAGCTGAGTTCACTGGCCGACTACGCCGACGACCGAATCGCATTCTACAAACGGGTTATTAATGTGTTTCAGGACCTGACGGGGTCGAGCCAGTGCTTCCTTTCGATCCGAACGAGCGAGGGACAGTACGCCATCGTCAACAGAAACGGCGAGCAAGAACCGCTGGTAGACCTCGGCCTCAGGTCGTTGTGTACCCGCGCGCTCCAGCTGGGCGTGCTTCTGGATGGCGCTTCGGAAGAAACGGTCGACCTGCGTGACCAAATCAAGGTCCCCGAGGGCAACATGTTTGTGTGTGTCCCGATGCGGGCGATGGGTAAAAACTTGGGCTGTCTTATCGTGCACGTTCCCGAAGGGAGCGTGCCGCTGTCCAAAGAAGATGCTAACTTTTTTACGTCGCTCGGGCGGCACATCGCTGGCGACGTGCGGCTGATGTTCCACCTCGAAGAACACGCCCACAAGGAAGAGACATTGGAGAAGCAGTTCGAAACACTCCAGGCACAGGTAGTAGATCAGTATCAATTCGAAAACCTCATCGGCAAAGACGAGTCGATGAAAAAAATCTTCCGAACGCTGGACAAAGTCAAGGACATGGATACGGGACTGCTCATCATCGGCGAGAGCGGCACCGGCAAAACGGAGCTGGCGCGTACCATCCACTACACCAGTCATCGGCGCAAGCGCGCCTTCCAACACCTCCACTGCGCCGAAATCCCGTTTACGCTGCTCGAAAGCGAACTGTTTGGGCACGAAAAGGGTGCCTTTACCGGTGCTGCGCAGCGCAAGCTCGGACGATGCGAAACGGCAGACGGCGGAACGGTGTTTTTGGACGACGTTAACGTCGTCCCCCCGGAAATTCAAACAAAGCTGTTGAACTACCTCGACAGTAAAAGCTTCATGCGCCTTGGCGGAACGCAGAAGATCTCGACCGACGTCCGTATCATTGCGGCCAGCAATGAGGACCTCGAGCACATGGTCAAAGAAGGCAAATTTCGCGAGGATTTGTACTATCGTCTACGTGTCATTCTCATCGAGCTGCCCCCGTTGCGCGAGCGTAAAGAAGATATGATCGCGATCGCACAGGCATTTCTCAAGAAACGTTGTCAGGCACAAGACAAGGTATTGAAGACGCTCTCCTCGGAGACGATCAAATTGTTTCAGAAGTACGCATGGCCGGGCAATGTACGTGAACTACAAAACGTCCTCGAGCAGGTCGTGCTTCTGTCCGACGATGACATCATCGAACCGTCATCGCTACCGGATGATTTCCTCAAAAATGCTACCGGATCCAGCCGCCGCCAGTTGGATTCGCTCGAAGCCCTGGCGCGTCAGATGGTCGAATCGGGCGGGTACTCGAAAGCCAATCCCCTGATGCCTCAATTAGAGGCTCTGTTGGCGGCAAAGATGGCCGAACACATACAGAGCAAGAGCAAAGCGGCCAGCCTGCTGGGCATCACCAAACCGACCCTCTATACAAGACTCCGCGGATACGATAAGATGCAATAGCCCCCAGCCAATGTGTCACTTAACCCGAGTGGATTACAGACATGACAAAACCCAAATCGGTTTCCCGCGACCGCCTCGTGGACTACCTCGACGGATACCTGAACGTCGCAACGATCCAAGACGATTCGCCAAACGGCTTGCAGGTCGAAGGCAACGCCAAGGTCTCCAAGCTCGCCTTTGCCGTCGATGCGTCACTCACCACGATCCGGGCGGCCGCCAGAACAAATACCGACATGCTGATCGTTCACCACGGCTTGTTCTGGGGACGACACCAACAAATCGTCGGAAATATGTACCGGCGTATATCGTCGCTGGTCGAGAAAAACTTGTCCTTATACGCCGTGCACCTGCCTCTCGACGCCCATCCGGAGGTGGGCAACAACGTCGAATTGGCAAGATTGCTAGGCCTGGAGATCGTTGGGCGATTTGCCCTGTACAAAGGGATCGAGTTGGGGACGCTTACGCGATTAGACGAAGCGTTGCACCGCGATGAGCTCAAAAACATCGTAGAGACGACGCTGGGGACTGCCGCGCAGATGCTGCCGTTCGGACCCTCGAAAGCGAAGCGAATCGGTGTGATTTCGGGTGAGGCGGCGATGTTTGCCGAAGAGGCGAAGCGTCATGCGTGTGACACGCTCATTACGGGCGAAACGTCACATACGGCGTACAACATGGCGCGCGACGCCCGGATCAACGTGATATACGGTGGTCACTACGCAACTGAGACCGTCGGGCTGAAGGCGCTCGCGCGCCACCTGAAGAAGATGTTTGGCATTACGGGCAGGTTCATACCCGCCCCCACCGGGTATTGATGGCGTCGAATTACGAAACGACACGCTGGCCCTTCGAATACCGATATGAAGTTTCCCGAATATGCGATCAGTATCATCCTCGTCCTGATGTTTATCGCCGCCGCCGGTGCGCGGTTCTCCACCACCAGCCGGTCGCTATACCCGTATTTCAAGGGTGAATCCGCCATGAACTACCGCGACGCGCTGACCGTCGCGGAGGGTGGAACGAACAGAGGTCTCGACCAGCTGACAAAAAAATCCAACTGGCCACAGGGTTACCGCCCGGCTCGCGTACGTCCGGTGGGAGTGGAGTATTTTGCGGGCGTGACCTTCAAGGTTGTCACCTGGCTAAGTGATACCGACACCCGCAAAATCGCCAAACGCTTGCTCGTGTTTTTCTTTTCGCTCTGCGTGTTCACGGTGTACGCGCTGACGCGCAATCTGTGGCAGTCGCAGACGGCGGGGCTTCTAGCCGCCGCGTTAGTGGCTTTTTATCCTCCGCTCATAGAAGCCACCAACGGTCGAGAAATCAGCCACACGCCGTTTGCGCTTGTACTAATCACGTTTCATCTACTGGCGCTCCAGCGGTTCACGCGAGGATCGACGCGCTCTGGCATCGTTTGTCTGTCGGTCGTGACTTTCTTGCTTGTTGCGGTGTGGGAACTCGCCGCCTATTACATCGCCGTCTGCGTGCTGGTCACGACGTTATTCTACCCGCTACGTCAGGATCAGCGGCGTATGGTGGCGTTGGCACAAATGATCGCGTTTATCGCGGCCGCTGTGGTTCTGCCCAACGCCAAGGCGCTCCGGTTGGTTTTTTCATGGCAGGCGGCGCTGCTGGTGGCGTGTGGCGTACAAACATTTCTAGTCAGTCGCTTTCCCGGCACGCGACGCGGCGGGTTGTTTATTTTGATGATTAGTGTATTGCTCACGCTGGGTCTGACTCCGCTGCGTTCGGGGGCCGAAGCGGTCGAATTCCCGGGGATGGAATATGTCTACTACCGGCTACGTTTCTTGTTTGCGCGGCCGGTAGCACCGTCTCTGCTGCCGCAATCGATACGTCATTTGTGGACGGCTGACCACGCCCATCCGAGCGCTTACACGTTGATCTTGTACTTTGCGCCGCTGGTTTTTCTGGTGCCGGCGGCGATTGCCGTGGCTCGGCGTATGCTGCGTGATGCGGAATCGACTCGGGTGACCGCGCGCCTGGCCTTGTCGGCCTCTCTGGCCGCGTTCGCCAGCCTGCTGTTCGTCATCGACCGCAGCGCCATCGCGATGGCGTCGGTTGCCGCATTTCCATTTTTGGGGCTGGGCGGGCTCGCGCTGGAGACACGCGCCCGAAGAAACGGCATGCTGGTAGTGGTCGGCGGTCTGCTCGTCGTGCTTCAGCTGTTGTGGCCAACGGGCCGCCCTAATCCGCCGTTACAGCTGGCGAAGCTGCTCGGCGTCGTCCACCGCGATTTTTCTAAGGTGACCTGGGTAAGCCTGGAGAATACAGATCGTGAACTGGTTCGGTTTGTCGCCATTCGAACGTCCACTCGGAATGCGATATTGGGGCGACCGGATCGAACGGCGCTGTTGTTGACGTTTTCTGGCCGCACCAGCGTACTCCTGGCGGGGGGACGGTCGAGCGCGTTTGCTCGGAAGCACGTGGAAATCACGGAGCTTATGTACGGCGAGGAGGATCGATTGTACGGGCAGTGCCGCGAGATGGGCATTGACTACGTCCTCTACTCGGCCGATTACCTCCTGGATACGACGCGGTACTCGCCGCTTTACCTCGCAGGGCTTGCGGCGGTACCCGAGAACTGTGCGGCGGTGTCGATGCATTTTTTCCCCGAATCTCTATTCCACTTCACCCTGGTGTACGAGAACGACTACTACCGCCTGTTCAGGGTCACCGACGAGCCCGAACCCGTTTTCGCCACGGATCACCCCCCGGTGTACCAGCGCGACATACTGGAACGGCACGGCGACACCTACGCGTCTTTTCAAGATAGGATCACGCGTTTGATTATTACGTACACGGACGCGATGAGATACGCCGCAATCGGCAACCACCAGGAGGCACTGTTGGCGCTGGGCTGGTGTCTCGAACAAGCGCCGCGATTCTCGCGAGCGCGTATCGCCGCCGGATCGATGTTTCTCGAACTCGGTCAGCCGCAGAAAGCAAAAGAAGTGTTGTCGCCGGTGATACGCTACGCACCGGACAATGCTTGGGCACTATACTACACGGCGTACGCGCTGGCGCAGCTGGGAGAAGCTGACACCGCCCAAGGGCTCATCTCGATCCTCTACACCGTCACAAACGAAACGGACCTCCTGGACCGCGCCGAGCTGCTGGAGACCTTTATCGTCCAAGGTGTTCCCCTCACCCCCAACCCGTCACCCACCGACACCATCCCTCAGTAACTCTGCGGAGAGGTTCCGTGGTTTGGGGCCGACCGGCCGCTGTTTTCGTGGTTCTGGGCCTACCGACGGCGGGTTTCGGTGGTATTTGGGGCAGGCCGCCGTGGGCTTCACTGGCACGACTCCCTGCGGCCTTCCTTGCATGTCGGATCTCCGCACTGGACGGTCGTCTCGGTTGCCGGCTCGCGGATTGGCACCTCTTATTATGGCTCGCCGACAAACGGCCT
>CBDVBX010000146.1:0-9386 GCA_965372335.1 uncultured bacterium | reverse complement strand
GCGAAACCCGCCGTCGGTCGGCCCAAAAACCGCTGAAGTGCCGGTGAGGCCCTCGCAGGCCGGCCCTCAATCTCGGAAAAGCCGCAGCGGACATGTAGACCGCGGCGCATGTGAGCAGCGGAAACGAAAGCTGGCAGCGGTCAGTCGTCGGTCGCGGCGCGCAGGAGAGGTTCGAGGACCTGGTCGATGGGTTTTGTGTGTTCGAAGAACGAGAGTACCCGGAGCAGCACGTCGTCGAGCATTGCGTCCGGGCACGACGCGCCGCAGGTGAGCACGATGTCGACCGGTCGCCTGTCCGGAAGCCAGCCCGTGGTGGTGCTTATCTCACGGTCGTGTAGCGAAAAGTGCCGGATGACATCTGCGGAAAGCACCTCTTCTTTGCCTTTGATGAAATACGTGGCAATCGCCTTCTCGCACAACTCTACAATGTGTGACGTGTTCGACGAATTATAGCCGCCGACCACCAACGCGAGGTCCGCGCCGTGTTCAATCAACGCGTAGGTGGCGTTTTGGTTCTCGTTGGTGGCGTAGCACAGCGTGTCCGACGTGTCTGCGAAATGATCTCTAATATTTTCATCGCCATACCGATCCGCCAGCGCTCGTCGGAGCAGCCGGGCAATTTCACGCGTCTCTGTCGCCAACATCGTCGTCTGATTCACAACGCCAATACGCCGAAGGTCGCGCTTCGGATCAAAGCCTTGCGAACATTTGTTGCCAAAATTCCGCTCGAATTCCTCTCCGTCCCGCTCGTCGCGAATGACGCCGGCCAGAACTTCCGCTTCGGAGGTATCCAAGACCACAACCGTCGGCGCGCCACGCACACTGTGGGAGAAGGTCGCCCGCGTTTCTTCGTGTGTCGCCTTGCCGTGAACCACGACCGTGTAGCCCTTGCTTCCCAGTTCTGCGCTACGCTTCCAAACCTTTTCGACGAACGGGCACGTCGTGTTGTAGGTGTACGCGTGGATGCCTCGCTCGGCGAGTTTTTCTTGCATCTCCAGCGTCGTACCGAATGCCGGCACGACGACGATGTCGTCCCCGCCGAGTTCTTCCCACGGCACCAGCTGTTCTCCCGCAGGTGTGAACATGAATCTGACGCCGCGGTCTTTGAGATCCCCGTTGACCTTCGGGTTGTGAATCATCTCGCTCAAAAAGAATACGCGTGTTCCTGGATGTGTGGCGAGCGTTTCGTAAGCAATCTCGATAGCGTTTTCGACGCCGTAACAGAAGCCGAAGTGCCTGGCCAGGACAAAGCGCACCGGCCCGAAGTCGAGCACGGCGGGAGAGAGGTCACGCTTTCGCGGGTCGGCCCCTTGACGCGCTCGTTTGACCCGGGATATCATCGGTCCCCGGTAAAGATCGTGAGTTCCAAACTTTCGGGCCATTGTACGTCGTTCGTTAAATTGGCACTCAACTTCTTCAGCAGTATAACACACACCGCCGCAACGAGGCGACAACAGTGCCAACCCGCGAAAGCGTGACCTCGCCTACTAGGTAACTTTTTTTGATTCGTATCGTTAGGGATGTGGTAAGATCGATTTACCGCATAAGTCAACACGGAGGTCAAGATGAGCGATACCCACGGCGATCTCGCGAACGACATCCGCCCCCTGGTGAGAGAGCTGGAAAAGCCACCGGGCGAATGGCAGCGCAAGGATTTGTACGACTATTGCTTGCGCCACGGGGTCAAGGTTGTCAACTTTCGCTACCCCGCCCTCGACGGCAAACTCAAAGAACTACGGCTACCCGTAAACGACCCAGCGTACCTCGAGCGTATTCTCACCGCCGGCGAGCGCGTCGACGGTTCGAGCCTGTTTCCGAAGTTGTTCGCGACCAGCCGCAGCGACTTGTACGTAGTGCCCGTTTATCGGTGGGCATTCGCCAATCCGTGGGCACCCGACGAGCTGGACGTGGTATGCCGTTTCGCCGACGCCGACGGGAATCCCAGCGCCGAAACGCCGGATAACATCCTGGCCGCGGCGGCGAAACGATTCGCCGAGCGCAGCGGAGCGGAACTTTTCGCGCTGGCGGAACTGGAGTTTTACCTTTTCACCCGCCCCGAGCACACTAGATTTACCAGTCGCGTTCAACGCAATTACCACCAAGCCGGACCCTATTTGCAGTCGCGCCCGATTGCCGACGAAATCATGCGCGTGGTGAGCGAGGTCACCGGCGGCGTCAAGTACTGCCACAGCGAAGTCGGTTACATGGACAGGATCGAGTCGGATGAACCGGAGATTGACGGCTGCCGTGTCGAGCAATACGAACTCGAGTTCGACCTGATGCCCATCGAGGACCTGGGTTGTTGGCTTACCGTGGCCCGCTGGTTGATTCGAGAGATCGCCGACCGGCACGGCACTACAGCGACTTTTCTGCCCAAGTTGGACGAAGGGATGGCGGGCAATGGGCTGCACCTGCACCTGGCGGTGTTCCGCAACGGCAACAACACAATGAACGACGACGAGGGCAAGCTCTCCGACGACGCCCTGCGACTCATCGGCGGATTGTTGCGGCATGCCGAATCGCTCACCGCCTTCGGAAACACCGTCGCGGCCAGTTACCTGCGGTTGGTACCCGGACAGGAGGCGCCCACAAACGTATGTTGGGGCTACTTGAATCGTGCAAGTCTGATTCGTGTACCGTTGAGCTTTTCAGCGTCGCGGAGGCTGGATCAAACAATGAACCCCGACGAGTCCGGACGTTATCCGGAACGTCTCTCCCGTCCCACGATCGAGTACAGGAGCCCGGACGGGAGTGCGTTTGTTCATCTGTTGCTAGCGGCCGTCACATCCTGTGGCGAAGATGGTATGATGGCGCCGGAAAGCGTCCACATCGCCAAGTCGCTCGAGCTTTCCCCCGATCGCCCCTCTGAACTCGAACCCTTTGAACAGCTGCCTGACACGGCGGTGGCGGCGGCTGAAACACTGGAGAACAGCCGCGGATTTTACGAAGACAGGGGGGTGCCATCGAGGCTTACTGACATCGTAATCGAGAAGTTACAGGACGAAGCAGACGTGGGTCTGACAGAGAAACTCAGGGCGATGCCCGCCGCCGAGCGCTTGACGGCCAGCCGTCGTCTGATGCACAAGGACCTTCACAAGCACTAAAATCCGAAAGGAGGAAAGAGATGAGCATATACATCTTGATGACCAAATTGTCGCCGGAAGTTACGAAGGACATGAAACACCGAGAAAAAATCGGTAAGAAGTGGATGTCCAAGGTTAACGAGAAATGCCCCGACGTCAAATGGCTGTCGCATTACGCACTGTTGGGACCGTATGACTTCATGGATATCTTTGAGGCTCCCAACGAAGAGGTTGCCGCCAAGGTCTCGATGATCACCCTGTCATCGGGCGCTTTTCATGCGGAGAGCTGGACGGCAATCCCCTACAGCCGATTGGTGGAGCTAGTCGACGAAATTTGAATCAGCCGGTAAACACGGTGTTAGATTACGGCCTTGGAAGGAGGAGTGAACGAAGCTCGTCCAGTCGTTCTTGGGCCTCCGGCGGGATGTTAACTCCGGAAGAACCCGTGTAACCGCTGGCCGTGTATTCCTCCAGGAAATTGTACGCCATCCGCGCGTACACCGAAGACGGCGCCGTACGGATCGCGTTTTCCAACAGATAATCCGTTTCCGACCGCCAATAGGACGTCGACACGTGTGATTCCGCCACGCCGAGCAGATAGTAGGTCTCTGCCAAGCGCGTCGGGTCGCTAGGAGAAGTGTTGAGGTAGCGGTGGAGGCAACCGCTGGCCGCCACGAACAAGACGGTGCCCTGCGGGTCGTTGGGAAACGCACAACGATACTGGGCGTCGCGCAACAATTCTCGGCCGCGGTCGAGTGGATCGCTTCCCTTCTTCGCGTCACTCTTGTCGATCTCTTTCAAATCCTCCACCCAACGCTCCAGCCGGCTGTCGAGAAACAACGGGACATCCTCTCGCCGGCGAATCGTCTCGAACGTCGTCGCCGCCCGATTGCAGTCTTTCTCGACGCGAACGCATATCTTCAAATAGTCCTCGAACGCTCCCGAATTGGCGATTTGGGATGGCGACACGGTTCGGGATGAAAACAATTTTTCGTAGGTCGACAATGCCGCTTCGAACTGCCGGGTTGCCACCTGCACGCGGATTTGATCCTCCGCGGGCAGGGATTCGACGCCGATTTGATCGAGGAAGCGCTCGCCGGGTTCGAACCGGCGTTCGGTCGGCAGTCGCGAGTGACAGGTGAAGCAGTTTGTCATCAACTGGTCCAGAAGAAACCGGGATCCTTCGAAATGACCTTGCCGGAATCGCATGACCGCCTCGTTGGCGTCGCGAACGAGGGACCGCCTGAGAAAATCGTCCGGGGCGCTCAGTTCGGTACCGTGCGCGCCGAGTTGCTCCGCGTTTGCCGCGAGTGCGTACAAGGCGGTCAAAATTTCGTCACGATTGGCTGCGTCCTGAAATTTATCGTCGTCGAGGCTCAAATAAAACACGATGGAGAGATCGCGGAACAGGTGTTGCATAGTGACTTGCGGGCCGGTGGTCGGCCGCTCGCCGGTTATCGCAACGCCCGGCATGAGCAGTAAAGTTACCAGCAGCATCGTTGCCAGCAGCACTGCGCAGGCGCCTAGGTGGGGTTTATTCAATTCGAGCCCTCCCGGCTGGTATAGCGAGGACGGTCATCGCATTGAGGTTAGCGCACGTCTGGCGGGATGGGAAGGGAGAATTCGGGTTCTCGATTGACAAACCGCCTTATAACACGCAAACTTATACATGTACCCCGAATCAACCCCTGAGCGCGCGGTACTTCGCTTTACGCGACCGATGAGGTGAACAAAATGAGACTGGCTCTAGGGTTGCTACAAGTCCTTGTAATCATTTCAATTGCGACCCCCTCTGAAGCTCTCAAACGGTACAAAAGGCCGCCGTTTCTCGGCCGGACCGTAATCAGTGGTTACGCCGGTGCCAGCGCGCCGGTGAACGAATTCGGACGGCGCTCCACGTTTGTGGACGAGAATAACAGCTCGTCCGGCGGAAATCACGACACGCCAGGCTACCACGGCATGATCGAGATCGAGCACTACTTCGGCCCCAACGCCTCGCTCGGATTTGTCTATAACCAAGGCAGATACGACGACATCGACCTGGCCAACACGCTGCAAACCCACACGGTTAGTTACGGTGGGTTCTTCCGCTTCACCGCGGTGACCAGGGGCTCGATCCACCCGTTCTTGAAACTGGGGCTCAGCTCGATGCGGGTCGAGTTCGATTCGCCGGTGGAGTTCGTGCGCTCCAACTACTCACCCGCTTTCGACGCCGGCGCCGGGATTATTCTGATGCTCGGCGATCATCTCAGCCTGAACGGGCTAGTCAACTACACGTACGGCTGGACGGCGGACGCTTATATACCCGCGGCGGACGCGCGCGTCGGGTTCGACGTGTCGTATTGGAGTGCGATGGGCGGTTTGAGTTTGTATTTTCCGTAAAGGGCAGTTTCGAGGCTGGCTGCCATCGGGTGACAGAGTCATATCTTCCCCAGCGCCATCGCCAGGACGCCGAAGAACATTCCGACCTTCAGTATCCAGCTGACGCGGTTGAAGACGCGTTTGTTCGGGTTGCGAAGTATCAAATACGACGCCACCAATAGTCCTGGAACGACGGTCACCTCCATGACCCACAGGTAGAGAGTGCCGTAGTAATTCGCCAGCGCCGGCACCGGCATCGCCGCCGCCAAAAATAACATCATTCCGGCCGCCCACAACACAGCCCGTTCGAGCCCCACCACCACTGCGGCAGTTCTCACCCCTGCTTCGCGGTCACCCTCTAGGTCCTCAGCTCCTTTCACCAGTTCGCGGCTCAAAACGAATACGAACGCGAGACCGATTGGCAACACGACGGCTCTCCCATGGCCAGTCAATAACCCGCCCGCCCCGAACGCACTGGATGCTACAGACGCCACCAACAAGTTGCCCAGTATGAAGACTCGCTTTGCCCACCGGGCGTAAACGTAGAGCGCCACTTGCCACACCACTATTAACGCCGTGACACGAGACGGCAGACACACCGCCGCACCGGCGGTGATCAAGATCGTGAAGATCGCGTACAGAATCGCTGCTGCCTTGGGGGTCAAACGTTGCGATGGGAGCGGCCGGCGCGGTTTGTTGATACGATCGATGTGAACGTCGTGATAGTCGTTGATGACGTTACCTGCACCGGTAACCAGTGCGGTGAACAACGCCGTTGGCCACACTTCCGAAACGGATCGACCGCTGGAGATGACGTAGCCGGCCACCACGCCGAATGCCGCGACCAGCATATTGTGAGGACGGAATATTTCGAACGAGACGAGCAGCCGTTTTAACATGCCGCCCAGAACTGTACTAGAAATCCCACCTCACCACCACCCGAAACGCGTCGGTGATTTCGTCGTTGTCCTTTATGTGGGCGACGTTGCTGATCTTTGCCCGACTGTATCCACCCTCGATCCAAGAGTTTCGTCTCAGCTCCCAACGCACCTTTACCACTCCCCCAAACGTTCGTTGCACCACGCCCGATGGAAACGGAGGGTTGGCCGGATCGCCCGGCTGATAGTTGCGCATGTCGTTTCCCTCACCCCGGCGCTCGGAGAATACGCCGCCGGTCAGAATCACGGTGGCATGAGGGTAGAAGTCGCCATAGATGCGCCAGTTGTCCATGTCCGGGCCGGGTTGGCCGCCAAGAAGTACGTCGCCCTCGTCGAGGACACCTTCGCCGCTGACGTAATAGGTCGAGGTATCGAAGTGCGTGTATGTATAGATGTCGACGAACCGGTACCTAGCCCGCCATGTGGTGGCAACGGGAAACGACAACGCTAGCCGCCCACCCACGTCGAAGGCGATTTTGTCTTGTGGATTGTCGTTGCGTTCAAATTGGTAATCGTCGACGAGCAGACTCCCGTACAACGTCACCGCATCCAGAAAACTCACTTTGACGTCGGCCGACAAGTAGACGTTGTCGTCGTTGGTTCTCTCGGCGAATTGGTTGAAGTAAAAAATCGAGAGCGGAAACGCGTAAATCGGGTCCCAATCTCTCCCGGCATATACAATCGTTTCGTTCAAGCCAATGGTAACGCGCGCAAATCGCATTTCCAGACGGTGTCCGGCAATGTTACGCCTCGAGTACGGAGAGAGCTGCCCGGTAAACATACTGAGACGGAACCACTTGAGCTTGGCCCGCCAACCTAGCTGGTCGAGACTGATCCCGAATCCGGGTGTGATCAAATTTCCCCAGTTCGACGGCCCCCAGTCTACGTACTCACGTCCGAAGTATACGTGGACCTTGTCCCAGCCGAAGATCACATACGACCGTTCGTACAGGGAGGTGAGTCCTTTGAAACTCTTCTCCCGGCGCGACGGTTTTTCGTCTCGCGCGCGGTCGCCGTGTTCGGGGCCCATGATCCACCGGTAGCGAAGATCGTAGGTGGCGTGCTGGTAAAGGTGCAATTGTGCTTCGGGATTAGAGTTAGCGAAGTACTCGGTGCCGTATTCGCCCAGAAACTGGTTGGCGGCAATGCCGGCCAGGTCGAGATCCAGCGCAAATATCAGAGGGCGGTCATCCAAATAGAATGTGGGGGGATCGTACCTGGCTTGCGGGTCACGCTGCGACGCGAACTCTGTAAATTCTTTCTTGAGCCGGTCGAGTTGGTATCGGTCGCGTGCCGACAATCGGCGGTCGAATGCTTTTTTCGAAATTTCGATGACCAGTTTGACGAACTCGGGTCGCGTGAACGGTGCGTCATCGGGGACGTTACACAGACCAAGGGCTTCGAATCGTTCGATCGCTCGATACGCCCAGTTGTCCAGAGCGATGAACTCTTGCCCCAGGCCGTACGATACGCCGTGATACGAGAGAACGACGAGACAACCGATCAGTATTGTTCGCCGAGGCGATTTATCGAAGGGGGTGAGATGCTTACAGCGCCGCACTCTGTGTTCCGCTCTTATGAAACAGTGAATCCGCCGTTCTGTAGTTCTTTTTGGCTTCGTCGAGCATCCCGGTTTTGTCGAAGACCACGCCCAGAAAATAATACGCGCGGCCGTCATCCGGCGATAATTCGGTTACCCGCTTGAGCGGCGGGATAGCTTTGAACGGCTCGTCCATGCGATTGTAGCAAACCCCGATTGGATATAAAACAGCCGGGTTATCGGGATCGTCCTTGAGGACGTGCTGTAGCACCTTGAGCGCTTTCCCATAGACACCCTTACGGTACAGCACCATTCCAACGTAATAACGCGCGAAACGGTGTGAGCCGTCCAGTTTGATCACTGTTTTGAAGGTTGCCAGCGCCTCGTCCAATTCCCCGATTTCGTAAAGGGCTAGTCCCAAATTGAAATGGGCCTCGACGCTTTCGGGATCGAGACGGACTGCCACGCGGAATTCGCGAATTGCGCGCTCGTGGTTCCCGCTGTCGCCGTACAAAGCGCCGAGGTTGAAATGGGCCTCAGCGCTGTGGGGGTTGCATTGGACTGCTTTGCGAAACAACTGCATGGCTTCGGTGCATCGGCCTTTGAGATCGATGAGATATCCGAGGTTGGTGTACGCCTTGGAGTGTGCCTGGTCGAGAGAGATCGCGGTCCGATAGTACTCCTCGGCTTCCCCTCGCCGTTCGTTACGGGCCAGAGTAACGCCGTAACGGTAATAACACTCTGCATTCGACGGCTCGAGCTGGATCGACTTCTCGTGCGCGCGACACGCATCCGCCGGATTTCCCTCCAAATCGTGAATCCGACCGAGAAAGCATTGCGGCAGAGCTCTATCCGGCTCGGAAGCGCCCAGACGAGCGAAGCATTCGCGCGCTTCGCGCAGTGAGCGCCGTTCGAAAAGAAATATTGCGGCCGGCTCGAGAATCGCTTTTGGTAGGTCGTGGTTTTTTACGAGCTTCCGACATGCACGAACGGCCTTTTCCCTGTCCCCTTCTTCCCACAACGCCTGAACCAGTTCGAATGCGGCAAAGTAGTCCGAACGATTCTCGTCGACGTTTCTTTTGAGCTGTTGGATCCGCTTGGACCCGTTTTTTTGACGCGTTCTTTCGAGCAAGACTGGCACGTGAAACCCCCTGGCAGGTATGCGCCCGTTTTTGTAGCGCAAATAAATTGAGTGACTTAGCTGTCATCCCAACGGTATTACACTTAAAAAAAACGTGTCAAGAGATTTTTACGCGACGGTAACGTATTTTTATTGAGTCAGTTACGAGGGTTATCCACAAATCCAGACCGTCCAAATCGCCCAAACTTACCCGCACCAGGAATTTCGGACTCTTCACCCCCCCACCCTCCTTGATGCGTTTCCGCGTGGTGACGAAGCGCTTCGGATGTGACCTTGGAGGATTTTGGGCCTGCGGCCGCGTCTTCTGAGGTTTTGGGCCGACC
>CBDVBX010000145.1:0-9390 GCA_965372335.1 uncultured bacterium | reverse complement strand
TCACCAGCATGCGGAAGGGCTGGTCGACGTCGCCCACCGGCGGCAGGACGCGGCGGAGTATGGTGTCGAGCAGCTGCGTTATGTCCGTGTCGGCGTCTTCGAGCTCGATGCGGGCGTACCCGTACTTGCCCGACGCGTACACGATGGGAAAATCGAGCTGCTCGTCGCTGGCGTTGAGCTCGCAGAACAGGTCGAACGTCATTTCGGCGACTTCCTTCGGACGCGAGTTGGGGCGATCGATCTTGTTGATGACGACGATGGGCTTGAGGTGAAGCTCGAGCGATTTCTTGAGGACGAACTTGGTCTGCGGCATCGGTCCCTCGAATGCGTCCACCAGCAGGAGTACTCCGTCGACCATTTTCAAAATACGTTCGACTTCGCTGCCAAAATCCGCGTGGCCGGGCGTGTCTACGATGTTGAGCTGGACGTCGCGCCACATAATAGAGGCGTTCTTGGAAAAGATTGTGATCCCGCGCTCCTTTTCGAGCGGGTTCGAGTCCATGATCGTGGTTTCGCCGTCGCGGAACACGTGGGCGCCGGTTTGCTTCAAGAGGGCGTCCACAAGCGTGGTCTTGCCGTGGTCGACGTGGGCGATGATGGCCACATTCCGGACGTCTTTTCTGCGCTTCTGGTTGGGCATTTGCCTATCCCTCGGGTAAAAGACACGGGCCCGCCGCACGCGGGCCCGAACCGGTATGATACTACCCCCAAGGCGCCGGCGCAACGCCGAAATGGTGGCTCGGCATCGGTTCTATATACAGACGTAAACCGTCTTGCGCTGGATTAGTCCCACACGGGAGCCCCCAGTCACCCTGTCGTGCCGTTGATTGACGTAGGTGAGGAGGAGCGTGAATTCACTAGAGAAAGCGGGGCCTTAAATGGTACAATCCCAATAAGCGATTGTCTTTTACGGAGATTTACCTCCCCGAACAAACAGACCTTCCATCCTATGAAATATAAATGAGTTAGGCGTTATACTTTGAATCCGGCTCTCGCCCGCAAACAAGCAGCAACCGGGAGACCCCGTGGCCGAGAATTCTTTTAGTCAGATTACGGCAAAGCGGATCGAACTGTACGGCGCCCTGGCGATAGGTGTGCTGTTTTTTTGTCTGTACGTCATTTCTGCCAGCCACACCGTCATTCTCGACTACGACGACTCCGCTGAATTCCAAACCATCGCGATCGTAGGGGGCCTTCCGCACCAACCATATCCGCTTTGGTGCGTCATCGCCAGGGTGTTCGCCCTGCTGCCCATCGGTGAACCGGCGTTCCGGGCGACGCTCCTTTCGATCGTCTTTGCCAGCGTTACGCTGACCATCGTATTCCTTTTTCTGTTCCGGAGGACCCGCAGCTTGTTGATATCGCTGGGCGCGACGGCGTCGCTCGGTATCTCGGCCTCGTTCTGGCAAAACGCAATTTACTGCGATGTATACGCGATGAACGCAGCGCTATTTGTCTTCACGTCCTGGGCGGCCATTCGTTTCTACCGGGAACCTTCGTCCCGGCGCTGGCTTCTGTTTGTACTTGCGCTGGGGTTCTTGATTCTCAACCACACGTCGAACGTCGCGATACTTCCGGCCGCCTTGATCCTGGCGGTCTGGAAGGGCAAGCAATGCTTCCGTGGCGCGGCGATCCGTTTATCCGCCGCCAGCATTCTGGTGTTTCTGCTGCCGTTTACCCTTTATCTGTATACTTATGAGATCGACAAACAATCGTATCCCATGAACTGGATAGACGACTACGGGCAATACGTGCATGCCGACCGGGGCGGTGACCCGCAGGAACTCGAAAGCTTTTTCGGGCGAATGCGGTTCCAGATGTTCTCGACGCGTTCCACTCCGGACTACTCCGTGTCCGACTGGGTTGGTCAGTTTTTTCGTTGGTGCCGGTTGATGGCCGGTTGGGAGTTCCCGTTTGTGGGAGGGGCGCTCGCCTTCCTCGGTTTTTTTACCTTGTGGGTGAGGGACCGAAGGACCGCCCTGCTGGCGACGGCGGTGACGGTTCCCGTGGTGATCCTCGCTATATATTTGTGGGAAGGTGCGGGGATGAGAAGATTCGCCAATACCGTCTTCGTCCTGTTCGCGTTGTATATAGCGGAGGGAATGGTGTTATTCCGTGCGTGGTCGCAACGGTTACGCCTGCCGGCTACACCGCTGCTGCTCGCTTTGGCAGCCTTGTTGCTGGTCCTCCCGCCGATTCGTTACGCCACCGGGGCGTCGATGGAAGGCGGCTGGCATTCGCGGTTCTACAACCTGAACGCCAGCAACGATCGCGGCAAGCACTACGGCGAGAAAATGGCCGGACTGCTTCCGCCCAACAGCCTGGTGTTTTGTCGCTGGTCGCAAACCCACGTGCTTTTCTACTTCAAACACGTGAAAGGCGAATTCGAAGACGTGAGTATCCGACACGGGCTTCCACGAGTCGAATATATGGTGGATATCATCAGAAGCGAGAATCCTACCGGTTTATATTTTACGTATCCGCCGTCGTCCCTCGGATTCACCATTGAGGAGCTCACGCCGGTAATAAGCGGATTGGACTTGTACAAGGTGTCTTTGCCCGAATCGGAACCTATACAATGAAAATATTGAGCGATAAATTATCCGGCATTTACAAACGGCGTTTTTCCGCGAAAGAGTTGCAGATAAAGGAACGACTCTGGGGAATATTGATAGACGAAGTACTCCAAAAATATATAGGGATGAATGACTCCGTCCTGGATCTTGGAGGCGGCGAGTGCTTGTTTATCAATAACGTTCGATGTGGAAATAAATATGTAGTTGATCTGAATCCCGATACGAAGACACACGCCAATGACGACGTCACGACCATACAGGAACGCGCTGACAACATATCATCGATACCGGACGGAAGTATAGATGTTGTCTTCGTCAGCAACTTTTTCGAACACATGAAAGACAAAGACGAGTTGGAACGTGTGGTTTCGGAAATCAAGCGGGTACTCGTCGTCAACGGATTGCTTCTCGTCATTCAACCCAATATTCGATACGCCTACAAAGAATATTGGGATTTCCACGATCATTATATTCCGATCAGCGACAAGAGTCTGACGGAGTTGCTTGGAATGAATGATTTCGTTGTAAAGGAATGTTACCCGAGGTTTCTGCCGTATTCGACGAAGAGCAGGTTGAGCGGTTTTACCGGACTGCTGAAAATATATTTGCGAATTCCCCTGCTCAGGCATCTCGTTGGCAAACAACTGTTTTTAGTGGCACAGAAACCGGAAGAGTAATATGGTCGGAACGAATAACAAAAATGACAAACCCAGCGTAGCGATATTTTTCCCCGTCTACTGCGATGAATCCACTGTTGAAACGGTGGCAATGAAGTCGATTAAGGTTTTGTCGGATATCGCTTCGAAATACAAAGTGATCATTGTCGACGACGGGAGCCCAGACAAATCGGGTGAGATCGCCGACAATCTGGCAGCGAGATACCCCGATGAGATAATATCCATACGCCATGATAAAAACCGTGGATACGGAGCTGCACTTCAGACCGGATTCAAGCACTCGCTCGACTACGACTGGATTTGTTTCACCGACGGTGACAACCAATACGACGTAGATGAACTCCATCATCTATCAAAATTGTTTCGCCACTACGATTTGATAGTGACATTTCGTTATACGAAGATATACGGCACGCTGAGGATTTTCATTTCATACGTTTACAACGTCATCATCCGACGGCTGTTCAAATCCCCGCTCAGAGATCACAATTGTGGCCTGAAAGTGATCCGGTCGCACGTGGTGGAGGACATGGAGCTGATATCGACGAGTCCGTTTATTGGCGCAGAGATCATTATCAATGCGATGGTGAGAGGATTTCCGATAGGCCAGGCCGGTATAAAAACGTATCCCAGACGGTTCGGAGAGTCCCACTCAACCTCTATATCGAATGTCTACGCGAGCATACGAGATATGCTGAAGGTCTACAGGAAGATATTCAAACAGAATTGAATGGCAACAAACCCTAACGAGTAAAATCGTGTATACCAAAGAGTATCGGCAAGAAGAGATCGGCGGCTGGAGCAACTACCCCAGGGTTCGTGGGAATGTGTTCAGGCCGGAGCGAGTAGCCGACCTGTCGGAGATACTGGCAAAAGAGAAAGGGACGGTACTGGCAAGAGGAGGTGCTACTAGTTACGGCGACGCCTCCATTAACAAAGACGGTCTCAATGTCGATACAAAGCGACTGAACAAAATGCTCGGCTTCAATACTGAAACCGGGCTCTTACATTGTCAATCCGGCGTTACATTGCGGGATATAATAAGCACGTTCCTTCCCCGTGGTTGGTTTCTGAATGTAACCCCGGGATCTCGGTTGTGTACCGTAGGTGGCTGCGTGGCCTGTGACGCTCACGGAAAGAACTGGAAGGCAGGTTCGTTCGGCGGATACGTCAAGGGTCTCCGGCTGATGCTTCACGATGGGAACATAACGTATTGTGACGGCAACAATCACGCTGATTTGTATTATGCGACGATCGGCGGTATGGGAATGACGGGGATAATAGTCGATGTTCAACTCCAACTGAAAAAGGTAGACTCGTCTTTAGTGGATGTCGAAACAGTAGGATTCGGCAATCTGCGGGAGTTGTTCGACCTCCAATCAGAATCAATGGAGTCACATGAATATCTTTTTTCTTGGTTCGATTCACACAAGGAGGGGAAACAACGGGGCAGGGGGGTATTGCAAAGAGCCAATCACGGAACGAGCGGCGGATTGTCCTACAAAGAGAGAAAGAGGATACCGATACCGATTTATCTGCCCGGTTTCGTGATAAACAGATTGTCTGTTGAAGCATTCAACGCGGCTTATTATCTGAAATCGAACATCAAACGGAGCAAAGAAGAGCAGCACCTCATTGAATACTTCTATCCGCTGGATAGCATCGGCAATTGGAACAGGATCTACGGAAAAAAGGGATTCATTGAATATCAGATTGCGGTTCCAGAGGACGGTGCATATGACATCATCGATGAGTTGTTGAAACTGATAACTAGATCCAAGCTGGGGTCTATTGTGGCAGCGATAAAACCGCTGAAAAAATCCCGAGGACTCTTGTCGTTTCCGATCGACGGTTATACGATGGCGGTTGATTTCGCGTACGATGACAAGCTCTGGAAGCTTCTGGATGAACTCGACAAAATAATCATTCAACACGGGGGCAGGGTGTACCTTGCCAAAGATTCCCGGTTGAACGCGGATAACTTCGGCAAAATGTATACTGGATCGTTGGATGAGTGGAAATCAATCAGAGGTAAATACAAAGTCGAGAACAGATTCGATTCACTGATGTTCGAAAGACTTAGGCTTTCTTGATGCCAGACATGAACGTTGTAATCGTCGGCGCCAGTTCCGGTATTGGAAGAGAAGTCGCGTACGTATTCTCTCAGAAAGGACACCATGTCGTATGCGGCTCCCGGGACGATGAGGAATTGAATTATCTGGTATCGGACCTGAGAATAAGATATGGCAATGAGGCCCACGCAGTGCCGATAGACTTGAACACTCCGGATTCGATAAAAGCCTTCCTGGAACACACCTATCAGATCTTCAGCACCGTAGATTGTATCGTGGTAACTGCGGGCACAATGCCCGCAAATGAGATGGAATACCATGACGAGGACGGCCTGCAATACACGACTATGGTGAATTACACTGGAATCGCTCTGATCCTCAATGAGATTTCGAGGCATATGGTCAAAAACGGCCGCGGCTTGATAATATGCCTGAGCTCGGTCGCTGGCGAGCGGGGACGTCCAAGCAATTTTATTTACGGCGCTTCGAAATCAGCGTTAACGACCTTCCTGCAAGGTCTACGGGGAAAGCTGTTCAAGCATAATGTCCACGTGACGACGGTACTGCCCGGATACGTGGATACCCCGATGTCGTACGGAAAAGTAAAAAGCAGTCTCGCGGTTTCACCTCGCTACGTCGCGAATAAAATCTGGAAATTGACACAGCGCAGAAAAAACACAGCGTATATTCCGTCGATCTGGTGGCTGATCATGAAAATCGTGAAAGCGATACCGGAGACAGTTTTCAAACGGCTCACCTGAATTTAACAAGCGTGTTGGCATCGGCCTCTACGCCGCTGCCCGGACAGCTCCAGCCAGAGACACCCAGCTATACGCGGAAGTACACTATCCACTGGAACGACTGTCCCTTCTGAAAACTCCATCGGAGTGTCGACGGTCTAACTCCGAAGCTGGCACAAAAACGTGGGACAGGTCACTCCCAATCACTCGATCTTGTCGGATAGGTTGAGAGAAATATCGAGCACGCCGTTGTCTTTCTTGTATTGCTCCCACAGAGCAACCATTTCCTTGAGCTTCTCAGGATGTTGCGCGCTGAGATCGGTTAGCTCAGCCGGGTCCTGCTTCAGATTGAACAATTCCCAATCGCCTGGACCGAATGGCTGCGGCATCCACAGGATTTTCCAGTCACCTGCGAAGAAGGCCTTCAACCCGAAGAGTTCATAGCCGACCTGGCTCGCTTCTTCATACGGCGATTCAACCTTCCCCTCCAACAGTCCGAGCACAGATCTGCCTTGCATTGGCCTGACCTTGCGCCCTTCGAACTCTTCGGAATGAGCGACACCCGCCAGATCGAGAATCGTCGGCATGATGTCCCGCACGTGGAAGAACGAGTGATTCATCGTGCCGGCATTGGCCAGCCTGCCCGGGGGTTTGATCAGGAATGGCGATTTGATTCCGCCTTCTGCCGTAAATGCTTTGAACAACCGGCTCGGAGACATGCTGGCCTGGGCCCAGCCCGGTCCCGTTTCGATAAACGAGTTGACCAAGCCACGGTTTTCCATGCTGTTGTCGAAAGAGTTCAAGAACTCGTCCGTTTGGCCGGGATAGGCTGTTGGCAGTGCGCCGTTGGCACCATTGTCCGAGAAGAAGATGATCATCGTGTTGTCGTATTCGCCGATCTTCTTCAAGTAATCGAACACCCGTTTGATCTGTTCATCCATGTAGTCGACCATCGCCGCGTAGACTTCCATGTCGCGGGCCGCGTTCCGTCTCTCTTCGGCAGACATCTCGTCCCAGGCTTTTACCGAGGCTAAACGCGGGAAGGGTTTGGCATTCTTGTTGATGATCCCGAGGTCTTTCAAGCGTTGCAGCCGTGCTTCGCGTAGGACGTCCCAACCCTCATCATATTTGCCCTTGTACTTGTCGATGTACTCCTTGGGAGCATGCAGGGGGTCGTGAGGCGCCGTGTATGACAGGTAAGCAAAGAAGGGTTTGCCGTCTTCTTGGTTCTGCTCGATAAACTGGAGTAACAAATCGGTGTAGTATCTGGTCGAATAAAAATCCTCGGGCAACGCTTCGACCAGCCTGCCGTTGCGCCGATACATCATCGTCTGCGGAGGAGACAGCGGCTTGAGGTCGCTCCAGTGACTTCCTCCGCCAGGTACGAGGGTGAACGTCTCTTCGAAACCTCTGGCATGAGGGCTCGTTTCTTCGTCGCCGCCGAGATGCCACTTGCCCGCCATGTAAGTATGGTACCCACCGGCCTTCAAGACCTCTGGGAGGGCGGCAACTTCGAAGTTCAGATACCCCGCGTAACCGGGATGTCCCTCCATTTCCGGTGTTTTGACTTCACCCATCGTCCCGAGGCCCGCCCGGTGATTATCCACACCAGACATCAGAACCGATCGCGTAGGAGAGCAGCTCGGGAGCACGTGAAAGTTGGTCAACAACAGCCCCTCTTTCGCCAGAATGTCCAGGGTAGGGGTCGCGATCTCTCCGCCAAAAGAACCAATATCCGAATAGCCCAGATCGTCTGCGACAATCAACAGAATGTTGGGCCGCGTTAGCTCGGCTGGAGTTGATTTTTCTGAACGCTCAGATTTTTGTTCGCAACCAGCCAAGGCGAGCGCGAAAACCAGGATTGCAAAGACTCCCAAAGCAACAAATCGGTCTTTTCTCATTTCGCCCCTCTTTCCTCTCGGAATTCTTGATAACCGGCAACCGTCTAAGATGAGATCAACAAGCAATACGGCCTCAATGAGCAGCCAGAGCAGACCTGATTCAGATCATGCCAGAGCACTCACTGGCTAGTCAAGCAGCGAGATTGCGGCGCCCATACACTGGATCGCCGTGCTGTGAGCATAATCTCAAAAAGAAACTGGGGAGGCACTTTGTCCGGAAATTGAGTGGCGTCCCCAACGGGACGTGACTCGAACCCCGCTACTCGAGCTCACCGAGATTCAAGTCTACAGGATTCAACGGCTCGAGCGGCTCGAGGCGGGAGAGTATCGCCTGCCTGGCGAGATAGACGGAAAGGTAACTAAACCCCACCAATTTCTTGTGCTCCTCGTCCCAAAGACGGTAGCCAAGGGTCTTCAGACTCGACCACAGCGTGACGTGTTTCACCGCCTGGAACATCGGATGGGATTCGTGGCACTTCTGCAGGTTGTAGTTCGGAATTCGCGGGCTCAGATGGTGAACGTGGTGGAAACCGATGTTGCCGGTGAACCATTGGAGGATGCGCGGCAGCTTGTAGAAAGACGACCCCTCGAGCGCGTGTCGTACGTAACTCCACTCCTCGTGGCGCTCCCAGTACGTGTTCTCGAACTGGTGCTGTACATAGAACAGCCAAACGCCGGCCGTGGCCGCGACAAACATGATGGGTACCTGAATCATGAGGTAGGCCTTGATACCAATAGTCAAGCTCGCCGCGGTCACAATACCCGCCAGGGCCAGGTTGGTTCGCATGGTACTCCAACGTACGCGTTTGTTGTCGCCCGGGCGCCAGTAGCGATAATTGACGAAGAAGACGTATAGCGGCGCCACTCCGAAAAGGAAGAACGGGTTCCGATAGGTCCGGTACCAGACCCGCTTCCAGCGCGGCAGCGCCAGGTACTCCTGCACGGTCAGGGTCCACACATCGCCAGCACCCCGGCGATCCAGATCACCGGCGTGGGCATGATGCTTTGCGTGTTCATGACTCCAGTGATACGAAGGGAGGAACGTCAACAACGCGGCGAAAAATCCCAGGATTCGATTTGCCTTCCTTGATTTGAAGAACGAGCCGTGGCCACAATCGTGAACAATAATGAAGCTCCTGATCAGAAACCCCGCCGCGGGGATAACGAGCCCCAGCGTTATCCAATAGGAAACGTCGAGTGTGAGGTACATCACGCACAGCAACGCAAAGTACGGAATGATCGTACTTGCGATTTGCCCTAGACTGCGAGCAAGGCTTGGCGCCTCATACTTGGCGACGGCCCCGCGCCAGTATCGCCGACCATCTTTTGATTCTGGGGAAGGGATCACTTTGCAGTCATTTCCTTTCTCGAGATCCGCGAGTGGGCGCCAGTTTCAGACTGCCCCTGATTGTCTTCTAACGACT
>CBDVBX010000144.1:0-9406 GCA_965372335.1 uncultured bacterium | reverse complement strand
ACGAACCGCACACGCCGTGTCCGATTTTGTCCCCACTCAAGTAGATCTGGTCTCGTGCGTGATGGAGCGCCCACTTTCTACCGTTTGTGAGATATTCGATGTCGCCCGTTCTTACATACAACTGATACGAAGTGTGAATACTGTTGTAGTACTGGTCTGCGTTGGCGCACGAAGTCAGCGAGGCACCGTCGTAGTCAATACTGCCGTATCTGTCCAGCTGCTTCTGCTCCCAATCGGGAAAATCCGTCGTTCCCAACGGTTGCTGTTCCCATACGACCATCGACGCGCAGAGATAGTTCTCGGGCAGCGCAATGATCCTTTCGGGGAAATTCCAAACGACAGTTGTCAAAGTTCTATCCGGAGTGCTCCGCGAGGCGCCGATTTCGAGGGTGTAGGATTTGGTGTCTCCACCAAAGGTTGCATCGAATTGTAACAAGACCACCCGAATGGAGTTATCTCCGTGCCAGCGCGCGAGTACTTGTACCGCAATCGGGACTTCGGACACTCCGTCCGTGAGTCTGAGGTTTCCCTCGTCGAACAAAACTCCCGGCCGAAACGGAACGCCGTTACTGGCGAGAGACGAAGGCCCGTCTCCGGCGGGGTAATTGTGAACGGTCAGGTTAACGGTCTCGGCCGACGACGGGGCGGCCAACAGAACAATTGTTGAAATCAAAACGGAGAGGACGACTGCCAGATTCTGAATTCGACGGTGCATGTGCAACCTCCGGTGTTGCGGAGGGCCAAATTGCGTTTGGTCCAGGGCGCCAAATGGCTTTATCGAACTGATGCTTGATTTAACTGCCTCACTGATAGGGTCGTGCAAGTGACGTGCCTCGATGTTCTCCGAGTAGGGCTCGTTGGCCTGAAAACGAATCGCGGGGTGGGGACTTAAACTTATAATCTATTGCAATGGGCTGGCCCGACAAGCTCAAAATGACGCTGTCGCGAAAATTTTGGCGCCCCCAAAAAGCGGAGCAGTCTTTAACTGTAGTAACTACTAAGTCCGGTCGCCGTTTTTTGACTTTACTCACAAACCCTGATAAGATGACCTGCGTGTCTAATTCGTGGATCGAGACGCATAAACTTTGCCGCTACTACGAACGGGGACGCCATACGGTCCGTGCGGTCGACGAAGTCGACCTCGCGATCCACAAGGGCGAATTCCTCGCCGTCGTCGGGGCCTCTGGTTCGGGGAAATCGACGCTGCTCAACCTGCTCGCCGGACTGGATACCCCCACGTCCGGCCACATCGAGATCGACGGCCGCCGGTTGGACGGTCTCTCCTCCCGCCAGCTCTCGCGCTATCGCGCCGAAAAGGTCGGCATGGTGTTTCAGTCCTTCAATTTGATCTCGCACCATACGGCTCTAAAGAACGTGGAACTAGCGCTTTACTTCGACGACACGCCACGGCAGCAGAGACGGCCGCGTGCACAAGAGATTCTGGAGCGGCTGGGTCTCTCCGACCGTTCCGACCATCGCCCCCTCGACCTGTCGGGCGGCGAACAGCAGCGGGTGGCAATCGCGCGTGCGTTGGTAAAGCGGCCGGAGATTCTGTTTGCGGACGAGCCGACGGGGAACCTCGATCAGGAAAACTCCGCGGTGATTTCGCGACTGCTGGCCGAATTGAACCGTGACGGCTTGACGGTCGTGATGGTGACACACGACGTCGACATGGCCAGCGGCGTCGCCGGCCGGATCATCAAAATGCACTATGGACGAGTGGTCGACGGCGATCCTCCGGCGCCGGAACAGAAGGGGCGGCAGGCATGACGTTTCGCGATTTGGTCGACCTGTCGGTCGGCAGTCTGTGGCGAATCAAGCTTCGGGCCACGCTGACAATCGCGGGCGTGGTGATTGCCATTGCGACGTTTGTGGCTATGCTCTCTTTTGCGGCGGGCAACCAGCGGCATATCTCCAACATTTACAACGAGTTCGGCTTGTTGACGAATATGCGGGTTTTCCCCAAGAGCGGGAACGGCGCGTCGGACTCCACCGTGGCCGAGATTTTGGATGCCGAAGCGATCCAAGAGTTGTCGCGTATTCCTGGTGTCAAGCTCGCCTATCCGTACGACGCGCTCGACGTGACCGCCGCCATCGCCGACACCGTGGTGACCACCACCGCCCGCGCCTTACCACCCGGAGCGATGCAAACAACGTTGATCAACAAGCTGTTGGCAGGCGCTGATTTTTCCGAGGACGCCGCGCGCGAAGCGATCCTTACGCATGAAATGATGGAGTTGACGGGTATCGAAGAACCGGACTCCTTGATCGGCCGGCGTATCGTGATTTCGACACGCGTGGCCAGCCTCGACAGCGCTCTGGTGCTTGCCGTGGGCGATCCCCGGGGTGAAATGTTCAAGATCATGCGGACGGTCGACTTCGATTCGTTGAACCACCCGGGTTACCAGCGACGCGTGATACGGCGAGAGATAGGACAGCGGTTCGAGCGCTTTTTCGACGGTCTGATGAACCACCAGATGACGGTCTCGGATACGCTCCTCGTTCGCGCGGTGGTGTCGGAACCACCGTCGTACGGAATGCGGACCTCGCCCATCGTGATACCCGAACGAACGGCTCGGCGTCTGAGCTCGACCGGCTTCGTACTGGGCGACAATCCCGCCAACCTGTTGACCGCCATGAGAAGCGGATCGTTGTTCGGCCCCGAGGGACCGGCGGACGCCAGGAGTTATCGCCGTGTGACGCTCGAAATCGAGCCGTACGCAAATCACAAAACGGTCAAAGATTCGGTGGAAGCCCTCGGATTCCGGGCGTTCAGCTTTGCCGAAGAATTCGATCAGATCCAACGCCTCATGATCTTTTTCTATTTGGGGATGGGGGTCCTCGGCGTTATCGCGCTGGTAACGTCTTCTCTCGGTATCATCAACACGCTGGTCATGTCGATCACGGAACGGCGCCGCGAGATCGGGGTGCTGAAATCGCTGGGCGGGGGCGAGCACGAGATCCGAGTGCTCTTCTTGGCGGAGTCGGGGGTTATCGGCGTCGTGGGGTCGATACTGGGGATCGTGTTGGGTTGGCTGGCGACACGCCTGGTCGCCTTCGTTTTGAAAATCATCATGGAACGCAAGGAGGTGCCGGTGTTCGACCCCTTCGCGCTGCCCGCCTGGCTGATCCTGTTGGCGTTTGCGTTTGGCGTCACCGTCAGCGTGCTTGCCGGCCTTTATCCCGCCGCCCGTGCCGCGCGTGTCGACCCCGTCGTGGCGCTACGAAGCGAGTAACCCCTTGGGGGGCCGGGGGGGGGTCCCCCCCCACCAGATCACAGCGACAACACCAGCCGCAAACCCGCTTCTACCGCTCCGAGCCGCCCGCGCGGTAGGGAACCGACTCTTTCGCGGAGGTAGGATTTGTCCAACGTCACGACCTGCGAGACATTGACCACGGATTCTTTGGGTAAACCGCTTTCCCGCCGGGTCAGAAGCACGTTCCCTGGCGCGCCGGCCAACCGGGTGTTGGTCGTAATGACTGCCGCTATCACCGTTCGGATTCGACTGCTGTTGAAAGCGTCCGATTGGACGATCAGTACGGGACGCCGGTAACCCGGCTCTGACGCCCGCGGCGATGGCAACGTCGCCCACCAAATCTCGCCTCGATTCACGACCAATCATCCCTGTCCAGCGAGCTGTCTTGGAGATACTCGATCATCGTGTCGAGACGCGAGTCATCTGTATTTTCACCGTACACGTCGTCCAGAGTTTCTCGGATCACCTGGTGCGAGTACGTCTCGAGGAACCTCCTCACCGCACGCCGGTACAGCTCACTGCGCGTAATCCCGAGCCGATTCGCCAATTGGTCGGCCGCTTCGAACAGTGAATCCGGAATAGAAATCGCCGTTTTCATACCTTTAGTATAACAACGGTTATACCATATGTCAACTCGTGAAAAATTTCCCGAATTCATATTGACAATATTCGGATATCCGGATATCTTGATGATTAGTTAACGCCCAGAGGGGGTACGAACCATGATCCGATCGACCCGGGGAAAGAGTCTCATTCAACCCGAACAAGCCGAAAAGCCTGCCGGGATCCTGCGAGCGTTGGGCAATCCGGTCCGGCTTCGGATCGTCGCCTGCCTGGCCGACGGCGGAGAACAAACGGTGGGGGCGCTGCGCCGGAAACTGGAGCTGCCACAGTCGTCGGTGTCGCGGCATCTGTCGTGGCTCCGTCTGCACGAGTTGGTCGCCGTTCGCAACGAAGGTGGCTTCCGCTACTACACCATCGCGATGCCACAACTGACTGTGCTACTGGGTTGTCTCGAGCAATGTTGCCCGGGCGTTGATGCAGAGAAATCCAACACTTCTGAAGAGGTCGACTGATGGCGAAATTGTCCAGGCGCGAATTCATCAAAATCGGCGGTGCCGCAGCGGCGGGCGTAGCCGCCGGTTCCGGTCTGTTGACCAACTGGTGGGGGCTGGACCATCCGTTGGTACACGACCCCATGACCGATGGCGATCGGGTCGTCCCCACGTTCTGCGAGATCTGCTTTTGGAAATGCGGTGTTCTCGCCCACGTCAAGGATGGCCGCGTCACCAAGATCACCGGTAACCCCGCCCACCCGTTGTCGCGAGGTCGCTTGTGTCCGCGCGGCACCGGCGGTATTGGCCTGCTCTATGACCCCGACCGGCTCAAAAGGCCTTTGATCCGCACCGAAAAACGCGGGGCGCAAGTCTTCAATGAGGTCGACTGGGACACAGCGCTGGGTGAAGTCGCCGATCGCATGCTGAAGATCAAACAGGTGCACGGCCCAGAGGCGTTGGCTTTGTACTCGCACGGTTACGGGGGATCGTGGTTCAAGCACCTGCTAAAAGCTTACGGGTCACCCAACGCGGCGGCGCCATCGTACGCGCAGTGTCGCGGGCCGCGCGAGGTCGGTTTTCAGCTGACGTTTGGCAGCGGCGTGGGATCGCCGGAATCGACCGACATGGAGAATTCGCGCGTTATCACGCTCATCGGTTCTCACCTGGGCGAGAACATGCACAACACGCAAGTTCAAGACATGGCAAACGCGATCTCGAAGGGCGCCCAGCTGGTCGTCGTCGACCCCCGGTATTCGGTCGCCGCCGGCAAGGCACGCTACTGGCTCCCGATCAAACCCGGTACCGACATGGCGCTTTTGCTCGCCTGGATGCACGTGATCGTCACCGAGGGATTGTACGACAAAGACTATGTAGACAGGTACGCCATTGGGTTCGAGGAGCTCGCGGCCGACCTCTCCGACAAAACACCCGAGTGGGCGTATACGCAAACGACCATCCGTCCGGAGACCATCAGGGAAACGGCCCGTTTCATCGCGGGCGCGCGCCCGGCGTCACTGGTCCATCCCGGCCGTCACGTCACATGGTACGGCGACGACACACAGAGAAGCCGCGCAATCGCCATTCTGAATGCACTGCTCGGTTCGTGGGGACGCAAGGGCGGCTTCTATTTTCCGCAAAAACTGGGACTACCGAAGTACCCGTATACGAAGTACCTGCACCAACCCAAGCTGGCCGCTGATATGCCAAAGGGGACGGTGTATCCGCTCGCCGACAACACGCTCGCGTCCGGCTTGTGCGACGCCAGCATTCCCGGTATGGCCGAGTACGACATCAAGGGGTGGCTGGTCTATGGCACCAACCTGATCCAGTCGCTCCCAGCTCCGGAAAAGACCAAGCGTGCGATTCAGGAGTTGGATTTGATCGTCGCCATCGACGTACTACCGGCGGAAATCACCGGTTGGGCCGACATCGTTCTACCGGAGGCTACCTACCTGGAGCGTTGCGACGAGGTCCACACCCCACCGTACAAAACGCCGTTTTTGGCCGTGCGTCAACCGGTCGTGGAGCCCATGTACGATTCTAAACCGGGTTGGTGGATCGCGCGGGAAATCGCCCACCGTATCGGACTCAAGGACTACTTCCCATGGAAGGACAGTGTCGAGTACGCCAAGTATCGAGTCCACGAGGGCGGTTACGACTGCGATGAATTGATGAAAACGGGCGTAATCACGAAAAAAGCGGGCGCGCTCTACATCGAAGATGGCATCGAACCGTCGTTCGACACACCGTCGGGCAAGATCGAGTTGTACTCTCAACAACTGATCGACGCGGGATTCGACCCTATCCCAATATACACGCCGCCGGAAGAACCGCCGCCCGAGCACTTCCGGTTGTTGTTTGGCCGCGCGCCCGTCCACACGTTCGGCCGTACGACCAACAACCGCTTTTTGTCGGAGGTGTATTCGGAGAACGAGGTGTGGGTAAATGCTCAGGTCGCTGCCGAGCAGGGACTACAAGACGGCGATCGCGTGATCCTCGTCAATCAGGACGACGTCCACTCGGAACCGATACGCGTCAAAGTCACCCAGCGGATTCGAACCGACTGCGTGTACATGGTCCACGGCTACGGCCATTCGTCGAAGGGACTGAAGTTTGCGCGCGGCAGGGGCGCGGATGACGCAAAACTGATAACCCGGTATAAGATCGATCCCATCATGGGCGGCACCGGCATGAATGTAAACTTCGTACGCATCGAAAGGGCTGCGGCATGATCGGCGGGAACGACAAGCGATACGCGATGGTGATCGACACGAAGCTCTGCGTGGGGTGCAAGGCGTGCGTGCTGGCGTGCAATGCGGAGAACAAGGTGCCGAGTGGCTTCTCTCGCGATTGGATCGTGGAAGAGGTCCGGGGCGAGTATCCCGACCTGTCCATGGAAATTCGCTCTGAGCGGTGTAACCACTGCCAGCATGCGCCCTGCGTCGAAGCGTGTCCGACCGGCGCCAGTCACGTAAACGAGGGCGGCACCGTGCTGGTGTCGCGCAACAAGTGTACCGGGTGCAAGGCGTGCATCGCGGCGTGTCCATACGACGCGCGTTACGTTCACCCCGACGGATACGTGGACAAATGCACATTTTGTCTGCACCGCGTGCAGGATGGCAAAGACCCGGCGTGCGCCGAGGTGTGTCCGACGTTTTGTATCACCTTCGGTGATCTCGAGGACCCGAATTCCGCGGTGTCCGGTTTGCTGCGCACACGGAAACATAAGGTGAATCACCCCGAGACGGGGTGCGAGCCGAACGTCTATTTCCTGATTTGACGAATGACGGAGGGCCAATTGCACTCGACAACAAACCAACTAGTAGAAGTCGTGACGACGAGACACAACCACGGGATCGACCCATCGCTCCACGTCTGGGGGTGGGAGATTCCGGTTTATCTGTTTCTCGGCGGCCTGGCCGCGGGGCTGTTGGTGCTGCCTGCGGTCTTGGAGATGGTGCGCGGCCAGCGGCGCCTGCCGGTGTCCGTGAAGCTGATGCCGTTTGCCGGCCTCGCACTGATCTCGCTCGGGATGGTCGCACTGTTTCTCGACCTCGAGTACAAAGTCCATGTATTGCGGTTTTACTTCGCGTTTCTGCCCAAGTCACCGATGTCGTGGGGTTCGTGGATACTACTCTTGGTTTATCCGGCGGGGTTACTACTGGGATTGACGCTGCTCATCGACGGCGACACCGGTACCCAGACTGGAAATCGGACGTGGTGGCGAGCACTGGTTGGATTCTGTCGAAGGCGGCGGGGATTCGTCCTATGGTCCAGTATCGTGGCGGGTATCGCCCTTGGGACCTACACCGGCCTGTTGTTGGGCACGATCAGCGCCCGGCCGTTGTGGAACACGACGATACTGGGGCCGTTGTTCCTCGTCTCTGGTCTGTCCACTGCCGCCGCCTTTATGATGCTGTTCAAGCCCGACCAGTCCACGCACCAAAAACTGGCGGGCTGGGACATGGCCCTCATTATAGTAGAGATCGCATTGATCGCGTTGTTCGTGATGACGCTGTACACCGGCGGACGTGTCGGCCAATCGGCGGCGAACGAGCTGTTGGGCGGGCCGTGGACGGGCGCGTTTTGGGGGCTGGTCGTCGTGCTAGGTCTTTTCGTGCCGCTATTGATGGAGTTCGTCGAGCGCAAACGTCACCTGCCGCCGACGGTAATGGTATCTGTATTAATACTGGTAGGTGGTTTCGCCCTGAGGTGGATACTGCTGGCCGCGGGCCAGGCCACATCTTACAGCATGCTCAACTAGAGGAGACACTGACATGGAGCCGCGTCCATTCTGGAATCCTTATGTAGCCGGTGTCGTTCTCGGCCTGGTGCTGCTCGCGTCATTTCTGATCATGGGCTTTGGACTGGGGTCGTCGGGTGCGGTCACTCGGCTGGGTGTCGGCGCGACCCACATAGTCGCCCCGGAGGCGGTGGAACATAACGCCTACATGGGACGCTACGTCGGGGGCAGCGCGCACATACTCGACAACTGGCTGGTGTTCCTGTTACTGGGAGTATTTCTGGGCGGGTTGTTCGGCGCTTACAGCGGCGGGCGGCTGAAAGTGGAAGTCACACGAGGCGACAAAAAGCTGGTGTCGGCATTGGGCCGAATCGGCCTGGCCGTGCTCGGCGGCGTCATCATGGGCGTGGCGGCGAGGTTCGCCCGCGGCTGCACCTCCGGGCAGGCGCTCTCTGGCGGCGCGCTGTTGTCGGTTGGGTCGTGGGTGTTCATGTTGGCGGTGTTTGCCGGGGGGTATCTGTTGGCCCCCTTCGTGAGGAGGCAGTGGCGATGATGGAACTTCCCCTCTATATGAACGATTTCTTCGGCCACTACACCGGCCTGGTGTTCGGTACGATCATCGGTGTCGCGTTCGGCTTCACCTTGGAAAGGTCCGGGTTCGGGCGTTCGACCATACTGGCCGCGCAGTTTTACCTGACAGACTTGCGCGTGTTGAAGGTGATGTTCACCTGTATCGTTACCGCCCTGCTGGGCATCACGATTCTCTCCGGCGTCGGCGTGCTCGATATCGGAAAGATCTCGGTCCCGCACACCTACCTGTGGCCGCAACTCTTCGGGGGACTTTTGCTGGGAGCGGGCTTCATTATATCGGGCTTCTGTCCGGGAACGGGTGTGGTGGGGATGGCGTCTGGCAAGCTGGACGGCCTGGCCGCCATCTTCGGCGTCATGCTGGGGTCAGTGTTGTTCGGTTTCGGCTTTCCGCTGTACGAAAACTTTTATCATAGCGGTGATCTGGGAGTGCTGCGCTTACCCGATCTGCTCGGATTACCCGAATCCGTGCTGGCATTGGCCGTTACCCTGATGGCGATCGGCGCTTTCTTCGGCGGCGAGAAGCTCGAACGTATGTTCTCCGGCTCGGGGAAGGGCGCCGGATACCTGCTGGTACGCCGCCGCGTATTCACCGCGCTCGCCGTGGTGGCGGTGGTCTCGTTGGCAACTCTGGCGGTGACCAAACCGGAGACGGCGAAGAGCGAGAGGCGGGCCGGGACAATGACGCCGGTCGAATTCGCTCAGATGGCCATCGAATCACCGGCTGGATACTATCTGGTCGATCTCCGTGTTCTCCCCGA
>CBDVBX010000143.1:0-9478 GCA_965372335.1 uncultured bacterium | reverse complement strand
ATCATTTTATTACTGCTCTCAAAGAAGCGGTACCGATAGTAAATCGCAGGACGCTTCCGGCTGCTTGTTACGATGACCTTTCCCGTTTCCATTTCTGGCTCCGGCGCCTCCGGTGGGCGGTACGTCTCTTTCCAGTTCTTTTTACGCGGTAGCCAACCCAGGTTTCGGAGCCCGCGTTTGATCCCGTATGTCTTCTTGGAAATCACGAGGAACCCAGAGCGATCAAAGATTTCGAGGAGTGTTCTAGCCTGGAAGAAGAAAATGTGTCCCTTGTTGCTCAGCGATGGGCGGTTTTCGAGGCGATGGAAATCGACTATTTCGCGGCTGTCGTTGTAGCCATTGGGTACGGAGAGGTAGAGCCTCCCGTCCGGCTTGACGATTCTCCGGCATTCCCGGAGCATCCCGACCGGGTCGAGGACGTGCTCGAGGACATTGTTGATGTGCACGTAGTCGAAGTAGGCATCTGGATAGCCGGCATGTGTCAGATCGCCGTGTTTTACATCGAGGCCAAGCTCGTCGCGTGCGTAGCGGACGGCGCTCTCGCCGAATTCCACGCCGTGCACGTCCCACTCCGAATGTTTGTGTATGCCGTTGATAAAAAATCCCGTTGCACAACCCACGTCCAGAAAACGCCCGGTCTTTCGCCACCGCTTGAGCCGGCCGGCGAACGCCATTCCTTTTCCCTCTTCTTTTCCGCGGTCGAAGTCATAGTACGGAGCTGCATAGAAGCTTTGGAGCTGATCGATAGTGGGCAACGGGTCGAAGCGGATGACACGGCAATCGCGACACTCGACGAGGCGATGCTCGGCACCATAAACCAAAATGACTTTACCCAACTCCACCGGGGTGATCGAAGCGTCACATATAGGACAGGCCATATCGCTCATCCCATGAACAATCCCGCCACCGCGCCGGTCATGCAGGTGGCGATGGTGCCCGCCGCGATCGACCGGAAGCCCAACGCGACGATCTCCTCTCGCCGCTCGGGCGCCATCGCGCCCATTCCGCCGATCATGATACCGAGACTGCCGGGATTGGCGAAACCACACATGGCGTACATCACGATCAAGCGGCTGCGGTCACTCAGCGCACCTGGCTCGAGATGCGACAGATCGAAATATGCGATCAACTCATTGAGTACCGTCTTGGTGCCCATGAGCGACCCCGCCGTCGCCGCCTCGCCCCACGGAACACCGGCCAGCCACATCGCCGGCGCCATCACATATCCCAAGAGTCGCTGAAGCGTGATGGGCCGTCCACCTGCGTCGGGAATGATACTCAGTATAATATTGATGAGGTGAACAAACGCCACCAGGACGATGATCATCGCGACGATGCTCAGCAGCAGTTGGATTCCCGACATGGTGCCTTTGGTGATCGCATCCATCGAAGAGCGGTACTCGCTGACGGGAGTGAGTTTGCCCGATGTGACCTCACCCGTCTCGGGGACCATAATCTTGGCGATCATAATCGCCGCCGGCGCGCTGATGATCGACGCCGTGAGTATGTGTCCCAGAGCGTTGGGAATCACGGCGTCGAGCATGGTGGCATAGAGTACCAGGACCGTGCCGGCGATGGTTGCCATGCCGCACGTCATGACGGCGAACAGCTCGCTGCGCGTCATGTCCTTCAGGTACGGCCGTATCAACAACGGTGCTTCGACCATACCAACAAATACATTGGCCGCCACGCCAAGGCCCTCGGCACCGCCGATGCGCATCGATCGCTGTAACGCCCACGAAAAGCTGCGAACGATCGCCGGCAGTATCTTCCAGTAAAACAAAAGCGCCGACAGGGCGCTCATAAACAATACCAGAGGCAGAGAACGAAAAGCGAATAGGTACACCGCGGCAGGATTGGTGACGTCAAACGGCGGATCGCCGCCGGCGAGATATCCAAAGACGACCGAAGAACCGGCGGCGGTAGACTGTTCCAGAGCCGTGACAGCCTTGTTGAGTTGGAGAAAAATAGCGCGAAAGAAAGAGAGTTTGAGCAGGATGAGGCCGACGACCAATTGTAGCCCCAGGCCCGTGAGTATCATCCGCGCGGAGACTTTGCGGCGATTCTCGCTCATCAGCCACGCCAGAAAAACGAACGCGGCCAGTCCCAGGATGCCCTGTACGATCATCATCAATACATTCGATCGATCGTCTAGCCCTCCGACTTGCGGGTCTTCGACGGATGCCCCTTCGGCGCCGCCTTTTTGTACCCGTCTAACCAGTGACGGATGGCGAGTATGGGGTGACGGAACATCATACGCGGACCGCTATAACGCATAACCCTCTTGACCTGCTGCCGGCGGTCCGCTTTGTAGCAGTGGATCGGACAATTGGCACAAGTCGGCTTGTTCTCCTGGTACGGGCACTTCTCCAGACGCTTCTCCGTGTACGTTATTAGCTCCCGGCACTCGTCGCACACATCTCCCCGGGAGCGGTGCTTGCCGCCGCAATACAGCCGGATCATCGCCTCTACAGTGCGCCGTTCTCTTTCGATTCTCGGGTGCGGCTTATCCATCGATGTTAATCACCTCTAACAAGCTACCATTGCGCCCTCGAACGGTCAAGATGCCGAGTCGGCTTGTAAACCCGGCCGCGGCGCGTCGTCTGTATACGCACCGACAACGCGGGGCAGGCGAACGAGGCCACCGCAGCCCGGGGGAATGGTCTCGTGGACACCGACCACCAACACACCGCCGGGCAGGAGCCGTTGCCGAATCGAGTCTAGCACCGCGGCCTGCAGTTCGTCGTCGAAATAGGTAAACGCCAGGTTACGGCACAGCACGACATCGAAGGGGCCGTCGGGCGTTTCCTCGCGGATGTCCTGGAGCAGAAACGTGACGTCTTTTTTGAAGCGCTCCTTAATTTCGAACTCACCCGCGCGCGCCGCGAACGCGATCGCCAACAGGTCTGGGGGGAGGTCCCGGGCGCTGCTCCTCGGGTAGGAACCGGTTCGGGCGCGTTCGAGAAGATGGGCGTCTGTGTCAGTCGCTACTACTTCTAGCGGGAGGGGGGTACCCCCCTTCGAATTATCCGCCTGCCACGTGATTTGCATGGTGTACGCCTCTTCTCCCGACCCACACCCGGCGCTCCAGCAACGGACGCTGCTGGCGCCTCGTTCGGCCGCCGCATTCGCGACGCGCGGCAGGACGTGTTGGCGGAGGCTGTCGAACACGGCGCGGTCGCGGTAGAAGCGAGATATGGTCACCCGGCAGAACGAATCGAGCATTTGCCACTCGTCGGTGTGAGATACCAGGTATGTCCGGTACGCCTCCGTACCCCCCAGCCCCAGTTCAAATATGCGTTTGGATATCCGCTTGCATACCTGACGCCGGACTTTTCTAAAGCCGGCCCAGCGCATGCGGAGCTGCGGCAGGCACCACTGGAGAAATTCGACGCAATCTCGATCTGTCATGGGTATTCTTTGTGCGAGATTCCTCTCCCGTCGCGCCCGTCGTCGTCACCCGCTTTGGATAGGCGTTGTATCCGTTTCATCATGTCCTGGTAGTGTGTGCCCTTCCAGTATACCTTCCCGCAGCCGTCGCAGCGGTAGAATTCGTCGTGGCGTTCGCGAACCCTTGCTGGCAATTCTTTGAGTACAGCTTTCTTGTCGACGCGCGCTATCTCTCGGTTGCACACCATGCATCGCTTGAACGGCTTCACCTGATTGCACAGGTCAAAGCGGTCGAGCACTTCACTCACCTGTTGATCCGGCTCGTTGGAACGCACCCAGTAACCGTGGGTGACCGCGTTCGCCTTTAGCAGTTCGATGTCCCTGGTGAGAATCACACGATGTTCCGCTGCCGCGACGCGGACGATTTCGGGATCTTCAAAGTCGGTCCGGTAAAGTGAGTCGAAACCGAGCATGCGGAGCATACGCGCCAGCTTGCCCAGGTGAACATCGAGTACGAAAAGCGTTATCCGCAGAGGCTTTGGCCGCAGGTGCACCACCGGGGTGATGTCGAGGCTTTCGAAGACGGGATAAACCGCCACTCGATCTCCGTCTTGCAGGTGGTAGTCGAACGCCACCGATTCGCCCTCGACGACGATGAGATCTATTTCCGGATGGGGAACACCGATCCCCTCGATCGCATCCTTGATCGACGGTGTTCCCATGAATGCGTAGCGAAAAGTTTGGTAGCGTTCGTGCTTGCGCAGGAAGTCGTTTAGTTCCGCGTAGAATCGAAAGTGTGCCGTTTTCTCCGCCACAATATCCAGACTTCTTCAGGGGCGATTCGTGCCTGCCGGGCTACTCGCCCGATAACACGCGGGAAAAGTATGGGAGCATGTGCCCTTCGATACGTTCCCGTAGTTGGTCGTCGTGACCGCCGTCATAGATCAAAAGCTCGTTTGGGATGCCCAGCTCTTTTAGTCGTCCCGACAAGAATCTGCATCCATCGGTTATCCACGGGTACGCATCCTCCGCGCCGACGTCTATTGCGATGCCGCCGAGCGAAAGGAGATTATCCTCGTAGTCACCCACTTCCCCCGCGATGCCGCCGAAACCATCTTCCCAGACTTTCAACACCGCCGCATCGGGTGTGATTTTCCCATTCTGGCGCGTGAAGGGATAGACGATATGCGGCGCGTTCAAGTCCGGATCGCAACAGAACGCCGCCCCATAGGCATAAACAAATGCGCGGAGCTGTTGGCGTTCTTCGCCGGATGCGTACAGTTCTTCGATGTACGAAAGCGATGCGGCGAGAGCATCTTCCCTGTTCATACCGTTGAACTCTCGCTGCTTTCGCAGAAACAAGTCGATTTCCGCTTCGTCCGCGAACAATCCCATCGCACGAAACCCGTCGCCATCGAACAAGCCGGGGCTCATGCTGTACACGGCACCGAACACGTCGGGGTGTCGCATGGCGATGTAGAGCGCCCCGAAGCCGCCCATTGAATGGCCGGTGATTCCCCGCGCCGCCGCGTATGGGCGAGTCTTGTATTCTCTGTCCACGAAGCGAACGACGTCCCTGACGACAAAATCTTTCCAATTCCCAGTGACCGGAGAGTTGACATAAAAGCTACCGCCGAGTGAGTTTCGGCCGTTGACTATTACAACGATCATCTCCTCGATATTGCCCTCTTCGATGAGCCGATCCATCGACTCGACAATGTTTAGACCCCGGTAAGTCCCGTCGAGAAACACGGTAGTGTCGGTGTTGAATCCCGGCAGCAGATAAACGGCAGGGTATCGCTTGCTGGAGGATGCATACGAAGGCGGAAGATATACCGCGATCGGCTGATCGATGGGCTCCCCGAGAATATTGTTGCGGAGCGATCGCCCCGGGACCATTTTTTCGAACAATTGTCCTTCCCCTCCGCAGCCCGCCGCCCACATGGCGGCCAGCGCCAAAAAGATACAAAACTTGAATCGATCTACAATCATTGTGCTGGACCGCTTGCGTCAGTCATTTCCCCTCGCTTTGCGAAAAGTAGTATGCGATCGTCTTTGCCGAACCGGCGGTGAAGTACGGATACGCCTGGCGCGGCGCGCCGATCGCATCGTCCAATTCGAAGTAGCGGGCAAACGTCTTGCCCCATTTGCGGTGGCGGATCCGCATGGGATCCGCTTTCCAAGCAACGTCGTGGAACGAACCTGCACCGGCCAGTTCGGCCCGCCTGTCAACGTCCCAGCCGAATACCACGATCTCGCCCGGAACGGGCGGCCTGGCCGGACTAACAGACGGCTGGCCAGAACGGACTTGTTTCCAGACGTCGGCCTCGACCGAGTAATCGATCAGCGGCGGACGATCGTAGTCGAGCCGAGCGGGCTGGCACCCAAACACCTGCTCTAGGTAGGCGTGAGTAATCATGGCTACCGGCATTCGTATTAGCTCGGCCTTTCCGCCGACCGGCGTCAATGTCTCACCATCCAACAGGTAGTCGTCGTCTCGCAATTCGTAGCGGATAACGGATATAACCTCGATTCCCAGCTCGAGAAGATTGAAGCAAACCAAGACGTCCGATAGTTCCTCGTCGCCGTTTTCACTCTTGATGTGCAAACGAGTTTTCGTTGGGACAAAATTCGCTTCGATCGCGCGATCCGAAGGCACTTTGTCCACTGGAAAAGGAGTGAGGGTTATTCCGTCTTCGCGCGAACGAATGTCGAGGTGGCGGTTGACCGTTTCGAGCGCGGCGCGCAATTGCGCTTTGTCATCCTTCATTATATTGGGAAACGTCTTAGCGTGTAATTCGAAGCCCGTGTGTGGCCGCTGCGGCAGTACAATCGTCTCCTCGACGAATTCGCGGAGACCGAACGCCACCGGGCGGCACAACTCCGCCTCCGTCTCGGAAGACCCGGCTGCGATATTCCAACCGACGGGTGAAATGTCACGAAAGAAGAAAGGCGACCAGACGTCTCCCCGCCACGCCACCACCGGCAACACACCACCGGACGCCCACCGCAGTGGGATTTCTGGAACCGGGATTTCGAGCCACGAACCGTCGCCGGCTTCGACCATAAAGGCGTGGATGTCTTCGTCGAGGCGTCTTGCCGTTTCCAGACGAGCACCCTGAAGCGTCTCGCGACAGAGCCGATTCTTGCCTTCAGTCGTGTAAACGGCGTTTTTGACGCCGCGTCGATCGATGTGGATCTCGAGTATTCCTCCCGAGCGGCGTAACACGATGGGACGCGTGAGTATTTCGGCGGCAAAAACCTGACCGGGCAACCCTTCTTTGCGTCCGAACACCAGCTCTCTCGGAGCAATTCCTCTGAACTCGCTTTCCATAATTGACGTCCAAGTTAGGTTAGTAGGACGGCTCCGACATAGTCAGTCTCCACTTATATCTGCGTCGTCCTCTACGCCCTTTAGCGAAAGTATTTCCGACGCGATTTCCTCTATCGGTTTGTTGGTCACGTCGACCACGCGCCAGCGAGGTTGTTGTTTGTAGACTTTGCGTGCCCAGTCGAGTTCGCGGCGCACGAAATCCACCCTGGCGTATTCTCCCACCTTTCCTCGGAGGTACTCCTCACGCGTTCGCCGCAGTCCTGCCAAACGGGCCGGATTGGTGTCGAGACAAAAAACGTCTCCCGGTCCAAGCTCGTAGACGATCGGCGGCAGATCGTGATCCAAGATGACAGGGACGTTTGCCACGAACCAGCCCCGATAGGCTAGATAAACGCTGAGCGGTGTCTTGAACGTGCGCGACACCCCGAGCAACACCATTTCCGCGCTTTTGAGCTCGCCGATGCGAAGACCGTCGTCGTGATCGATGGCGAACTCCATCGTCTCGATACGGCGGAAGTAGTCCATGTTCAACTGAGCGAACAGGCCAGGTTTTTCCGCCGGCGAGATGGCGAACCGGTCGGACAATCGTGCCAGCAGGGATCCCATCAAGTCGATGGTCTCGACATTATAGCGCCGGCCCGCATGCACCATTTGTTCGCGCAACTCGTCGGTGACGAGTGTGTGAATGATAAAACCTCCGGTCGCCGCGGCTTCTTCGACCACGTGCCAAACGTCGTCGTTCGAGCGAACGGTCGCCCGGAGCCTGAGATCGATTTCCACATCTTCGAACTGTGTCAACGCGGCCTTGAGCGCTTGCTTGGCGGTTCGGCCGGTGCCATCTGATACGACGAATACGGTGTACCCACTCATGTCGATAAGGATACAACAGGGGCTGATACAACGCCACCCCTTGGACTGTTGACAAAACGCATTCATTTATATATAGTTACAATCTCGTATTGAAAACGTCATGTCATCGAATGAAAACTGCAAACTCCAGCAATATCCGCACATTTTCCTACTTCGCCGTATTCGCGCTAATCTTTGTCGGCGTGAGTTACCCCTTTAGGAATTTTTTGGGTGACGACACCTACATTCACTTGGTGTATGCGGACAGTCTGCAGAACGGCATGGGGTGGTGTTTCAACCCGGGCGAACCTTCCTACGGGTCTACCAGCCCTCTGTGGACCGGGCTGATCGCGTTTTTTGGTCTTCCATTTTCGAACAATATCTTGGTGGCAAAGGTGCTGTGCTACGTTTTCTCACTCGGCACGATATATGTTTTCTACCTGTTGGCCAAAAGACTGATCGGCAATCCGGCAATCGTCGCGATTGCGCTTTTGACTCTGGTTATTGATCCGTGGTTTGTCAGGTGGAGTCTTTCCGGAATGGAGTCGTCTCTGAAGATGTTTCTTCTGCTTTCTGCGTTGTACATCCACCTGCGCGAGAGGGACAACGATCGCAGCAAATATTTGTCTTCACTTCTATTCGCTCTGGCGACGCTGGCCAGACCGGAAGTGTTCGGAATTTTCCTGATTGTGATCCTGGACATTCTGATCAACGAGGACAGGACCAGGAAGTTTACAAAGTTGCTCCAATTTGTGTTGGTCTACGTTGTGATTCTCACACCTTGGGAGATTTACTGCTACAAGACGTTCGGCAGCCTACTACCGCATACGGTCGTCGCCAAGGATTTTGGATTCAACTTCTTCAGCATGAAGCGCAGTATCACGCTGATATCAAAAATATTGGGCGGGACGTACATACTCCTGCTGGTATCGATGGTGGTGTACGTCGCCAGCATCTTATTTCAGAATGGTCCGGCATGGTTCATTAGGAGATTTGTTCGGAATCACTTAGCAACGGCGCTGCCAATTGTGTTGGTACTGGGCGCGTACGGGCTACGCGGATATCCTGCCAGGTCGATACACCTGCTGATTGTCATTCCACTGTTGATCTTGTACGGATTCTTCGCGCTGGCCCGGTTGATCGAGACGAAACAATTGGCGCGTTTTTCGAAAGTGATTTTGGTAGCGGTCGTTGTGTTCCAAGTGTCGTTGAGCGCGGTGCTGCAAAAGAAACTGACGTATCACGTGATCCATTGGCCGAGAGGCGTTGATGAGAACTTGATTCAACTGGGAGAGTGGCTGAGAGATAACACGCCGGAAGACGCATTGGTTGCGGTCAGTGAAATCGGCGTGATTGGCTATTTCTCGAAACGGCGGATTCTGGACATGAATTGTCTTATCACACCGGAATTGAAGCCGTACAAACGTGAAGAAGACGGCACGATGAGGTTCCTGGTGTTGAAGAAACCGGACTATCTGATTTTCACGGACTCGCGACCGGTACCGGAATATCTCGCAACACGCATCAAGCACCACGAGGTGGCGTTCTCCCGATTAGTTCAACGCGGCGGCTCCCGCTCCGCCGGCAAACCCTCTGAATATACTATCCACAAACTCTACTGGTAACTCCCCCTACCCCCTATCGAGCCCCGCGCCCACCGCCCAGCCACGGCCGATACGCCCAGGTCGGATTTCGCAGTTTTGGTGCCGGCCGGCGAGGGCCTCACCGGCACGACTCCCTGCGGCCGACCTTGCATGTGGCAGTTCCGCACTGGACGGTCGTCTCGGTTGCCGGCTCGCGGATTGGCACCTCAACTATTGCTCGCCGGCAAACGGCCGGCTCAACCCATCGCCACCCGGCCTTGGACTTTCTCAGGTCAGAGGGCGGGCGATCGCGAGATTGAGC
>CBDVBX010000142.1:0-9479 GCA_965372335.1 uncultured bacterium | reverse complement strand
CGAAGCTTCTTTGATCGTCGTGGTCTTGTGAATCTGCTGGACGAGTTGCGGCGGCCTGCCCCAAACATCGCAGAAATCCGCAGCGGGCGATCGACCGTAGCGGCGAGAGGTGGGTCCGTGGTATGCTGGCCGCATGCTCATTCGGATGCAGGGAATCAGTAAGATTTACATGATGGGCACGCACACCGTAAACGCCCTCGTCGGTGCCGACCTCGACGTCGAAGCCAATGAATACATGGCGCTTATGGGGCCGTCCGGTTCTGGCAAAACCACTTTCATGAACATAATCGGATGCCTGGACACGCCGACGTCCGGTCGTTACGAATTGGCAGGTCAGGACGTTACCGAATTGGGCGACGACACGCTGGCGTATATTCGAAACAAGGAAATCGGTTTCGTATTTCAGACATTCAATCTGTTGCCGCGAGCGACGGCGTTCGAGAACGTGGAACTGCCATTGATCTACGGCGGCGTCGACGGCAAACGTCGTCGGGAGCGTGTGTGGAACTCGCTGGAAACAGTGGGCCTCGCCGACCGCGCATCCCACAGGCCAACAGAGCTATCCGGTGGACAACGCCAGCGTGTCGCCATCGCAAGGGCGTTGGTCAACCAACCGTCGATCATTTTGGCCGACGAACCGACCGGCAATCTCGATTCCCGCTCCGGCGAAGAGATTATGTCGGTTTTTCAGATGCTGAACGAACAGGGAAATACCCTGATCGTCGTTACCCACGACGAAAGCGTGGCCGCGCACGCAAACCGGCGCGTCCGTCTCCGCGACGGCGCGATCGAATCCGATACGGGTAGATCGTCGGATACCCAGGTGACGCGGTAATTCGAGGAGTAGATAGTGAAAAAGCTCATCATGATTGCCGTTGGCGCAGTCATTGTTGCCGTGTTGATCATTTTCAACCTGCGGTCGGACAAGGGGACAAAAACGGAAGTGACCGTTACCGAAGTCAAGCGACGGGATGTGACGAAGACCATCACCGCTTCCGGCAACATACAGCCCAAAAGACGCGTGAATGTAAGCGCGTCGGCGATGGGCAAGATCACTCGATTGGTCGTCGAGGAGGGCGACTATGTCTCAAAAGGCGATTTTCTCCTCGAAATCGACCCGACGACGTACCGGTCAGCGGTGGAACAGCTCAGCGCGGCCGTTCGCGGAGCGGAGGCGACACTCGAACTGGAAACGGCGACGTTGGAAAAAGCTCGTTACGACTACGACCGCACGCTGGAGTTGAGCAAAAAGGAACTCGTTTCGGAAAACGAATTTCGCGAGGCCAAGGTAGCCGTCGAGATCGCCGAGGCCAGGGTGAAAGCGGCGCGTGAGTCGCTGGTCCAGTACCAGGCCAATCTCGCCAAGGCCAGTCACGAGCTCGATGAGGTTCTTATCAACGCCGAAATGTCGGGCGTCATCACGGCGCTCAACGTCGAGGAGGGGGAGAGCGCCATTATGGGAACCATCAACAATCCCGGTACCGTGCTGTTGACGATCGCCGATCTGTCCGAGATGGAGGCGGAAGTCCGCGTCGACGAGACGGAGGTCGTTTTCATCGATGTTGGCCAGAGTGCGTCAGTCACGCTCGACGCGTTTCCGGACACGACGTTTTCGGGCTTCGTATCCGAGGTCGGCAACAGCGCCATTCGGGGGCAACTCGGGCTGGGCCAAGAATCGGTTGACTTCAAAGTCGTGGTCACAATACAGGACTCGATTCCCGACATTCGCCCGGGGCTTTCGGCTTCTGTCGAAATAACCGTGGCACGGGCCAGCGACGTATTGGCCATCCCCATTCAGTGTTTAACGGTTCGCGACCAGAAAACGTTGGAAAGGAGCCGCGCTAGAGCGGGACAGGACGAGGATGACCGGGGCGACAGCGATGCAAAAGTGGAAGCGGAAGATAACGACGATGGCGACGAGGAAGCGGAGGACATCGAGGGCGTCTTCGTGGTCGAAGACGGTAAGGCCGTTTTCAAAAGGGTGCGAGTGGGCATCGCCGGCGAGAGGCACTTCGAGGTGAAAGCCGGCCTGAGCGAGGGCGAGTCGGTCGTGAGCGGCCCGTACAAGGCGATCGGCGACCTCCGCGACGGACACCGCGTCAAGATCAAGAAAAAGCGCGACTAGTTGAGGGAGCGCCGCCATGAGGCTTCTGCTCGAAGGAATTCGGATAGCGTACCGTGCGTTGTTGGTCAACAAGCTGCGCACGTTTCTCACTCTATTGGGGAACATCGTCGGAATCATGGCGGTGATCGCGGTGGTTTCGCTTTTGGGGGGTATCGATGAGTACATGCGGCAAGAAGTTGCCTCCGAGGGTAGTAACGTGTTTACTATCTACCGCGTCGATTTTTTCGAGGCGATTACCGACTTCGAGAGTTTCACCGATGCAATAAAATACAATCCCAACCTAGATCGCGACGACGTGACCGCACTTCGCAGGAACGTGACGGCGGCGGCGCAGGTGAGCGGGCGCGTCTCCAGATCGGCGCGCGTCGGCGCAAGAGACCGTCACATCAAGAGCATCGAAGTCCGGGGGCTAGACCACGCGTACTCTTATGTCGACAACTACGAACTGTGGACGGGCCGGCACGTTACACCGTTAGAGAACCGCGAAAAAGCCCAGGTCGCCGTTATCGGCTGGGACGTTTACACATCACTGTTCAAACCACTTGATCCGCTGGGACGGCTCATTAAAATTGGCAACCGGCACTTCAAGGTAATCGGAGTTGCCACCGATCGTGGGTCGCTGTTGGGGCAGACGCGGAACCGGTACGTGATCATCCCGCTCGGAGCGTACGGAAAGCTGTTCGGATCGTCGGAGTCATTGAACATACGTGTAAAGGCGGTCGATATTCGCACGCTCGAGACGGCCATCGAGGAGGCAAAGTTGACGATGCGAATTCGCCACCGTCTTCGGCCCGGCGAAAAAGACGACTTTTTCATATCCACCAGCGATCAATTGGTCGAAGTGTGGAAATCGATCAGCAGCGGCATCATGATCGCTCTGGTCGCGCTGGTGTGCATTGCCATGGTCGTTGGCGGTATCGTGCTGATGAACACAATGCTAGTGGCCGTAACCGAGCGAACACGAGAGATAGGAATTCGCAAAGCAATCGGCGCCAGACGGCTGGCAATCGTATGGCAGTTCCTGGTGGAGTCGGCGACGCTGTCGGTCATCGGCGGTTTTCTGGGAATGGCGGTGGGTTTTGTGATTGCCGCGGCGGTGTCCGGACTTACCGTTATCCCCTACACCGTCGATCCAACCATAGTGGTGATCGCGTTTCTGGTGACGGTCGCGCTGGGGCTGGTGTTCGGGACTTATCCGGCAGTGAAGGCTTCCCGTATGGATCCGGTCGAAGCGCTTCGGAACGAATAGCGGGACTAAGATGATGGATTCCAAAAATGTGATGATGCCGGTAAAGCGAAGGAGGTTGGGGCGCGAGAACTTCATGCTTGCGATTGATGTCGTCCGTCTGCATCGGATGCGCTCGGGCCTTTTGATCCTCGGGGTAGCGATCGGCATCACCACCATTTTGATGATGGTCACGGTATTGTCCGGACTGGGCCGCAAGATCAACAAGGATTTGGTGTCGGCGAAACGTCCCTACGTGTACGTTCAACGGTACGACCTCCTCATCAGCGGCGACGACGAACAGGAGATGCTCAAGCGCGAGGAGCTGACACCGGACGACGCCGACGCAATCGAGGCTCGGTGTGCGTCACTGGACAAGGTATGTTACGCTATCCAACCGCAACGAAACTTCGAGATTCACTACAAATCGAAGAAAACGCCACCGACTCAACTCGTTGGCGCCGCTCATACCTTTCCCGAGGTTTACTCGCTGCCGATCGGCGCCGGGAGGTTTTTTACCAGGTCCGAAGAATTGCGCCGGGCACGTGTGGTGCTTCTCGGATTCGGGCCCGCCAAGGACCTCTTCGGCGAAGGGAACCCCGTGGGCAAAATCGTGCGTATCGCCGCAAGGCGCTACAAAGTAGTGGGGACGTTCGAGAAACGCCACCATTTTGTGGGTTCGATGTCGGACAACTTCATCCTTGTCCCGCATACCACCTACGCAAAGGACTTTCAAACCAAAAACGACTTCGAGTCGATTTCGGCAAACATCAGAGAGGGCTATACACTCGACGACGGTATCGAAGAGATTACCAACGTCCTGCGGATCCGCCGCGGTGTCGGACCCGGTCAGGAAAACGATTTCGCGGTGATGACGTCGGAGTCGTTCCTCGAGCTGGTGCGCAAATTCACCACTCCGGTCAGCCTGGTGCTCACCGTGATCGCATCGATCGGTCTGCTCGTCGGCGGAATCGGCGTGATGAACATCATGCTGATATCGGTAGCAGAGCGGACGAGGGAGATCGGCATACGCCGGGCGGTCGGCGCCGGCGAAAGGGACATTCTCCAGCAATTTTTGGTAGAGTCGAGCACGCTCACCGGCATCGGCGGCGTCGTCGGCACCATCTTTGGCACGTCATTAGCGTATTTGGTGTCCAGGCTCATCCATTTTCCATTTCATTTCTCCGTGTTCTGGACGGTGACGGCGCTGCTGTTCTCGGCATTCGTCGGTCTGGTATTCGGTTTGTATCCGGCGCACAGGGCGGCCCGTATGGACCCCGTCGAGGCCCTGCGCTACGAGTAGGGGATTGGGCTTGCCGCTATCGATTCCGGTGTAATAAATTATGGAAGGACCCCATCCGACGGCGGCGTACCGTCGCCTGCGACCCAATCGAAGGAGATCGAGGTTTGAACTCGACGGTGAGCGACAGAATTCGTCTCCATCCGGGACCATTGGCCACGCTAGCTGCACTGGCCACGATGGCGGCGCTAGCTTGGGTGACCGCGCCGACTCCCGCGGCGGCGGCCGGTTTCGTGTTTCACGCCAACGCCTTTTTGGGCCCACAGAGAACGCCGTCAGTAAAACTGTCCGCCGAGATTCCGTACTCCAGTCTGGTTTTCCTCAGAGAAGACGGCGCGTTCAAGGCGCGGTACAGCATCGCCGTGACGATTCGTGACCGGAAGCGGGACAACGAGGTCGTCCGCACCGGCGTATTCAAGGGCGATGCCGTAGCGGATGACTACAACGAGACGCACAGCAACTCAAAACGGTCACGTCCTTCAAAAGTGTTTCCGCTGCCGCCGGGCGAGTACTCGATCGATGCCGTTCTCATGGTGAAGAACACGCACATTCGATATCAACGGACGACGAGTATCGTCGTACCAGATTTTCTCGCGTCCGGCATGGGTTTCGGAACACCCGAGATATTCTTCCTGCCGTTTGGCCAGGGGCAACGCGTGGTACAGTGGGACAGTTTCGACGAACGCGACGAAATGAAACGAGCCGATATGGGAATGATTGGACTCAACGTCCTGGACGCCCAGCCGGCAGTGCGCTTCGAATTGTTTTTGAACGACGACGTAGCCGTTCCGCTGATCTGTGGCGTTTTTTACGAGGTGCGAAACGCGGAGGACAAAAGGGTCCTGTACGGTAGATCGAGGGCTCGATTGGTAGGCGAGAAAGACATATTCGTCTTGACCTTCGACGCGGAAAATTGGGAGCCGGGAGCGTACACGGTCAACCTACGTGCCACGGCGAACGGCGGCAAGATCGACGCGAGGGCGAAAATGACACTCGACCTGGATGTGACCCACGCGATGCTGGACGAGTACTTCGAGGACACGCTGGCGATACTGTCGCTGATCGCGACGCAGGGCCAGCTAGAAGGCCTCACCAACGCCACTCCGGAAATGCGCGCCGACGAGTGGGGCGAATTCTGGCGCGTGCGCGACCCCGACCCATCGACACCGGAAAACGAGGCGCTCGAACAACTACTCAATCGGGTGCGCGAAGCCACAACCAAGTACTCTCAATACGGCAAGGCGTGGCATAGCGACCGCGGCAGTGTGTACATCCGCTACGGCAAACCGGACAAGATCGAAAGAACGAACGAGGTTTCGAACAGGGGAGAGTATGAGGTTTGGACGTACGTCGGCCAAGGCCGCACCTTCGTTTTTTATGCCCAGTACGCCGGCGGCCAGTACCGGCTCGTCGAAGGGGAAATGTTTTGATCCCGGCTCGGCCGGTCTTTCTATTTGCCCTGGTTGTCGTTTTGGCGGCGTGTTCGGGGCCGCAGCCGTCCGATGGGACGCTCCAACTCGCCTTAACAACTGCTCCCAACAACCTGGACCCCGCACTGGTAGTCGACGTCGCCGAGGGCGAGATCTGCAGATTACTATTCCAGGGTTTGGTGCGCTATTCGGTCGGCGGCGCAGTGGTGGGGGACCTGGCGAGGTCGTGGGACGTAGAAACCAGCGGGGCGGGTCACGTTCGTTATGTGTTTCACCTGGACGGACGGATGCGTTTCTCGAACGGGCGCGCGGTGAAAGCGAGCGACGTCGAGTTTAGTTTCGAGCGCGTGCTGGCGCCGGGGAGTCGTTCGTCACGTCGGTGGGTGTTGGATCGAATACGAGGAGCCGGCCAGTTTGCGCGGGGCGAGTCAGAATCGATAGCGGGCCTTTCGACGCCGGACGACTCGACTGTCGTGATCGAGCTGGACGAGCCCTTCCACCCGTTTTTGTCAATGTTGGCACTACCGGCGGCCATGATCGTGCCCGCTGAGGCCCTGACCGAACGCCCAGTCGGCGTTCAAGCCGAGGCCGGCGACGGCCGATTCCGGACGTTCGGCGAGCACCCGGTCGGATCGGGACCTTGGCGATTGGTGCGGTGGGAAAGAGGCGACTTTTTGACGGTCGAACCGAACGCCTACCACCCGCAACCTCCGAACGGTGTGACCGGCATTCGATTTCGCATTATTCCGGAGGCGTTTACACGCGTCGCCGAGTTCGAGTCGGGCGCGTTGGACGTCTTGGAAATTCCCCCGGCGGAGTTGGATCGTTTTCTGGAAGATCGGCGTTATCGTGGACGCATCCTCAGCCGCGCTGAACTACGCGTCTATTACATCGGTCTCAACAACTCGCGCCCCCCCTTCGACGACGCCCGCGTCCGGCGCGCGCTCAACATGGCCGTCGACACCCGTAGACTGATAGACGTGTTGACGTCCGGGCAAGCGATCCGGGCGCAAGGCGCGATTCCGCCCGGTCTCGCCGGGCACGCCGAACGGCCAGGGTACCCATACGATCCGGAAAGCGCGCGGCGGTTGTTGGCAGATGCCGGATACCCCGACGGTTTCGCCATGGAAATGTGGCAGAGGGGCAGCCCCCAAGGGAACCGCGTGCTCGAGGCGGTCCAGGGTTATCTGTCACAGGTGGGTATCGAAGTGCGACTGGTGCGCCGGGAGTGGAGCGCGTTCAAAGAAGCCGTCAGCACGGGCCGAGTAGACGCATTCTTCCTCGACTGGTTTGCCGATTACCCGAACGCGGAGAACTTCATTTATCCGCTGTTTCACTCCGGGAACGTCGGTGGCGGCGGTAACCGGGCGTTCTTTCGGGATCCTGCGATAGACAGCTTGATTGCGGCTGCCGGCCGCGGCGCGGACGACGAGGCCTGCCATCGGATGTACGCTCACATCGACAGCCTGGTATACGCTCAGGCGCCGTGGATCTATTTGTATTTCCCAAAGTCGTTTCGCGCCGTATCGGAAACCGTCACGGGATATGAGCTGCCGTTGCTATACCTGGGCGGCGACTATTCGAGCGTGGTCAAAAAGACGAATTGAGAATCCGCCGTGATCATCTACACGATCAAGCGCCTGTTGATGTTCGCTCCCATCCTTTTGGGCGTGGCCACGGTGACGTTTTTCTTGATGTACGTCCTTCCCGGCGACCCCGTCCTCAGCATGGTCGGCGAGCGTTACGACGAAGAAACTATCGAACGGCTCCGCGAGAACATGCACCTCGACGACCCCATCGTCGTGCGTTACTTGAAGTACCTCGGCGGCTTGGCGCGATTCGACCTGGGCAAGAGTTACGTGACGGGTGTGCCCGTGTGGGAGTCGATCAGAAAGCGTTTTCCCAATACGCTTCGCCTGGCGGTGGCGGCGATGTTGATTTCCATCGTGATCGGTCTGGGGGTGGGCGTACTGGCGGCCTGGAAGTGGAAAACGCCGTTTGACTACCTGATGATGGGGGCGACGGTAGTGGGCGTATCGATGCCGGTGTTTTGGTTGGGGGTGCTTTTGATCTACGTTTTCGCGATGAAACTGGGGATATTGCCGGCATCGGGTTTCGGGGGTGGTCGAATTATATATCTGGCGTTGCCGGCCTTCACGCTGGCGCAGGCGTCGGCAGCCTACGTCGCACGCATCACGCGTTCGAGTCTGCTCGACGAAGTCGGCGAGATGTACGTGCGCGCGGCCAGAGCCAAAGGGGTTTCCGAACCTCGAATTATGTTTCGCCACGCGTTGCGAAACGCACTACTGCCCATCATTACCGTGGTGGGAGCTGATTTTGGCAGTTTCTTGAGCGGGGCGGTGCTCACCGAGTCGATTTTCGCGTGGCCCGGTCTGGGCCGATTTACGCTGGATGCGATCCTCAAACGCGACCTGCCGGCGATTCAAGGAGCGGTGCTGTTTATGGCCGTGATGTTTATGGCGGTCAACCTGCTGGTCGACCTGTTGTACGCGCGCGTCGATCCCAGGGTCAAAATGGCGGGGCAGATCGATGCCTGAGGTGGCGAGACGGCCGCGATATCGGGTGCTCCGGCAGCTCGCCGCCCACGGCGGCGGGCTGGCGGGAATGATACTGGTGGGATTGGTGGTGATGGCGGGTCTTTTCGCGCCCCTGCTCACGCCCTACCAGCCGGACGCCATCGAGATGGACCGGTCTTTGGAGCCGCCCTCACTGGCGCACCCGCTGGGAACCGACGTTTTCGGCCGCGACGTGGCCACGCGGTTGTTGTACGGCGCGCGCTTCTCGCTGGTAGTGAGCGTGCTGTCGCGACTGATCGCCATCGCCATCGGAACGCTTCTGGGGTTGTTGGCGGGGTATTTCGGCGGATGGCTGGAAAACGCGATCATGAGGCTGGCCGACGTTACGCTGGCCTATCCCGGCTTGCTGCTGCTAATCGCGGTGATAGCGGCGGTTGGACCCAGCATGGCGGCGTTGTTCATCGCACTGGGTGTGGTGGGGTGGGCGGGAGTTGCACGTCTGGTGCGCGCCCAGGTATTATCGCTCAAGGAGAGGGAATTCGTGGTGGCTATCCGTTCGTTGGGCGCCTCACACGCCAAGATTGTGGCCCAACACTTATTACCCAACTGTGTGACGCAGCTGATCGTGATATTCTCGATGGGGTTGGGGGCGGCGATCATGGCGGAATCGTCTATGAGCTTCTTGGGCCTGGGCGCGCAGCCGCCCACGGCCAGCTGGGGATCGATGATCAGCGGCGGATTGGATTATTTGCGCGTCGCGCCCTGGATGAGCCTGGCGCCCGGGTTGGTGATCACCGTGTCGGTTCTCGGCTTCAACCTGCTCGGAGACGCGTTGAGAGACGTCCTGGACCCGAAATTGGGT
>CBDVBX010000141.1:0-9492 GCA_965372335.1 uncultured bacterium | reverse complement strand
TGCGATACGAGAAAAAGGTGACTTGTGCGATATCTGTTGGGTGTCGTGGAACACCTTAAAATTGGGGTTGTATAGTATTTTGTACCCGGCTTTCCAAATGCGGACGCAGTAGTCCAAATCTTCGGGTGAATAGAAAATATTTTCGTCCAGGTACCCCACACTGTCATGAAGTTCTCGGCGATAGAGCCAGAACGCGGAGATCGCAGTGTCCACCTCTCTTTTCGACTCAAACGGGAAATCGGTGTAATAGCCGCTTACCGATTTGCGTCCCAAAAATATCGTGGATAGTTTGCTCAGCTTTTGAATAAAGGCAGGAAACTTCTTAACAGAGACTTGTATCGATCGGTCTCTCAGAATGAGTTGAGAGACAATCATGCCAATATCTTCATTGTTGTCGAAGATGTCGAATAATTCTTTGAAGGTACCCTCAAGCAGTTCAGTGTCAGAGTCAAGAATGCATATGTATTTGCCCTTGGCCTGTTTGGAGCCGAGGTTGCGCGGATAGGTTGTTCCCTTGTTTTCGTCTAAGTAGATCTTTTTGATGATCTCGGGATATTTCTCTTCGAACTGGCCGACGATTTCTCGTGAGCCGTCGCTCGAACCGTTGTCAATCAGAAATATCTCAATAGGTAGGGCTTCGGCTTTGCACTTTGCGATAATAGAATCGAAACACTTTTCCAAAAAGCGTTCAGAGTTCCAGGACAAAATGACGAATGATATTTGAATTTCTTTGCTCACAACTAGCTACATCTGCCTTTATCAAAGTGTTACGACTGCCAACCTGTTCACGCATGAGGAGTTCTCGGGGAGGTGCCGCCCAACTCAATCGGGATCAGCCGGCAGTATGCCGGATCTGTCAATACAACACCCAAGGATAAAGGATAGAGAAAACGAACGCTATTTTTGGCGTCCTGCCCTCAACCTACCACAGTGGCGCCTATCGAACAATCGATGCTATCTCCCTCAACACCGCCCATTGGTTCATCGTAGCCGATTCTCAGTCCTTCTTGAACGCGGGCCGCGCCGCTCATCCCGCCGGTGCACGCCGGCGACTTTGCGATTATAGCCGACGGCTTCCCACCGCGGTGACGTGGGTGAACGCTGCTTCCAGAGAGTGATCCAGCGACTCCACCCGTCGCACCACCACCCCTGTTTTCACTACCAGGCCTGGCAGTTCTCGGTAGGCAGACTCGGGACGCACGGTCACAAACTCGAGTGCCTCCGGCCCCACGATCTTGAGCTCTTCGACGTGGGAGAGACCGAGCAACGCCTGCCCCAGCTTGCGCGGATCATCGACGTGCAACACCACCCGGTGGGGGTGATCGTCGCGAATTTGGCGAACGAGCGTGTGTACCTTTCCGAAACCGAGGAGACGCCCGCGGGCGAGGATGCCAACCAGGTCGGTCAACGCTTCGACCTCGTGCAGCACGTGCGAAGAGACAAGCACCGTGCGGCCCTGCTCGCCCAGGGCCTGGACATGCTGGCGCAACGCGTTCCGGCTGGGTGGATCGACGCCGAGAAAGGGCTCATCGAGCAGCACCACTTCCGAATCGCCCGCCAGGGCCAGTCCCAGCTTGAGCCTCTGGCGCATGCCGCGCGACCAGGTGGCGTACCCGCGCCGGCCCTCCTCCACCAGGCCAACCAGTTCCAACGCTTTCTGTGCCAGCTTTCGAGCCTCGCTACGGTCCCGGCCCTGCGCCATGAACGCAACCTCGAGATTCTTTCGACCGGTGAGGCCGGGATAAAAATTCTCGCTGGCGGGAACGAAGGTAATGCGTGAGCGTACCTTTGCATCCAGAAATGGCGAGCGGCCCAGGACTCGTGTCCGCCCCTCCGTGGGATCGATAAGACCGACCATCACACGCATCATCGTAGTCTTGCCGCTCCCGTTCGGACCCACCACACCGGTGATTCCCGGCCGCAGTTCGAGATCGACTTTGCTGAGGCCCACCACCTCCCCGTAAAAAACACTCACGCCCTCGAGCGCGGCCTTTACGTCTGCATCGGGGCCGGAGCGACCGGGCCGCCCGTCGTTGGGATTCGTCCGTGGCCCGGTCATGGTATCATCTCCCGGCGTACCCGCGCTGCCGTGACGAGCGAACCCAGCGCACCCCAGACCACGAGCGAAAACGCCCCCACCAATCCGTAGACGGCGCCGTCGTTCTCGAAGAGCGCGGCGATAACGTCGTCGACCGCGTGCTTGGGGTCGAGGGCGTAGCCGCCGTGGCCCCAGATAATCTGAGATGCCGCACTCGGGATCACGAAGCACATGAACGCCAGCAAGAGCGCCCAACGCGCCTTCTTGGTGGCCGCGCTGGGACCGACCGACACCCCCGTGTACGCCCACGCCATCAACGCCGCCGCGACCACGACCTTGGCGATCAGAGTGACCGAGTCGAGCAGGCCGAATTCCTCCATGAGACCCGCGCGCAGGATCGCCATGAGTATTCCGGGGATGACGAGAAGCGCCACCGCGGGGAGGGCGACCGAAAGCATTTTGCCCAGCGTATAAGACCAGGGCGTCACCGGGCGCGTGGCATAGAGGAACAACACGTCTTCGCTTCGGTCTCGGGCCACGAGGGGAGTGCCGATGCCCAGGGCAAGAAGCAAAACGGGTCCGGCTTGGACCTGGAGAAGTCGGACCAGAGGATCCCATCCCAGGTTTTCAACGCCGACACCCCGAGCTGCCATATTCACGATCAGTATGATTGCCATCGCAAGCGGTGGAATCAGGTTGCCCAGAAAGAGCAACTTGACCAGCCGGCGCCGCGCCGCCATTGTGATTTCACGCCGTGCGATGGCGGCGATAACGTTGGCCGATGTCGGTGTTCGCGACTCACCGTTCATGAGCATTCTCCATCGCCAGTATCACGGCGCTCTCCAGCGACGGTAGATCCCGTCCCAGCGCGCGCACCTCGGCTCCCCGCTCGGCAGCCAACCGCCAAAACTCGCGCAGCTCGTGGTCGTCGTTCGGCTCGAACGAGATGCGCTCGGCGTCTTGACCGCGGATACTGTACCCGCACCTCGCGAGCGCCTCTGCGAATTGTGCATCCAGCCCTTCGCCCGTTGCCACCACCACGCCGATGCCGTTATCGACCAGATCGCGTATCGGTCCGGAGTAAGCCACGGTGCCCGCCTCGAGCAAAAGGAGTTCATCACAGAGAAAGTCTGCGTCCTGCATAATGTGCGTGCTCACCAGAATGCGCCGACCCTCGTTGCGGAGATCCCGAATGAGTGTGAGCAGTTGGGTGCGGCCGGGCGGGTCCAGTCCTACCGTGGGCTCGTCGAGAATGAGAATCTCGGGATCGTGTACCAGGCTCATGGCCAGTTTGCAACGCTGCCGCATCCCGGTGGAGAACTCGCGCACCGGACGGTAGCGCTCTTCTCCCACGTCGAGTGCGTCGAGTGCCCGGTGCGCTTTGCGCAGCGCCTCGCGGCGCGCGAGTCCGCTGAGCATGGCGGCAAAGACCACCGCGTCCACACCGGACCCTCCCGGAAAGACGCCGGCCTGCTCGGCCATGACCCCGGCCCGCGCCCTTACTTGCATGGCCTGGCCGGGCAGATCGAGATCGAGCACCCGGATGGTTCCGGTGTCTGCTCTGAGCACACCGAGCAGCGCGCCGATGAGCGTGGACTTCCCCGCCCCGTTGGCGCCTACCAGACCGATGGCGCGGCCCGAGAGCTCGGACGTGATGCCGTTTAGAACCCGGCGTCCGCCGCGCGAAAGGTGCACGTTGTCCAGCTGGATCCACGGTTCGTTCACTATTCAGCCTCCCGCATCAACATAGATCACCCAGGTTTTTCCTTTTGAATCCAACCGCGATGGCTACGCCGAAAACGATGGCGACACCGAGCAGGATCAAAGCCGACACCGTCACCGAGGTCGCGGGGTGTCCGAAAGAGATCGGTAACTGCAGGCTGTCCTGTTGGTCCGCGATGACACCCATGTGATAAGACGGCGAGACGTTGCGCAGCGAGAACGGGAGCCTGCCCAGCGGTATGTCAAAAAGGAAAAGGATGACCAGTCCGGCTATGAGCCCGCGCCGATTATAGAGGTGAACGAGCCCAAACATCGTCACATACGCAAACGCGGCCAGAGTAACAGCGAGGAGTTCACGCGGGAAGAACCCGAAGCCATCCTGAAGCAGGGCCCGAATGAGAAGCAACAACCCGCCGCTGCCGATGGCGAGGATGGCACCGGTGACCGTGACCCGTACCAACACTTGCGTGGTGCGTGGCACGGGACCGAGCAAAGGGTAGAGCAGCGTTCGGTGGGTGATCCCGTCGCGGACCGGTATCTCGGAGAGCAGCACTGCTCCCACCGGAACCCCGACCATTACGAGGAAGTGACGCATGCCCAGCAACGCGTTGGTCACGAACCCGGACGCGATCAATCCGCTCATGAACAAGAGCAGCACGCCGGCGCTGAACACCACAAAGAGCACCAGGCTGATCCTCATGGCGCGAGTGGCGATCATGGGAATGACGTAGGTCCAAAACGCCGTCGAAATCGGGTGTGGGCTGCCAGCCATTCAGAACGACATCTTTCTTCTCGTGGATTTCATCATCGCATCAACGTTACTGTGAAACCGTTTTTCGAGCAATCTATTCTGGTCGGCTTTTCTCCGCGCTTGCCGATATCGTCGCCATCTCTTTCAAAGCGCAACACCGCGTGGTTGCTTTTACGCTGGGCGGTGGTACATACGCGTGTTCAGGGGTGATTACTGCGGCAGGTTCATCCTGCGGAGCAGATCGGCGTACCGGGGATCAGATTTCAGGCGATGATAAGGAGGCCAGGCCTTGATCGAGAACAACGATCTGTCACGGTACGCCATCTCCATATAGTAGAACGCGGAATCCGATTCGTTGAGAAACACGTAACTGGTAGCAAACTTATTCGGCGTGACGTATGTCGTTTTCGCCCGGAGCCGCAGGAAATCTATCAGGGTTCTGTAGAACGATTCAAAGCCGCCGCGGGCGTACGACTCCTGCAATAATTCGATACGATCTTGCCTCACGCCGAACAACTCCAGGTATTTCAATAGCGCGGCGGCCGCTTCATCGTGCAGTCCTTCCGCGGCACAGGCGGTCGAAAGCATCGCCCACGCGATTGGGAAGTCGGGCTCCTGTTCCAGTACCCGGTCGAGTTCCAGCTTCGACTCCTCGAACCCTACCGCGTTGTACGCGATGGCCGCGTACACGGTGCCGATAATCAGCGAAAGCGGATCCAGGCGCCTCGCGATTTTGATCTCCTCCATCGCCTCGTCGAGCCGTCCCATCGCGTGCAAATGCTCGGCGTACCACTGGTGTGCGGTCGCGTCATTGGGGTTGAGTGCAATGGCTCTCTCATACCGCCTCTCCGCCTCGTCCCAGTCCCAGTCGTACTCTGTTGCGATGCCGCCCAGTACCGCGTGCGCTTCGGCAAGGCCGCGGTCCAAGTCGAGCGCATTCTCCGCCAATTCCCTCGCTCGACGATACGCCTCCCGGGGATGAACCGCGGAGTGCGTTGGCATCACCAGGTATGCCGCCGCCGCTCCGGCGTACGCCTCCGCGTAGCCGGGATCGATCTCGATCGCCTGTTGGAAATAATCAATACTCTTCTGGATGTCGGCTTCCGTGCGCCGGTTCCAGTAGTAACGCCCCTTCAAGTACGACTCGTATGCCGCCGGATCCACGCTTTGTGTGCGCTCCAGGCGGATGGTCTCTTGCGGCGTCAACTCCGCGCGCACCTCGTCCGCCACCGCTCTTGCGACCTCGCTGTGGATGGCCAGGACGTCGCTGATATCCCGGTCGAAGCTGGCCGCCCATAGGTGCTCGTCCGTCGTGGCGTCGATCAGCTGGGCCGTGATACGCACGCGGTCGCCGGCAAGCAGCACCGATCCTTCGACAATCGAGCCCACGTTCAGATCCCGCGCGATATCCTTGAGCGGTTTGGTCGTGTCCTTGTATTGCATCACCGATGTGCGCGATATCACCTTGAGCGCGCCGATCTGGGCTAATTGAGTGATCAATGCTTCCGTCATTCCATCGGCGAAGTATTCCTGGTTAGGATCGTTCGACAGATTGTCCAACGGCAGCACCGCCACCGCCGTTCGATCCGGGACACCCGGAGACTCGGCGATGTCGCGCCGGCTCTCCATCCACGAATACAAGGCGAACACGATCCCGGCGACGGCGATTGCGCCCACCACGTATCCGAAAATCGCCCGCCATTTCGCGGGTCTGTGCGGCCCCGTACCCAAGGGCGCGGCCGGTCGGAGTCCCTTCTGTACCGACTTCAAGTCGACCAGCATCTCGCCTACGGACTGGTAGCGATCCTGCGGGTCCTTCGACATCGCCTTGTTTACGATGCGCTCCAGGTCCATGGGCACGCCCGACCGGAGCGCAGTCACCGGCTCGGGGTTTTCGTTGAGGATCGAGTAGACGATCGCGGCCTCGTGCTCGCCCTTGAAGGGGAGCCGGCCCGTGAGCATTTCGTGCAAGACGACGCCCAGCGACCACACGTCCGAGCGTCGATCGACGTCCTCGCCGCGCGACTGTTCCGGCGACATGTAGGCGACAGTACCCACCGTGGTGCCTTCGCGTGTCAGGCGGGTCTGCCCCTTGAGCTTGGCCAGGCCGAAATCCATGACCACGGCGTGGTCTTTGGAGGAGATGACGACGTTCGCGCTTTTGACGTCGCGGTGAACGACGTCTCTGGCGTGCGCCTCCTGCAGTCCCCTGCCGATTTGTATCGCGTAGCGGATAGCGTCATCCAGCGCGAGCGGCCGGTCTTCGATCTTGTTCTTGAGCGAGACGCCGTCGACGTACGCCATCGCGATGAACGTCTGTCCCTCGGCTTCGTCGATCTCGTAGATCGTGCAGATGTTGGGGTGGTCGAGCGCGGCTGCGGCCTGTGCTTCGTGGATGAACCGCGCCTTTTCGGCGCCGCTGCCAAGGAGGTGGGGCGGAAGAAATTTGAGCGCTACGGTGCGCTTGAGCCGGGTGTCTTCCGCCTTGTAGATAACACCCATGCCCCCCTGGCCGATTTTTTCCAGGATCTTGTAGTGGGATACTGTCTTGCCGATCATACGACCCCCGTGCCCAGTCTAGCCGCTGCGTTCGGGCGACGCAACTCATTAACCTAGGTGGTGGTAGTAGATCAGGTTTGGGAGGCGGACCAACGACTTCAAATCTTGCGCACCTAAAGGTAGTCGAGATTACTCAACCCAGGGCGCACTGGTTACGGCCGGCCTCGAGTTCGTCCAACTCGGTTTCTCCGGGGGCCTCCAAACCGACGTTGATCCCCTTGATGCGCCGGTAAGCGTCGGGGAACGCGCCCGTCTTGCTCAATACCCATTCCGTGAAGCTCTCGCGATCACCCATCGTCAGAGGGAAATTGGAGTGCCGCAGCTCTTCGAACGTCTTGCCCACCGATCGGTCAGGATTGCGTTCTGACGGTGACGAGTAGTGCGCGGGATAAACCCGGACTTTCAAAGGCCATTCCGCGCGTGCCCGTTCCAGACTCCGCCAGAGCGTCTGAGTCCACTCCTCAGCTTTGCCGGCCAGGTCCGGCCGGCCGACCGAGTCGACGAAAATGAAGTCGCCGGTAAGAACAGCGCTGTCCCCCAGTCGATAGCAAACGCTTCCGTCCGTGTGCCCGGGTGTGTGGATTATCTCCACGCGCGCGCGGCCAACCTTTATTCTGCTACCATCCTCGACGGCCTCGAAGTCGATGTTGCCGGGGGTGCCGTCGTATGGGTAAACGGCGTCTCCAGCGTGCAAGTAGTACGGTACGTCCAAGTCACGCGCCAGTCCGGGACCGCCGCTGACGTAGTCGGCGTGCACGTGGGTATCTCCCACGCCGACCACCGTTGCCCCGTAGCTGCGGATCACTTCGCGGAGCGCGCTGGTCTGCCGGGGCGGATCGACGACCAGCGCCTCTCCATCACTCACGATGACGTAGCCCAGAGCGCCTTTGCCGACGCGGTCGAATTGGATGCAGTAGTCGCAGTCGGGAGGGGGCTCTAGTTCCCGCGGAACCGTGAGCCCCATCCAGGCAACCATTCCACCGACAAGCGAAGCGCATTGAAAGCCGCGAGCGTTCAGGTATTCGGCGACCACGCCGCTATCTTTGCCGTGCCCACACACGACGGCTACGGGTGCTCCACGGGGGAGTCCTGTTTGCACGGGGTCTTCCAGCTTCAGAATTTCCGATCCCCGGACGTTGTGGAACCATTCCCCAGGCACGATGTCGATTATTCCGTTCTCCAGCCGGAAGGGCGCCCTGATGTCGAGAACGTGGACTTCCTCCCCGGCCTCGATCCTCCGCACCAACTCTTCGGCGGTCATCTCCGGGGTAGAACGGTGACTATCCACGGCGTCTACCTGTTCGGCTGTGGCGTGATTCTGAGGTACGGCTTTACGACGGTATACCCCTTGGGGAACTTCGCCTTCAGTTCAGCCGGCTCCTGGATTGCCGGTGCGATTACGACGTCATCGCCGTCCTTCCAGTCCACAGGCGTGGCCACGCCGTAGTCCGCCGTGAGCTGGAGCGAGTCGATGACCCTCAGTATCTCGTCGAAGTTCCGACCGGTGGACGCGGGATAAGTGATGACAAGCTTGATTTTCTTATCCGCGTCGACAATGAATACCGATCGCACGGTCATGGTGTCGTCGGCATTCGGATGAATCATGTCGTAGAGTTGTGACACTTTCTGGTCGTGGTCGGCGATGACGGGAAAATTCATCTTGATGCCCTGCGTTTCGTTTATGTCCTCGATCCACCGCTCGTGGGAATCCGCAGGATCGACGGAAAGACCGATGACTTTTACGTTTCGTTTTTCGAACTCACCCTTGAGCTTGGCTACCCTGCCAAGTTCGGTTGTGCATACCGGAGTGAAGTCGGCAGGATGGGAGAAGAGGACTCCCCACGAGTTACCGAGATACTCGTAGAAGTTGATAGTGCCTTCCGACGAATCCTGAGTAAAGTCCGGCGCAGTATCTCCTAGTCTCAGTGCCATATTTGCCTCGCTTTCTGAGAGAAACCGTGGGCTGGTCTCGGGAGATTTAGGTATAGCTAAGTATACAGGCATCGGGGAACTTGACAACGACAAACGTTCCGAGCGACAGAAGAGCCGAACAATCACGAGATCGCGATGATGTTGTCTGGAATATCTCCGTTAGTCGAGTGCGTATGGGGATCGCTCGGCTTGGGCGGGGAGCGGCGAACGCTCCCCGCCGCCTTGCGGCCTATTTTTTGATGATGCGGACGTCGCCGTTGGTGGTTTTGATTTTGATCTTGTGCTTACCACCCTTGATGGCGCCGGTACCATAGATGTGCTTCCTGGGACTGCCGTTTCTGGAGTCCCACTCGTCGGTGTGTTCCAGGTCGATCTTGAAGTCGCTCTTGATCTCGAAGTCCCGCCGGCTGTTGCGCGTATAACCGAGGTCGATGTCGAACTCCGCCGAGAAATCGGCTGGGAGTGTGAGCGTCACGTCCCCCGTGCCGGT
>CBDVBX010000140.1:0-9497 GCA_965372335.1 uncultured bacterium | reverse complement strand
ATTAACATTCTTTTGAGTTATGCCGAAAACGCGTGTCACAATTCTGTCAAGAAAACTCGATAAACATTTTAACGGTGCGCGCGCGCGGTTATTCGAGAGAATTACAGAAACAACTGAAACATGATCATGAGTCCCAACGTGGCGCTTACCAATAATCCGGCTGTCGATCTGCTGGTACCTTCGTACGTCTCAGGCATCAACTCGAGGAACACCATGAATACCATCGCACCCGCGGCAAATCCCAGACCGTACGGCAAAAAAGGCTCGAACAATTCGACAAAAACGAACGCCGGCACGGCCATGAGGGGCTGGGGCAGCGAGGAGAAGATACTCCAGCCAGCGCACTTCAACACACTCGCGCCACGCGCGCGCATCACGGTGCTGATGGCCAGGCCTTCCGGTATGTTGTGTACTGCGATCGCAATCGTGATCAACGTAGCCAGCTTCTTGCCGCCACCGAAAGCGACCCCAACCGCTACACCTTCCGTAAACGAATGAATCGTCATTACTACCAGCAGCAGCAGGATCTGTCTGGCACCCCGTCCGCTCAACTGACCAAAACTTACATCGGCCCTGGACGCCAACAGACGCTCGCCTGCTAGCACAAATCCCATTCCCGCACCGGCTCCCAGGAGCGTTTGCCAGGCGCCGTATTCGGATCCCTCGATAATCAATCCGGAACTGGCACCCAATATCATGCCGGCTGCCACGGCGTTCACGCGGGCGGCGGTGCTTTTCGATATCTGTGGCAGAAATGCGAACGGCAGCGCGCCCAAGCCGGTAGCCAGCGCGGTGATGAGGCCGAGGATAAACACCACAAGGATTGATTCGACGGTCATCGCATGAACCCCTACACCAAAAACCCCTTCAGCAGCACAATCACTCCGGTTGCCGAGCTGACCACGATCGCGATCCGCGTCCGCCCGGTCCGCTCGTACGCGTGTGGCAACAGCTCCGTGAAAACCAGGTAAACCATCGCACCGGCGGCGAAGCCCAAACCCCACACCTCGAACTCGGGAACTGTCTGTGCGACCCCAAACGCGACAACAGCCAGCAGTATCTGCGGGAGGTTTGTGACGATGGCCAGCCCGGCCGCACGAGGCGGCGGCGTTCGGCCCGCCCGGACGACATCTGTCAACACCATAGATTCCGCAATATTGTGTACGGCAAGCGAAACCGCGATGAAAATGCCCATCTTCACGCCGACCACCATCGCTACACCAATCGCCACGCCCTCGGACGCCGAATGAAGCGAGTTCAAAAGAACAATGTCGATGACGGATCCGGGACCGCGTCGCTCCGCTGGCTCGGCCGTGATCTCGGTCACTCCCGAATATCGGTGCGTCCAAAAAGTATACATCACACCCAGGCCCGCGCCCGCCAAGACGGGTAGAGTTTTTCGCTCCAATCCCGCCGTTAGCAAGATGTAGCCCGCACCCAGCATCAAACCGGATGCCAAAGCGTACGCGAAGCCAACGACAATGTCGGGCACCGGACGACTGCGATGGAATGGAAGCGTACCGAGCACGGCGGCGAGAGCGGCCAATGTGGCGAACAGCAATACGGTGAGTACGGTACGGCTCGAACCGATGGTCTCCATATAAGGCTATCATGGCACAAGCCGGAGCGTATGTGCTATTATTTCTGATCTTCGAAATCAAATTATCTTGGGAATCTTCACTAAGGAGGAGGAAATGTCCGGGAAGGACGACAAAAAGGCCGCAGGGGCGAAAGCGACTGCCTCCGCCGGTCGTTCGGGGGACGGGGTCAGGTCTGATCTTTATGTTTCTATAGGAGTGACGGATTCCGGCGGAATCGATATCGCGCTCGAATCCAAGGTCGGCGTGTTTTACGGCGACTCGATTCGAGCATGCACAGAATCGACCCTAAAGACACTCGGCGTCGATAACGCAAGGGTCGAGATGGCGGATAAGGGCGCGTTACCCTATGTCATCGCCGCGCGAGTGGAGACCGCGGCGCGCCGTGCGGGATACAGCGGCAAGGCGCTTCCTGACCGAACAGCTGTTCTACCGGACGCCCCGTCGGCCAAAGACCGGTTACGACGGTCGAGGTTGTATTTACCGGGCAACGAACCCAAGTTCGCCGTTAGCGCAGGGATCCACGCGCCCGACGGCGTGATCCTCGATCTCGAGGACTCGGTCCATCCCGATGAAAAAGACGCCGCGCGGATCCTGGTCCGAAACGCGCTGCGCTGCGTCGATTTTATGGGGGCCGAACGAATGGTGCGGATCAACCAGCTTCCGCTCGGGTTTGATGACTTAGAGGAAATCGTACCAGAATCTCCAGACCTGATCCTCATCCCCAAAGTCGAAACTGCAAAGCAGGTCGCAGACGTGCAGGACAGAATCCAGCAAATTCAAGAGCGCGTGGGCGGCGAAACCATCTGGCTAATGCCCATTCTGGAATCGGCGCTGGGCATCGAAAACGCCTACGAAATTGCTACTGCCACCGACACTGTGGCCGCGCTCACGATCGGACTGGAGGACTTCACGGCAGACCTCGGCGTACGCAAGACCAAGGAAGGTGCCGAGTCACTGTTCGCGCGCCAACGCTTGGTCAACGCCGCGCGCGCCGCCGGCATCCAGGCAATCGATTCGGTGTACGGAGACGTGGGCGACATCGACGGTTTGAAAACGTGGGGGATGCGGGCACGCGCAATGGGTTTCGAGGGAATGGGATGTATTCACCCGAGACAGATCCGGCCGATACACGAAGCGTTCGCGCCCTCTGCAGCGGAGATCGAAAAGGCGCTCAAAATCGTGTCGGCTTTCGATGAGGCTAAGGCAAAGGGACTGGGCGTGGTAAGTATGGGGACCCGTATGATCGACCCGCCGGTCGTTCTGCGAGCACAGCGTCTCGTCGACCTGGCACGGAAGAGCGGCCTGGTTCCAGACACAGCGGGAGAATAATCGTCATATAAAAGCGGAGGCATATACATGAGTGAGAAGTACGAATTCGCGGTAAACGCCGTCGGCCGAAAGGTCCCCCTGGTGGTCAGCGGTCGCGAACAAACGCCGTTTAAAGGTGTGGGCAAATTTCAACCGACCGCGCACAAACAAGCACCGCCGGTTCGGTCCTGCAAAGACTTCCCGAGCAACGGCGATAAGCGCGTAGCCGACCTGAAGACCGCGCTAAAGAAATGCGGGCTCAAGGACGGCATGGTGATTTCCAGCCACCACCATCTACGAAATGGCGACCGGGTCGCGCTAACCGCCCTCCAGGCGGCCGGCGAGTTGGGCGCCAAAGACCTGGTGTGGTTTCCCAGCGCGTCTTTTCCCTGCCAGGAACCGGTAATAGACTTGATGGACAGCGGCGTGGTGCACCACATCGAGGGCAGTATGAACGGACCGTTGGGGGCGTACTGCTCGCGCGGCAAAATGCGCGGTCTGGGCGTGCTGCGTTCTCACGGCGGCCGCTGGCAGGCGATTCAAGACGGTGAGGTCAAAATCGATATCGCCGTAATCGCCGCCCCCACCGCCGACGCTTTCGGCAATGCCGACGGCTCGCATGGACCGTCGGCTTGCGGTTCGCTGGGATTCGCCCTGGCCGACTCTATTTACGCCGACCACGTGATTGTGGTCACCGACAACCTGGTTCCCTTCCCTTGTATCCCCTGGCAGATTCAGGGCAACAATGTCGACTACGTGGTCGAAGTCAAATCGATCGGCGACCCTTCGAAAATCGTGTCGGGAACGACTCAAATCACCAAGAGTCCCGAACGGCAGTTGATCGCCGAGCACGTCGCGCGCTTCATGCACGACAGCGGTATCATGCGCGACGGTTTCTCTTTTCAGGCAGGTGCCGGAGGAATTGCGCTCGCGTTTGTCGCGCATCTGAAAAACATGATGAAGAAGGCGGGCGTAAAAGCGCGCTTCGTTCGAGGCGGGTCGACGCAGTTCTTGGTGGACATGCTGGAAGAGGGTCTCACAGACTATATCCTAGACGGCCAGACGTTCGATCTCGCCGGCGTCGAGTCGATCGGATCAAATCCACGCCACGTAGCGACGTCGCCGTTTACCTCGTACAACTACCACGGCAAAGGTAACTTCGCCAGCATGGTCGACGCCGTCGTTCTAGGTGCTACCGAAGTGGACATAGATTTCAACGCCAACGTTAACACGCACTCCGACGGGATGCTGCTGCACGGGATCGGCGGCTGGCAAAATTGTCTCACGTCGGGGTGTACGATTCTGGCGCTGCCATCTTTCCGCGACCGCATTCCGGTGATCGTCGACCGGGTGACCACCGTCACCGGCCCCGGCGAATTGATCGACGTGGTCGCCTGCGAACGGGGTATCGCCATCAACCCGCGAAGAACCGACTTGATAGAAACGCTTAAAGATTCCGACTTGCCAATTCGCCCGATCGAAGAGATCAAGGACGAAATCGAAAACATCTTGGGCGGCAAACCAGAATTACCAAAGCTTGCGGACGAACCGGTTGCCGTCATCAAGTGGGTAGACGGCACCGTGATCGACACCGTGTGGCGGGTCTGACGTCAGCAGCTCGCGCCGAACCCGTGCGATCCGGGCGGGCCGCGTCGCCAAGATTATTCAGCCAGCTTGGAGGGGTTCCCCCACTCGCCGCCGAAGACAATCTCACTTATGGGCTTACGTTGGCGCGGCGTGGTGTCTGTTTTCTTTGCATCGGGCGGAAGCGACTCCGGGTCGGCGGCATATCCGATCGCGATCGCCGTAACCACCTCGAAATCCTCGGGTACGCCGAACAGCTCGCGCGCCCGATCCGGCAAGATCCCCTTCATTTGGTGGACGGACAGCCCGCGCGCGGTTGCTTCGAGTGTCAACGTGGCCGACGCCTGTCCCAAGTCGTGAATGGCCGCGCCATTCGGTTTGCCGTTTTGCGTGAAGGTTAGCTTGGCTATTCCGAGCGCCAGAACTGGTGCGGCTTTGGCCCACGATTGGTTGGCGTCCGTCAGACACGACAGTATGCGCTCGAACTCATCCGCGTCGTCTTTCGTCGCCACAATATACCGCCACGGTTGTTCATTGAACGAGGACGCCGCCCACCTCGCCGCTTCGAACAGCGAAAGCAGGTCGCCGACGGGTACCCCCTTCGAATCGAAACCGTAAGGACTCCACCGTTCTGCAATCACTTCTAGTATTTCAAAGTCTGTCGATGCTTTCTTCATCTCAAATCGTCTCCTTTCACAATCTTCTGCCTCTTGGTTATGCCAGATCGAACAACAACACTTCCGCGTCGTCGACGCCTTCGAGTACGAGCCGTTTTTCGCCGCTCACCGCAGCTCCGTCTCCTCTTTTCAACCGTTCGCCGTTGAGTACCACGTCGCCGTCTGCAACTTGAATCCACGCGTGACGATCGGTTGCGAGGTCGTGTTGTACCGAGTCGCCTTGACCAAGAACCGTCGCGTACAAATTAATATCTTGGCGAACGATGAGCGATTCGTCGCGGCCCTCCGAGGATGCAATCAACCGCCAGCGGCCCCGTTTGTCGTCGTCCGAGAAATTCTTCTCTTCGTAACCAGGTTCGATTCCCGGCTCCGCCGGTTCGATCCATATTTGAAGGAGTCGAACCGGGTCCTCGCTGGAATCGTTGAACTCGCTGTGAACGATACCCGTGCCGGCGCTCATATGTTGTACGTCTCCCCGGCGGATCACCGACCCGCCGCCGGTGCTGTCCTTGTGCGCCAGAGCGCCTCGGATAATGTAGGTAATTATCTCCATATTTTCGTGCGGATGCGCACCGAAACCCTGTCCGGGAGCGATCGTGTCATCGTTGATTACCCGCAACGACCTGAATCCCATGTGATTCTTGTCGTAGTAACCGGAAAACGAAAACGTAAAGTACGTATCCAGCCAACCGTGGTTGGCGTGACCGCGTTCTTCTGCTCTTCTAATACGGATCATCTCGGGTCCTCCTCGTCTCTACTCCCTCCCTGCGCTCTTGCTTTGACAAGCAAACGATTCAACTGCCGCAGTTCACTGCGGGTGAGGTTCTGGAATTGTCTTTTGTGCGTGTTCAACACGGGCTCGTCCAATTGGGCCAACAGTCTCAATGCGCTTTTCGTCGCCTGCACCACAACGACGCGCCGGTCTTCCCGGTCTCGCTCACGCGATACCAGCCCCCTGACTTCCAATCTGTCCAAGAGCCGGGTGATGTCCGGGACGCGTGCCACCATGCGCTCGGCCACCCCCTGGCACGACAAGCCGACCGCTCCCGCGCCGCGAAGGATTCGCAATGCGTTGTATTGTGCGACCGAAAGCTCGTGCTCTTTGTAGAGCTGGGCGAAATCAGACATCAACCGATCTTGCGTCCGCCACACGTTTAAGAACGCCTCCTGTGCGAGGCTTTGGATTTCACGCATTTTGAGTTCGTTTTTGATCGTCATGGGCGTCGTCGATGCCTCCTGAAAATAATATATGTTGAAACAACATTCGTGTCAACAAGTAATATCCCCCCAAAAAACAGGGCCGCGTGGCCAGACCACGCCGCCCTGCCCCATCTACCGATGTCGTTGCGGCGACTACAGATCAGGCGACCGGGCTGAGATCTTCTACCGTCGCTTCGCGATCGACTACCCGGTCGGCGTCGGCCCCCCCGCCGGTTACCTTGAAGTATCCGAGCGAATTACGCAACCCGTCGATTTGCGAACTCAAGTCGTTGAACCGTTGTTCGGTCTGTTCGGATGAACCGTGTTCGAGCGCCCTTCCGAGCTCGACCAACGTCGACGTGCACGTACTGGTGTTCTCTCGCAGGCCTTCGATTTTGTCGTGTATTGATTGGATCGCTTCGTTGACCGCCTGCTCTTCCGCCCGGAGGTAGTCCCCGCTGCGGAGCTTAACCTTGGCGGTGAGGTTGCCGCGCTTCACCATTTTTAGAACCTCGCGGATTCGATACAAAGGACCCGCTATCTTGTGCGTGACGTAAATTGAGTGGATAAACAGCAACATAAAAATGCCCCACATGAAAGGCCACATTTGCCCGTAGAACCACATGATCTTCGCCGCGACTTCTTGCCTCTGAAAGGCAGTGAGGCTGCTGTGCTCGAGCTGCCGCGTGAACACAATTACCAGGGCACTGAACACGATCACGAGGACGGCGACGAAATGGACCAGATATACACCCAGCAACTTGTACTGTGTTTTGTCTATCAACAGTCGCCGTCTTTTATAACTACGATATCCCATTTGAATCCTCCGCGTTGGGTTCACCAGAGTAAATTGGTTCCCGGAAACCGGGTTTTACGCAAAACTCGCACCACACACGCGTTGACGGGAGTTTGTTACTCGAGGGGAAATATCTGCCCATGCGAAGATCCCCAACGCTTCGCTGCGACTTATCTTATGTAATATCAGCATGTTACGATGCCAGGACCGCGTCGCCGTTTCTATGTCGATTTCGGTGAGGGTCTGTTAAAATGCGGAATACGAGTCATACATGGCGCGGAGTTACAATTTTGTCATTCACGAGGAGGGACCGTCGTGACATCACGACACATCGCATTTGCCTTGGTGGCCGCCGCAATCATTATTGCAGCTTGCCAACCATCCACAACTCGGGACGTACCACAGTACACCATTGAGCAGTTCATGGATACCAAGAGTGTTTTTGGCAGCACTTTTACGCCAGACGAGGAGTACGTAGCCTTTTCCAGCGACGCGTCCGGTGTATTCAACGCTTACATGATTCCCGTTGCTGGCGGCGACGCAAAACAGATCACATTTTCGGACAGCAACTCTGTGTTTGTCATTTCCTTTTTCCCCCACGACCAGCGCCTCCTCTTGATGAGCGACCAGGGTGGAAACGAAATTTGGCATATATATCTTCGCGAGGAAGACGGAACGGTGCGTGATCTCACGCCGTGGGAGGGCGCCCGATCCACGTTCGAAGCGTGGAACTACGACGACAAGAGCTTTTTCTTTAGCTCCAATAAGCGGGATCCGAAATTCATGGATGTTTACGAAATGGACATCGACACCTTCGAGGCCGAATTGTCGTACCAGAATGACGCCGGTTACAGTTTAGGACCGATTTCTAACGATCAGCGATTCTTCGCCTTCGAAAAAGCGATCACCACTCACGCCTCAGAAATGTACCTCTACAATAGGGACTCCGGCGTGCTGTCGCTTTTGACACCTGAAGACGAAGACGCCAGCTTTGCGCCTTCCGCGTTTAGTAAAGACTCTAAGAGTTTGTACTACTTGACCGACAAAGGCAGAGAGTTCAAGAGTTTGAATCGTTACGACATAGACACGGGGCGATCGGAAACAGTCGTCGAGACCGGCTGGGACCTCATGTACGCTAAGCTGTCACGTAATGACAAATACCGTGTAATCGGCATCAATGAGAACGCGAAGACCGTGATTCGAATCGACGATGTCGCATCGATGACACCGGTTGACCTTCCCGATCTACCGGCGGGTAACATCACTTCGGTTGAGATATCCCGAGGCGAACAATTGATGACCTTTTACGTCAACAGCTCTCGATCACCGAACAACTTGTATACTTATGACTTTGCCACCAAAAAGTATCGCAAATTGACCGACTCCATGAATCCGGAAATTGCCTCTGACGATCTGGTCGACGCGGAGCGCGTTAGCTACAAATCATTCGACGGGCTGGACATCCCCGCTATTCTCTATAAACCCCACAACGTCGAACAAGGCGACAAGGCCCCGGCTTTGGTGTGGGTGCACGGCGGGCCCGGGGGCCAATCGCGGATTGGGTACAGTTCGACCATTCAATACCTGGTAAATCACGGATATGTGATACTCGCGGTCAACAACCGGGGAAGTTCTGGGTACGGCAAGACATTCTACAAAATGGACGACAAGAAGCACGGCCAGGTGGATCTCGCCGATTGCATCGTCGCCAAAGACTACCTGGTGGGTCAAGGTTACGTCGACGCCGAGAAGGTGGGAATCATAGGCGGCAGCTACGGCGGCTACATGGTACTCGCGGCTCTGACGTTTCAGCCGCAGGTATTCGCGGTCGGCGTGGATTTGTTCGGCATATCCAATTGGGTGCGCACTCTGGAGAGCATTCCGCCGTGGTGGGAGGCCTTCAAGGAGGCGTTGTACGAAGAAATGGGCGACCCCGCCACCGACAAGGAACGGCTGCATAAGATTTCGCCCCTGTTTCACGCAGAAAATATCCAAAAGCCCTTAATGGTCCTCCAAGGGGCCAACGATCCCAGGGTTCTCCAGCACGAATCCGACGACATAGTAGAGGCGGCGAAGAAAAACGGCGTACCCGTCGAATATGTGGTATTTGACGATGAAGGTCACGGTTTCAGGAAGAAGGAAAACCGGATAACGGGCTACAAAGCAATCCGCGAATTCTTGGACGAACATCTCAAGGGTGAGACCCCCGCAAAGCCGCAATAAATCATTTGAGAAGCACCAGCTTGCGCGACACCGGCGTGGCGGCGCCGTCGGAACGGGTCAGACGGGCGAAGTAAACACCGGATGCGACGGCTCCTCCGCGGTCGTCGC
>CBDVBX010000139.1:0-9501 GCA_965372335.1 uncultured bacterium | reverse complement strand
TGAGCATGCTGGCCAACTCGGCCACTTTATTGGGACTGCTAGGGACGATCTTCGGTCTCACCACCGCCTTTTCTGCCGTGGGTGCCGCCGATCCCGCGCAGCGGTCGGCCTTTCTGGCTGCGGGAATCTCCCAGGCGCTCAACACCACGGCTTTTGGACTGATCGTCGCCGTACCTACTTTGCTCCTCCACGGTTTCCTGGTTAGCAAAGTCGAGACGGTAGTCGAAGACGTCGACGAAACCAGCGTGCGGTTGATCCAGACCATAAGCAACAGAACGCCGGCAAAACCCAAAGAAGCTGCGCCCACAAAAAGCAAAATGGCCAACCTCTTGGAACAACAAGCTTAAGACTCACACACGAACTCAGAGGCGATTTGCATGCGAACTAGCACTCGCAAACGTTACCGAAATATCATAGAAAGTGATTTGGAGATTATGCCGTTGATGAATCTATTCGTGGCGATGATCCCTATGTTGTTGATCTCTGCGGTTTTCTTGAATGTGACCGTGATCAACATGAAGGCTCCGCCGGACTCGGCTGACGCAAACGAGGGTAACAATAAAAGGAAAAACCTCGCGCTGGCGATCACCATCAAAGACAACTATTTCGTGGTGGAAGGGCGGAAGATCCAAAAGAGCGTCATCGCTCGTTCGGACGCGGACGCGGAGATTCAATTGGCTGCGGCACTCGCCAACGTCGTGGCCACGCATCCGGACAACCAGGACGTCATGATCATTTCACAACCGGACACCCAATACGGCGATATCGTCGCAGTGATGGATGTCTCCCGAGAGTCGGGACTTCCTTCGGTATCGCTGTTGGGTGTGGAATGACAGAACACACGAGCGGAGAGATCATATGGTCGGCAAAAGAAACCGCAGGATAAAAATACGTAGCGTCCACACACCGCTGCGCCTGACGTCGATGATGGACATTTTGACGGTGCTGCTGCTGTTTTTGCTAAAAAGCTTCGTCGTCGAGGGCGAGGTCATGACACCCATCCCCGGCGTGGATCTTCCCGAGTCGTCCAGTGACACGACACCTAGAGCCGCTGTGGTAATCGCCATATTCGACGACTCCGTCATGATGGACGGCGACGTGGTTGCTTCGGTCTCATCCGTCGTCGCGTCACCCGATCTGCTCATCGAATCCTTGGCGGCCCGACTCGACGAGGCCCGCGCAAAAGCGGAGGAGATCGCCCGGTATCGAGGCGGCGAAGAGTTGTTCGAAGGAAAGGTGTCGATACAGGGCGATCGCGACATCAATTTCGCGATCCTACAACGCGTCATGTTCACCTGTACCGTGAGCGGGTACGAAGACATCTCCCTGGCAGTGATAGGAACGTCTTAGTATGGCGAGCGCGCAATCCAGCATCACACAGCGATACCAGCAGCCCATTTGGGGCCGCATGGACCGCGCCTTGCGCAACTGCTTCACAGGGTCGGCGATTCTGGGGTTAATTGTATTGATCGTGGTTTTTGTGGTGCCGGCGCCGCCGCTGGATCCGGTCACCGTCGAACAAATACCCGAGCGTTTCGCGCGCTTGATACTGGAAAAGCCCCAACCGGTGACGTCTCCGATCAAGGCGCCCGTGGCCAAAGCGTCCGAGCAAGTGACCCTGCAAGCCCCCAAAGTAGAAGCCCCACCCGAGCAAGCCGCCAAATCGAAGCCGCCGCCCCGGCGTCGGCTGGACAAACCCAAGGTCACGTCGAACACGGGGAGTAAAGGCAGACAGAAAGCCCAACAAGAAGTGACACAGAACCTGGCTCAAATCACCGGCTCCCTCGACAAGGTGTTAGACGACCTGTCGAAATCGTTGCCCGCGTCCGAAAAATCGAATAAGGGCGCAAGCGGCGACATGAGTAAACCCCGGCGAGGTGGTCGCCGTACCGTACGCTCCGGCCGAACGAGCGATCAGGTGGCCTCGGTGGGCGGTGTCTCCAACCTCTCCTCGGCCGACGTTTCCACGTCGGCCATCGAAAGCGACGGGATCAGCATTGCCGCCATCACCGATCTTACCGTCCAGGAAGGCGGGCAGGGCACGCTTTCCGGCGGCGGGTCTAATGGCGGCGGCAGTAGCCGCGGACAGTATCGCAGTAACGAATCGCTGTTGAGCGTGGTGCGCCGGTACGCCCCCGGGATTCGGTATTGCTACGACAACGAGCTCAAGAAGAATCCGGGACTGCGGGGCAAGCTGGTCGTTAACCTCACCGTGCTGGCCAACGGAAAGGTCAGCGACGTATTCGTCGTCGAAGACAACATGGGTTCGCCCGCAGTGACCAACTGTGTCCTCTCCCAAATCCACAGCTGGCAGTTCCCTTCCATTCCTCAAGGTACAACCAGCTTCAAAACACCATTTGTTTTCACACCTCCCCACTGATACCCTTGAGCGGCGCCTGGGCGATGACAGATAGTAGCCCCTAACGAGAGTCAGCACTGTCTGTACATAACACCGCCGGCTTGTCAATCATGGTATCAAAACGACGAGTATCCCGAAAACCAAAAGTGTCGCGTAATAAGCCCTGGGGCCGTCCGGGCCGGTTTGTGCGCACACTTGGAACAGACCGAAACTTAATTCTGATCGTTTTTGTTGTCGCAATTACGATCCGACTGATCTACCTATCCGAATACCGAAGCGTACCGTACTTCGACAGCCCTTATGGCGACTCCAGTCACTATCAGAAACGTGCCGTTGAGATCGTGTCAGGAGACATTCTTGGGTCTAAGGCGTACTTCCTCGGCAGCCCCCTCTACCCGTACTTCATGGCGGCGGTCTATAAGCCGTTCGGTGTCAATTTTACATTGATACGGATAATCCAGCTTCTCATCGGCGGTTTGACTTGCGTGCTGATCTATGCGATGACGCGCGCGATATTCAGAAGGAATCGGTATCAGGCGTTTGTCGCCGGCCTCTTGGCCGCGGGTTACGGGACGCTGGTGTTCTACGACGGGACGCTGCTGATGACGACGTTAGAGTTGTTTTTCGTGTGTGCGTTTCTTTTGCTTCTCATCTCATCTCAGCGGCACAGCGACGGCCTATTTTTGGCCGGTGGGACTGCGTTTGTATCCGGTGTGTGCTTGGGACTGGCGGGCCTGGGAAGACCGAATATACTCGTTTTTGCCCCGTTCGGCCTTCTGTGGATCTTTACGGGATTTGGTAAGCCCTTCCTTCTGAGTCGATGGCGCCACGGCATGCTGTTTACATTGGGGTGCGTTCTGGCTGTTCTGCCGATCACGATCCGCAACTATGTCGTGTCCGACGACTTTGTGCTGGTCTCCAGCAGTACCGGCGTCAATTTGTTCATCGGTAACAACGCAGAAGCTAACGGTTTTCTCACTCTGCCCTCCGGTTCTGGTCTCGAGGTCTCCCGTCTATATGAGAGTTCTCGCGCGGCCGCCCAGGCAGCCACTGGCAAAGACGATATGAAACCATCCGAAGTATCCGATTATTGGGCGTCGCGTGCATTCGATTTTATGGCGCAGCATCCGGGGGAAACGGCACGCCTGCTGCTCAAGAAAATGCGTTTATTTTGGAACCACTATGAAATTCCAAACCTCCACAACAAGTACTTCATTGCCGACACTTATGCACCTTCTCTCCGTTGGATTTTCATCGGATTCGGTCTCATCGCGCCACTTGCTCTGGTCGGCATTCTCCTCGAACTCCGCAAAACTCCAGTACCCCCATCTGTGAGGCTTTATTTTGGGTTTGTGATTGTCTACATGTGTTCAGTCGTGCCGTTTTTTGTAACTTCTCGCTACCGCATTATTGTCGCGCCGGTCCTAATAGTGTTTGCGACGGCCGGATTGTGGAACATAGCGGGATTGCTCAAGAAACGTCAGTTTGGCTGGTTGGTCGTCGCGGTAGTTCTGGGCGTCGGCTCCGCCGCTTGGATCAACCATACAGTCACCGAAAGCAATTATTGGTTCAGCCACGCTATCGTGGGTACGGCGCATGCCGACCTCTCACAAAAGCGACCGCAAGAAGCGGCTTTGCACCTTGAAACAGCCGTTGTCGAACTCAAAAAAGCAGTTGAACTGTCTCCGAATGCCCCCGCGCCGCGCTACTACCTAGGCGTTGTCTACCAGCAGATTGGGTTTCACAGCGGTGCGATCGATCAGTTTAAAGCGGTGCTCGAGCACCAACCAACACACCGGCCCGCGCGCGAGGCAATGGAGGCCGCGCAATCAACCTATGAGAGCAAAGGAGACGAAATCGGTGTCGAATCGATCCCACTCACCCCGCTCGAACGTGCAACTCAGTTTCAACGCGAAGGGAACATGATCGCGGCGGAGTCGGAATTGCGGCGCGCGTTGAAAGAGGACCCCCAGCACGCCAGGGCTCACAACGACCTTGGGTTCATTCATATGGGCAGGGGCAAATTCGAACAGGCGATCGCCCAGTACAAGAAGGGACTTCGCTACTCACCCGACAACCCGGTACTTCTCCACAATCTCGCGTACTCGTATTACCGGATAAAAGATTTCAAAAACGCTCGCCGATATTGGGATCGGTGTTTGGAGATCAACCCCGGCGACGAAAATGTGATCAAGGCACTGAAAATCTTGCCAGCACGCTAATCAATCCAATAAAAACACCAATCCGAACGTGCCCGCCCAAAACGACCCGTTATTCAGGAAATCGGTGTTCGACCACGTATAGCTCACGCTGAAGTTAAAACCGAGCTTCGGGTTGGGAACGATATAGATTCCAAGGGGGACGATAAAGGAGAATGGCGCTTTGGTCTCACGTCGTTCGACGCCGTTTTCACCGGAGACTTCCAGCCGGTCGATGGACGCGCCGAGGCCGACGCCGATATAGCCCGTATATTTGGGGGGGCCGAATAAGCCCTTGAATATCGCGTAAAAGGGGATGCGCGTAAAGCTGTACTGATCGTCGCTGCGGTCGAACCAGCTCGACCCGTACCCTCCACCAAACCCGATCGACATCTGCCGGTCCCACGTCACCTGTTCCCAAATCAGAGAAAACGCCGCGCCCTTGAGCGATTCGTCGAAGTTTTGCGGTTGCGCGTAGGTATAGGAAATGTTTGTGAGCAACATTCCCGTGTTGGGAGTGATTTGCGCCTGTAGCGTCGCCGACCAACCCGCCAGCGCGATGAAAGCCATGAACCAGCACCATCTTTTCATGAATATCTCCTTTGGTTACAACGCATTTTGCCGTACACTGGGCGGCGTCATCAAGTCCTTTTTTGACGCGAACATCTCCCGTCGCCGTGCGTAGTGATGGTATACCTTTAGGGAGGACAACATGAGAATTGTAGTGCTGATCATCGCGCTGGCGGCCGTCCTCGTCACCGTTGTTTTGATGCGAACTTGCGGTGAGGGCGGAGACGGGCCGCCCACCTCGCGAGGCGGACAACTTACCACCGCACCGCCCGTTGATACTGAACCTTTAGGCACGGCATCCGACGCAGCGCCCGGATCGGAGGGACGGCTCGTCGACGTCGGCGGGCACCGCCTCTACGTAAGCACGTTCGGCGACGGGGCCCCCGCCGTGGTTATCGAACCGGGTATCGGCGACGCCGGACGGGTTTGGGGATCTGTCGTTGATGTGCTCGCCGAACAGACGCGCGTGGTACTCTACGATCGCGCCGGTTACGGGCAGAGTGAACCCGGCCCAATGCCGAGGAGCGCCGATCGCGTGGTTCGCGAGCTAACCGCCCTGTTGGTGGCCACGCCGGTCGAGCCCCCGTACGTGGTGGTCGGACACTCGCTGGGAGCCGTTCACGCCATGGTCTACGCGGCCGAGCACCCCAATTTGGTTGCGGGGCTGGTGCTTCTGGATCCGCCGCCAATCGGTTTTATGAAAGGCGAACGATTCCCCGACCTGCACGAGATGGCAGAGGAGATGACGGCCGGATTCCGACGCGACGCCCAACAGGCCAGCGCCGCCGGCAACGAACGTCAAGCTGCGTTTCTCGAAACGGTCGCGTCGGAGCACGAAATGATGTTCGAATCCGGCTGGGCGTTGCTGGGATCGATCAAATCTTTGGGAGATCTTCCGCTGGTAGTCATCGCTTCTGGAGTACCCAACCCGGAATTTGGCGCGTCGGCAGCCGAATTCCAGCGCTATTGGCGCGAATCGAGCGAAGAGCTCTCGCGGATTTCGACACGCGGGCGGTTCGTGTTTGTGGAGAACAGCACGCACAACCTGCCTGGCGACGCGCCCGATGCGGTCGTAGATGCAGTGTTGTATTGTATCGCCGAATCCGAAGCGGACACCGAATCTGTGATTTGGCGGGGAGAGAAATGAGTGGGTGACGACCCCTGTCGGCGCAGGGGAGAAACCAGCAACTTATTTTATAACAACAAGTTTCAACGTCCTGGCGATCCCTCGCGCCTGAATTTTGAGGAAGTAAACTCCGCTCGCCACTTGGACCCCAGATTGATTCGTACCGTTCCACTGCAGCGAGCTCGTCCCGGGTGGCAACTCACCCTGCCAAAGCCTGTCCACCAACTGACCCCGAGCGTCGTAGATGTTTGCTTCCACATCGGCCCGCTTTGGCAGCTCGACCGTCACGGTTGTCGATGGATTGAACGGGTTGGGGTAGGCATTGGCCCTGATGAAGAAATCGGGACTGTTTTCTCCTGCGACGCCCGTGTTCCAGTCCCGCGTTATATACCCCAATTGGTAAATGACGCTAATCTTCTGACCCCTGTAGTAAACGTCGTCTATGAATGGCGCGTAAAACGTGAAGTCGGCATCGTAACGATCGATCTGGATCAAATCACCCGACAGCCCACAACTCAGGCGGCCATTTGTCACACTCACATACTGTCTGCCTCTAAATCTCAATTCGCTCGTGTTTGCCAAGAGATACCTGCGTAATCTATTTCTTCTTATCTGAACGAAGGCCAACGTTGCGTCGGTTGTGAGCGATAGGTCTGCCGCGACGGTGGCTATGTCGCTTTCGGAGCTTCCCTCGCTCTCCAACTCGGCGGTTGTCGGAATAGACAACGCTATGGGATCGCCGCCCTTGTTACGCACAAACACATCTATGATATCTCCCCCCCAATCCAACGTGACGGTGTAGCCCCACGGGTACTCGTCTTTGCTCACCGACGGCGTCGAAACCGAATTGTCCGAAGGGATCAGGAGCACCGCAAAATCGGCAACGGTGTCTGTTGCCGCTATCGACAGAACCAATGAGTTGGGTTCGTCATTCTGGTCATTGAACGGCGTAACCGACCTTTGAACATCGTCGAAAAGAGGGGCAATGAGGTGGACGTCGAGATTAGCCGTACCGTTCGTTATCTTTATTGGATTCGTTGATGTGTCGACCGTGTTGATATCGTGCGTGTGCATTCGCCATTCGTACTGATGAGTGAGACCGTCCTTGTCGATCTCATCGAGTATTATAAAATACGGCGGCCGTACGTTGTCGTGGACAGCGACCACTGTTCTGAAGGCGTAGACGACAGGATTGCCACCGTCGTATCCCCAGGACCAGTCCGTCCCGGGAAAGGGAACGTCGGGGTTGTTCCATTTGCTGTGGGTCGTGTATGCGCTGGTTAAATCGCTGACAACATAGTCGGCGTAGTCGCTCAGCAGATACTCCGTCATATACCCATCTGTTCCAATCGAACTGCCGGCGTTGTGCTGGCCGTCGCTATCGATCAAAACGAGGTTGTGAGCCTCACTTTGTTTGGCCACCGACCCGGGCCCATGATCGATAGCGAACTTCGCGCCGTACCCGTATAGCGTAAACTGCCCCTGGTCTTCCTGTGCGTGGGCGCCCTGGAATACACCCGAGTAGAAACTGAAGACCACATCGCTCGAACTCGGCCCCATTTCCCAACCCGATCGATAGTAGTAGAGCCCGCGGTTTTCCCACAGACAACTCTGCGGCAAAACATCCTCCGGGTGCTCTAACGAGAGGCTCCGATTCCAGACGACCGTCGCCGCCTTGTCCGCACCGTACTCCCAATCCCACCCCTGATCGCCTGCTGTGTACTCCCATAGCCAAGACGAAAGGTTGCTTCCCCACGCGGTCTGCGCCCAATCGAAGAAAGTATGGTGACGCGACAGGATGTAGTCCTCGTATCCGCAGTCATTCAGATTGTTCGTTCTCCCAGAGCCCTCTGGGAGTAATTCGTACGCGAACCATTTTTCCATATCGCGTATTCGGGAATTGTTCGAGTAATCATAGCCGTCGTATCTCTTTCGAGCATAAAAATAATAAATCAACATCCTCATGCTCCAGCTGCCATACGTGACGCCCTCGTTGTACGCCCCGTTTTCGTCCAGCTGGTAGCGCTGCCAAATGTCGACAATCTCGTCGGCGACGTCTAATGCCGCCGTCACTCGTCCCGGGTCGGTCTCACCGTCCAAGGCGATCGCCGCCAAACCAAGCGACGCCGCGATCATTACGCTTTTGTTGCCCAAATAAGGTCGATAGGGCCAGACTTTGTAGCCGCCCCACGACATCATCGCGTCGATGTATGCGACCATTTCGTCGCGCACGTAATCTCTCACACTTTCCGCGGCATCCTCGAAAAACATATCGTAGCCTAGAGCCAATGAGCGGAGGCGAAGCGCCGAATCGAACTCGTTGGCATCGATGCCGTAATTAACGGCAATGTAGAGCGTAATGTCTCGGCCGAGGGAGAGCGCGGCAGTGTCCTGTGTCGCCTCCAAGAAGCTGGCTAGTGCAAGATTAGGAATCGGTTCGAGCGCATAGTCGTTGTCGAGAAGCTCCTCCATAGTCATGCCCGGATATACCAACTGGGCGGCATTCCGAACAAACGCATAAGCCAAGTCATCGTTCCCTCCGTCTCGCACTTTGGCGTAGAGGGCCGGTATTTCTTGGGCCTTAAATAGTAAACGGGGATGGTGGGCCTTATACAGAGAATCGGTGAGTTGGGGCTCGGCGCCGGCCGTTACTGTGTCCGCCCCCGCTGGGCCTACGGCCAAGCCGATCACCCATGCGGCGCATGCGATGCATGCAACGATGGACGACGGCAGGAGCGTTTGGAGGTAACGGGTGACGTGTGCCATGGCGAAGAAATCGCGTTCGCCCCTGGTGATGCAATACTACGGGATTTATACTTCGTCAGTCCGAAGTTAATTATATCTCAAAGACCCCTTTGAAGTCAATGCTCTGGTATCTATCCAGCTCTTCGTGTTGTGCGTGGCCCAGTGAATAGCGGATGGTAGTCGACGGGTTGAATGGATTGGGGTGATTCGGGAATAGTCTGTTGATCCGCCAACGAGCGTTCTTCTCCTTGATAATCTGGTAGAGCCCCTGGGGTTGAACTTGGGAACGCCCGTCGTCATCGGAACATTCGAACGCGCCGTCGAACCGTTGGAGAAGAGCGGTCGGCTCACCCCTCTCTACTCTTCCGGGTACACGGCTCGTACAACGTACCCCCCCGAACGTTCATCTCGCTCGAGCTCCACCAGCCCCTGCTTTTCGGCCGCCTCCAGTAACTGGCTGAATGCACGGAATCCGTAGTAAGACTCGTTGAAGCCCGGTTTCC
>CBDVBX010000138.1:0-9510 GCA_965372335.1 uncultured bacterium | reverse complement strand
TTGAGGAAGCTGAGGATGCGGGAGAAGACTTCGTCCTTCGCTGGGCCGCGGGTTAATACGTGCGATCCGAACGGCAGGATCTTCACCTCGCTGCGGGCGTCCTTAGCGTGGCGACGAATGAACTTCAGGCCGCGGTTCGAGAGCCGGTTATCGTCGCTCGCTTGGAGCGCCAGCACCGGGACTTTGATCTCTTTCGACAAGCGTTTTGCGTTGTCCATCGCCTTGAGCACTTCGCCATTCCAACCCGCCAGGCGGTAGAACAACGTCGGTGTGGCGATGCGGCCCAACTCGTAGATCCGCGTCTTCAAACCCCTGCGTGAATACAAAGCCGGTGCCAGCAGCACCAGCCCTTTCGTGTCCTGGAGATTCGACAAGATCATCGCGATTGTTCCGCCCAGGCTCAGCCCGACGACGAACACGTCCTTCGTATACGTGCGTACCGTCTCCAGTGCGGTGCCCGCTTGCGTCACCCACGACTCCCACGACACCATCTGATCTTTGGTGTCCGTTCTCGAGAAACGCGGACAGTAGACCGAGTATCCTTTCGAGTACAAGAAGTTGCCTAGCTCGCGCATCTCTGCCGGCGTGCCCTTGGCGCCGTGCAGGAGCAAGCACGTTGGCGACAGCCCTTCGTGTAAGAACAAGAACGACCGGTCATCACGAGGGACGTGAAACGCCCTGTCGAACTCGAAGTGTTGCAGAAAGTGCGCGCGAAGCAGTTCGCGCCGATATCTGTGATCGTCGGGCTTTTTCTTGATGAACTCTTGGATTTCCCAGATTGTGCGATTGATCTGTCCGTGCCAACTCATATTGCTCTATTTAATTCAGCCGGTAGTTCGGCGCTTCTTTGGTGATTATGATGTCGTGCGGGTGACTCTCTTTCAGCCCAGCTTGTGAGATCTTAATGAACTTGCCTTTCCTTTTCAAATCGTCGACCGTCTCGACGCCGCAGTATCCCATGCCCGAGCGCAGACCGCCGACTAGCTGGTACACGGAGTCGGAGAGATTTCCTTTGTACGCCACACGGCCCTCGATGCCTTCGGCGACCAGCTTGCCCTCATCGACACCGTGTTGGGCGTATCGGTCCTTACTGCCCTCTTTCATCGCAGAGATCGACCCCATGCCTCTATACGACTTGAAGCTCCGGCCCTCGTGTAACACGATCTCGCCGGGTGTTTCCTCGGTGCCGGCAAACAGGCTGCCAATCATGACACTATCCGCTCCGGCAACGATCGCTTTGACGATGTCACCGCTGTACTTGATTCCGCCGTCGGCAACCACCGGGATGCCGAGCTTGTTCGCGACCTGGGCACACTCCATGATGGCCGTGATCTGCGGTACCCCGGCGCCGGCAACCACCCGAGTCGTGCAAATCGCCCCCGGTCCCATGCCGACCTTGATCGCATCGGCCCCGTACTTGATCAGGTCCCTGGCCGCCTGTGCAGTCGCGATGTTGCCGGCGACCACCTGAAGATCTTTGAAACGGATCTTAATCTCGGTCAATGTGTCTATAACGTTGGCCGAGTGGCCGTGAGCGGTGTCGATAGCGATGACGTCCACACCTGCCTCTACCAGCGCTTCGGTCCGCTTGAAAGCATCTTTCCCCACTCCGACAGCTGCCCCCACTCGCAGCCGTCCCTCCGCGTCTTTGCACGCGCTGGGGAAATCGAGCTGCTTCTTCATATCCTTGAACGTGATCAGTCCGAGCAGACGGTTGTTCTGGTCGACCACGGGGAGCTTTTCAATCCGATGTTCATGGAGCAGTTTCTTCGCCGCTTCCATCGTCGTTCCCTCGGGTGTCGTCACCAAGTTCCCAGACGTCATGATATCGCGAATCGGCGTCGAATCTTCGTCGACGAATCGAAGGTCGCGGTTGGTGAGCATCCCGACGAGTATGCCCTTCTCGGTAATGGGAACCCCGGAGATGTGGTATTTCTTCATCACCACGCGAGCGTCCTTGACCAGATTTTCTGGCCCTAACGTGATCGGATTGGCTATCACGCCGCTCTCGCTCCTCTTGACCATATCCACCTGGCCCGCCTGGGCCTCGGGACTCATGTTCTTGTGTATGAATCCAATCCCACCCTCCCGCGCCAGCGCGATCGCGAAGTCCGCCTCGGTGACAGTATCCATCGCGGCCGAGACGATCGGCACATTGAGGGTGATGTTTTTGGTCAATCGTGTCGTGACGTTGGTGTCGCCGGGCGCGACCGACGACCTGGCGGGTACCAGTAAGACGTCATCGAACGTAATACCCGTTCCGATGATCTTTTCCGACATATGCGGGATCCTCCCTCGCTACAGGTTAATTGAGTTAATTTATCACGACTTAGACCTGGTTGCAACCCTCGTCTGTGTCCTTTTCGATCGGGGGAGGATGAGTTCCGATCAGGGCCGGAACAAAAGAGCGAGGGAGGGTTCAACCGAACCCTCCCTCGCCGCTACTCAAGATGCAATGTGGAGCCTGCTAGGGCTGCCTACAAGTCGCAAGCTTTCAAGGTCTTCCGCTTGTTAGCCTTGGCGCGGATCTCTGCATCTTTGATCATGTTGCGGACAACCTTGTCCAGCGCGCCGTAGAAGTCGCCGGAAACATTACAGCTCTTCGCGGCCGATTTCGTCCGGGTTTTCGAAATGATCAGGTCTGCTGTTTTTTTTGCCTTTGCCATTCAAATCCTCCCGTTTAAAAGGGTATTGCCAGAAGCCTACTGAGTACGATTTCTCCCCTTCAATTACCGAAATCCCGAATGCTTGTCAAACGAAAAATCGCTCGAAACCCTCGAAATCTGCATTTTCCAGCCGTTTTAGGGCACTTTGGGTAGTGTAATCCCCTTCTGAGCCTGGTATTTGCCCTTTTTGTCGGCATATGAGACCAAACAGTCCTCATCGCTCTCGAAAAAAAGCACCTGGGCGATTCCCTCATTGGCGTAGATCTTGGCGGGCAGAGGGGTTGTATTCGAAATCTCCAGTGTGACGTATCCCTCCCATTCCGGTTCGAACGGCGTGACGTTGGTAATGATGCCGCAGCGAGCGTAGGTCGACTTGCCGACGCAGATCGTCATCACGTTTCGTGGGATCCGGAAATACTCGACGCTTCGGCCCAGGACGAACGAATTGGGCGGTATGATGCACTCGTCTCCCTTGAAGTCCTGGAACGCCTGTTCGTCGAAGCGCTTCGGATCCACCACGGTCGAGTTGATATTGGTGAAGATCTTGAACTCGTCTGATATTCGGATGTCGTATCCGTATGCCGACACGCCGTAAGATACCGCGTTGCCTTTTTTTTGCGATTCCGCGAACGGTTCGATCATGCGATGTTCTTTGACCATCCGAATAATCCACTTGTCCGGTTTGATGGACATTTTCCTTCCCTTTCTGTTCCAACGTCAAAGTCAGCGCGGTCGTAGCGACCGAACGCGTTCTACGGCTTGCGGCAGGACTTCCAGACAGCGGTCGACGTCCGGGCCGGTAGATAACCGTCCCAGGCTAAACCGCATCGAGTCTTCCGCCTCCCGCCGGGAGCATCCCATGGCCATCAGCACGTGCGAGGGCTGGTCGTTCCCGGCCGCGCAGGCCGAAGCGCTGGAAACCGCAATCCGCCTTTCATCCAGCGAGATCAACAGCTCCTCCCCGTCGGCGCCCGTAAAGCATAGGTTAGACGTGTTGGCCACACGAGAGGCGCCTCCGCCGTTGATCGATACATCGGGGACCTGGTCTAGAATGCCGGCTTCAAGCCGATTCCTCAAATCGTCCAGCCGTTGGGACTCGGCTCCTCGTTCGGCGCACGCCAGAGCACCCGCCTCGGCCATCGCCGCGATGCCGGGGAGATTTTCCGTGCCGCTCCGCAGACCCCTCTCCTGGCCCCCGCCGCTCACCGCTGTCGCCAACGTAATGCCCCTGCGCACGTACACGGCGCCGACTCCTTTGGGAGCGCAAAATTTGTGGCCAGAAATCGTGATCAAATCGACAGGCATCGCTTGGACGTCCACGGGTACCCGGCCGAACGCCTGCACCGCGTCTGAGTGAAATACCGTTCCCGTTTCGCGCGTATACTGTCCGATCGCTTCTATCGGTTGGATCACGCCCGTTTCGTTGTTGACCCACATGATCGTCACCAAAACCGTGTCGTCACGAATAGCATCGCGGACACTCACGGGATCGACCCAGCCTTCGGCATCGACCGGCAGGTAAGTAATACCAAACCCCCGCGCCGCCAAACGCCGACAGGTCTCGAGGACGGCGGGATGCTCGATCGACGAAGTGACAATGTGCCCCCGGGCGTGCGACTCGGCCACACCCACTATGGCAAGGTTGTCCCCTTCGGTCCCGCCGCTGGTAAAATACACTTCCCCGGGCTGGGCGCCCAGGGTCGCCGCGATTCTCTCGCGGGATTCGTCCAGTATCGATCTGGCCCGGCGGCCGGCGAAGTGTGTGCTACTCGGATTTCCGAAACATTCGCGCTGGATGCGGGCGTATACCTCGGCCGCCTCCGTACGGACTGGAGTCGTGGCATTGTAGTCCATGTACACTTCGTGCCCTTCGGGCACTTCGCGTGCTTCGTTCACTACGTGCACTCCACTCGCTACGTGTGTGTCTCTTGTTATTCCCGGGGGATGAACGACGGTCAGCCCGACCGCGAGTAGTCCAACTGGGCAAAGAACTCGGCTCGCAACGAGGGATCCTGGTGGAACCTGCCGCGCATCGCGCTGGTGGTTACGACGGCGTTGTGCTTCTCCACGCCTCGCATGTTCATGCACAGGTGACGGGCTTCCACCAGAACGGCGACCCCCCTCGGCTCGAGGTGTTCTACCAGGGCGTCGGCAATCTGGTTCGTCAACCGTTCCTGAACCTGTAACCTGCGCGAGTAAACGCTGACTACGCGGGCGACTTTGCTCAGACCGATGATTTTCTTGTTCGGGATGTAGGCGACGTGACAGTTGCCGAAGAACGGAACCAAGTGGTGTTCGCACAGGCTGTAGAAATCGATGTCCTTGACGAGAACGGTGCCGTCGTGACTATCCTCTACGGTCGCACCCGCCAGGAGTTCGGCCACGTCCTGGGCATAGCCCTGGGTGAAGAAGCGCCAGGTTTCCGCCACTCGTTTCGGCGTGGCGATAAGGCCCTCCCTCTGTGGATCTTCACCGATCTCGACGAGAAGCTCGCGGATCAACCGGGCTAGTTCTCTGGTATCGTCGCCGCCACCGCCGTTTTCTGCCTTCGTCATCACGGGATCTCCTATAGGGGACACCTGTGCTCTTCGATTTCGCCGGAGCGTTCCCACGTGCGCCGGCTCACTCGCTCAGATAACGTTCGGCGTCCAAAGCAGCCATACAGCCCATTCCCGCCGCCGTGACAGCCTGGCGGTACACGTGGTCGGACACGTCACCAGCGGCGAACACCCCGGGCGCGTTCGTCCGGGTGGTACCGCTTTCAACGAGAAGATAGCCGTTCTCATCCATGTCCACCGCACCCTGGAAGATCTGGGTGTTCGGATCGTGACCGATGGCAAGGAACACGCCTTGGCAAGCGAGGTCGCTCAATTCTCCCGTCTTGGTGTTCTTGAGTTTTAATCCCGTTACACCCGTCTCGGGAGCCCCCAGCACTTCTTCAACGACGGCGTTCCAGACCATTTCGATTTTTTCATTCTTGAAAGCGCGTTCTTGCATGACTTTTGAAGCGCGCAGTTCGTCGCGACGGTGTATGATATAAACCTTCGTTCCAAACTTGGTGAGAAACGTCGCTTCCTCCACGGCCGAGTCGCCGCCGCCGATCACTGCGATCACCTTATCTTTGAAAAAGAAACCGTCGCACGTGGCGCACGCCGACACACCGTAGCCCTTCAACTTGTCTTCGCTTTCGATACCGAGCCAGCGCGCCGTCGCCCCAGTGCTGATGATGAGGGCTTCACACTGGTACTTTTTGTCACCGGCGTAGAGCGTCTTGACGCCGTCGGTTAGCTCGACGCGATCGACATTGACCTGTTCGAATTCGGTTCCGAAACGGGCAGCTTGTTTCTTCATGATGGTCATTAAATCCGGTCCCATGATGCCATTCTCGAAGCCTGGGTAGTTATCGACTTCGGTGGTAATAGTCAGCTGTCCACCGGGCTGTATTCCCTCGAGGACGAGGGGGTGAAGATCCGCGCGCGCCGCGTAGATCGCCGCCGTGATCCCAGCCGGCCCCGACCCCAGTATTAAGACTTTCCTCACGTCGGCTGCCATTCGCTAGCCCTCCTCAATGTAATTCGACGATTTGCCAACATGGCAGAAATCGCCTTAACTTTTTGAGTATTCAATAGTTAGAATACGCGTTTGTCCGCCTTTGTCAAGCGAAGACGGTCACTTTCTAGTCCCTACGGCGATTCTGCCCCTTCCCGAGGCCCCCCTTGAACTGCTGCTTCTCGACACGTATATTTGTTGATGAAAACAGTCCTTACCGTTTCAACCTAAATGATAATGCCTGGAACTTCGAAAATCCCAGCGTGGTTCGCCACGCTAATTCTCGTGATCACGATCGCGTGCGCTCAGACAGATACGACCGCCCCCGGACCGGGCGATTCGCCTGTCAAAGGCGAAGACCAGGTCCCACCGCAGAAAATCGCGGATCCACGACTCGCCTATCCAGCCCACGGCGGCAGTGCCGTTCTCTCCTGGACGGCCCCGCGAGACGACGACGACAACGATACCGTACACCGTTATGAGATTCGGCACGCTTACTCATCCCCGCTCGATTGGGATGCCTCGATACCGGTAGCCGATCCACCGGCGCCGATCGCCGAGGGCCAAACACAGTCTTACGAATTCACCGACCCAGCCAGGGGACGTGACCTCTACGCCGCCATCCGCAGTTTCGACAAAGCCGGAAACGCATCTCCAGTCAGCGACGTCACGCACGTCCACATCGCCGGTCTCAATTTAGAAGGTCGGTGCACCGAGGCGATGTCTGGCCAGTCGATAGCAGGACTACATGTGGAAATCACGGAGCGGCGAGTGCACCAATTGAACTCCGACGACTATGGTCAATATTCGTTGAATGACGTCGCATCGGGCGTGACCAATATTCTTCTGCGATCGGGCGCGTCGACGCCTATCTACCACGATTATCGACTCGCGATCGATCTATCAGACGACGCTTCGCTGGAACACCTCATGATCGAGTATCAACCGGCCGAGAATCCCGCCGCAGACAACATCCTGATATTGCTTTTGCAAGCGGCGGGTATCCCCGGTGAGAGACCTCGGTTGAGGAAGTGGCAGTCGTACCCGATCGCTGTTTACGTGCCACCGCTCGTCAATCAGGACGAGATCGACTATGAGGACTACTGCAAAAGAGCGGTGCAGCACTGGAACGACCGCACCGGTCTCCATCTATTCACGCTGGTGGGCGCACCGCCCGACGACGGGATGACCATGACGTTCAAAACGCGCTCGGAGATGGGGGGCATCCACATCGGTCTGACACGTTGGGAGGAAGACGAAGACGGATATCCGACCAAGGCATATGTCGATATTATCGACGAGTTCGACGACCCGGATCGGTTGTGGAAGGTCGCGCTGCACGAGCTGGGGCACACGATCCGATTGGAACACCTGCCCAATGGCTACCTGATGTACCAAAGCCACCCGCTACCCGATTCACCTACAAACGACGAAGTCCTGATGGTCCAGCTCTACATGGCGCTCCCGAACGATTACGACCTGGCGGTGTACGGCCTTTCCAGACCGCGTTGATCGATCGACCGCGGCGGGCGTCAACCGCGTCGTGACAAGCCACCACAAAAAAAGCCTTCCCCGTGTCACCTGCGGATAGGATGCTGCGGGGAGAAACAACATCCTTGCAGTGGCGTTAGCCGTGCAACACAAGGGAAGGACTTTAGTTAACTTCGTGTTTGGGTGGGCGAAACGGCCTGTACAGCCGGTTCTCGCGCTTGTTCTTGAATGCCCCCAACTTGAAGTTTACCAATACGATCCCAAAAATCAACCTAAATTCAGAGCGAATTTGATATCGAGGAGCGATTTTGGGCCATCAACCGCACGCCCGCGCCACGCCCGCCCTTACAATCGATTGAGATAATTGCTGTTATATCGGCGGCTGGAAGAATCCGATGCCCCGTCCGGTATGCGCCGTTGTCCGACAGTGCTTGCGGCGCCGAGCAGGCGTGCGGTAACATGACTTCGAACTGGTTCGTAGATGAAAGGATCGACCCTATGGACAAGGACGCACTGAAGAAGATGACGGTCGCCGAACTCAAGGGAGAGGCGAAAAAGATACCCGGTGTCAAAGGCATCTCGTCCATGAAAAAGGACGAACTGGTCGAACTTCTAGCAACCCAGCCGGATGCGGCCAAAACAGCAGACGAAAAGAAACCGCCGAAGGCGGCAAAGGCGGCCGAGCCGAAAGCTGCGGCCAAGGCCGCCGATGCACCGCTGGACAAATCAGGGCTGAAACAGCGAATTCGGGCGTTGAAAGAGGAGAAACGCGGGGCGCTCGCCCAGCACGACAGGGCAAAAGCGCAGGAGTGCAACCGCGGCATCCACCGCTACAAACGCCAACTTCGGAAATTGGTCAGGGAGAGCGCAACCAAACAGAAGTAACCGCGTGCGGGTGTCGCCAATGGTCCCGCGTAGTGGGACTTCGCGCATCGTGTTTCTTTTGAACTCTGCTTGCGGCCTTGGCTATAGATACAAAACCTGACTCTCCCCGGAAGAGATTTGCTGCATGGTAGCGAGGCCGACGATTTCGTCCACGCGCTGCTTGACGTCGGCTGGATCGAGGCTGAGGTTCTGCACGGAGTTACTGCAGGCGTATACGGCGACTTGCCCCGGTTGGTTTTTGGCCTGCTCCAGAAGCTGGTAAAGCGACGGCAGGTTTGCCAGCTCGAAGCTGCGTTCGAGTGACCGCTCCCACGCTTCCCCCCCTTCGCCCCCTCGCCTGCCAGCGGATTTGGATACGTTCATATCATCCCACGCACCCGCCATGAACGACCCGAGCCCGTGATAGAACAAAAACAAATAGCACTTCCGCCCGGCGCTGGCCGCGGTCATTATGATGTTGACGGCCTGGTATATGCGATCGTACCCGTCGCTGTGCAGGTACACAACTAGTTGCTTCTCCATTCGTTCAGTATACCCGCTCTTTTCCTCCACTCCAATCCATACCGTCGAGCCTCATAGCCAATCGACCGCCGCGGGTCTTTCGTGGTTTGGGGCCGACCGACGGCGGGTTTCGGCGGTATTTGGGGCAAATCGCTGTGGGCGTTCCGAGGTTTGGTGGCGGGCGACCACGGGTTTCGTGGTTCTGGGGCCGACGGTTTTCCGAGGTTTCGGGCCGACCGACCGCGGGTTTCGCGGCACGGCTCGCTGACTATGTCCTTGCACGTAGCATCTCCGAACCTGCCGCTCGCCTCCGTAATCGGCTCGCCGATTGGCCCCTCGATTATGCTCGCCGATTAAGGGCCTGCTCAATCCCGCCGTCGGCCGGCCTCTGACCTTCAGAGGTCAAGGCGGGCCGTGA
>CBDVBX010000137.1:0-9608 GCA_965372335.1 uncultured bacterium | reverse complement strand
CAAGATGACGTTTTGAAGCGCTTGCACGACGCCGACGGTATCGACCTGGCCAGGGTAAAGATCGCCTCGCCGGCAGCCCGCTGGCTCCGGTTGAGTTTGGGCCAATGGTTCGAGTTGCTCGCGGGGCACCAGGAACGGCACCTGCTTCAGGCCCGGGACACACGTAAGGCCGTTCAGCAGCGGTAGACGGTCGCCGGCTGGTCGCCGGCTGGTCGCCGGCTTGAATTCTCTTTCTGGACACAGTATCATTTGTAGGTAGCGCCATTGGGCGCGGCTATCGGCCAATCTCAGAGATTACCTCCGGCGGGAGGAAGGAGTGGGCGTGAGATGTCCAACGAATTCGTAACCGTCGCCAACTACAGTCGGCCCGTCGATGCGCACCTGGCGCGAACCAAGCTCGAGTCGGAAGGCATTACGTGCTTCGTGACCGACGAGGTTTTCGTCCAGGTCAACTGGCTGTTTCCGAGCGTGGGGGGCGTTAAGCTCAAGGTGCCTGCCGAGGAGGCGCAGCGGGCTAAGGATATCTTACGACCCACGCCACGACTGGTAGTGGTAGCGGCTGACGACGCCGTCATCCCCGACGACGAGATGATCTGCCCCCGCTGCCGGTCGTTCGACGTTTACTACCACAGGTTCAGTCATCGCCTCGCCGCGCTCGTTGCGACCTTGTTCAGTTTTCTCGTGCCCTGGCTCAGTTACAAATGGGTATGCAAGCAGTGCGGCTACGAGTGGAAAGACAAATACTCGGCCCGTCCCCCGTGATCGATAATTGTTACAGCGACTTCACGGCGGTGTGCTGTGTTTCCATAGGCTCCGAAATGCCGTCAAACTCAGGGGGTGCGTCATCGAATCTTTTTCTACGTCGACCGGACCCGGAGACCCCGTCTCAGTTCTCAAGGCGGCCCAGCGGCGGGCGGCCATTCACACCGCGTCGATGGTCGCGAGCTTGTTCATATTCGTGATTGTTGTCGAGGTGCTCAAACGACGTCCCGAACAGTTGAGCCGTACCGGCACCGAAGGCGACGAGTTCGGTATTCTACGCATCGTTTTTTATTTTTTTGCCATCTCGCTCGTGTTTGTCACCAACGTGATACAAGGTTTCATACTGAAGGCGACTAAGACCGATGACATCGGCCAGTTAGCCTCGAAACTCACGTCGGTCAACATCATCACCACCGCTCTGGCCGAGACGCCGGTGCTATTGGGATTGGTTTTGTTTATCGGGTGGGGGTACCACACCGACTTCTACATTCTCGGTTTCGTGTCTCTTTACCTGTTGCTCCGTCATTTTCCATTCTACGGGCAGTGGGAGAAATTTGCCAAAGGCCGGATGGCGGATGGATGGCCATCGAGTCCGGTTTCCGGTTGATGTCAACGCCATGTTCTCTGGCGTCTATTTCGATCGCTCAAAGGCAGGGAACACGGTGCTCACCACAATAATGGCGCTCCCCAAGTAGAGAAAGCCATCCGCGGCGTTTGACATCATGGCGCCCGAATGGTTATAGTTAGGATCCTCGAAGTGGGCAGAATCCTCGCAGAAAGGACCCGGTCTATGTTCATCCGCGACATCGCCAGCAGCCAAGAGATCGTTGCCGGCGACCACACGCTCTTAAAGGAGCTATTCAATCCCCTCAGAGACGACCTCGACCTTCGTTACAGTCTCGCCGTGGCGCGCATCCAACCAGATGGCCTGAGCTTCCTCCACCGCTTGAAAAACTCCGAGGTATACTTCTTCCTCAAGGGCTCGGGTGTCATGCGAATCGATGACGAAACGGCACAGGTTCAAGCCGGACAAGTAGTGTACGTGCCGCCGGGCGCAACGCAGCAGGTGCTGAACGTCAGCAACGAGGAGCTAATCTTTATTTGTATCGTCGATCCGGCTTGGAAAGAGGACGAAGAGGAAATCCTGGGAACGTGATGAAGCTGGAGATCGCCGACCGCTACAAGAAACACCTCCGCGTGGGAACGTGCTCGTGGAAGTACGACTCGTGGAAGGGGCTGCTCTATGACCCGGAAACGAAGTACCACCGCGATGACTACCTGGTCGACTATTCGAGGCACCTAAAAACGGTCGAAGTGGACCAGTGGTTTTGGAGTCTGTTTCCAGGAGGAGTGAAGCTTCCCGAGAAAAAAACAGTAGAGACATACGCCGTCAGCGTTCCGCGAGATTTTGTGTTCACCGTTAAAGCGCCCAACTCGATCACGCTCACCCACTACTACGCGAGGCAGCCCAAGCAGTACAAAGAGTACGCCAACAAGCCAAATGACGGATTCTTGAGTGTCGAACTGTTAGAGCGGTTCTTGAAAACGCTCGATCCGATACGCGATCGTCTGGGCCCGATCATGCTCCAGTTCGAGTACCTCAACAAACAGAAGATGTCCACGCGAGCCGCGTTCCTGGAGCGTCTGGCCGCGTTTTTCGACGAGGCGCCGGAGGGGTACCAATTCGCGGTGGAGACGCGTAATCCGAACTATCTCTCGCCCACGTACTTCGATTTCCTGCGGGAGAGAAAACTCGCCCATGTGTTTCTGGACGGCTATTACATGCCGCGGATCGGTGAGGTGTTGGGCAAGCACGACACGCAAACGGCGGACTTTTCGATTGTACGTCTCCATGGGCCGAATCGACAGGACATGGAAAAGATCACGAACAAAATCTGGAACAAGGTGGTCGAGCGGAGAGACGGCGGCATCGCCTCTGCGGTGGAGATTGTCAAGCGGAACGCGGATAAGTCAATTACCACGTACGTGAACGTAAACAACCATTATGAGGGTAGCGCGCCACTGACCATCGAACGGTTTCTGGACGCGCTGGAGAAAGCGGCATGACGGCGCTCGATCTGAAAAGATTCAAAGTCCTCACGTTCGATTGTTACGGAACGCTCATCGACTGGGAGAGCGGGATTCTCGAAGCACTGGAGCCGTTGCGGAGTACGTCGAAGCGAACGCTTTCGGATGAGCAACTCCTCGAGCAATACGCTCTCGTCGAGTCGAATGTCCAAGCGGGAGTTTACAAACGTTACCGCGAGGTCTTGAGAGACGTGGCAACAGAGATGGCGTCGTTTCTGGGTGTCGATGTGGACCCACAAGAAAACGATATGCTCGCGGATTCGATCGAGCACTGGATGCCTTTTCCAGACACGGTCGACGCTCTCCGACGGCTGAAAACACGCTTTCAATTGGCAATCGTTTCGAACATCGACGACGACTTGTTCGCACACTCCGCCCGCCACCTGGAAGTACCATTTGACTTTGTCATCACGGCAGAACAGGTGCAGTCGTACAAGCCGTCGCACAACAACTTCCTGCGAGCGATCGAAGGGATGGGTGTGCCGCGCGACGAGATCCTGCACGTCGCGCAGAGTCTCTACCACGACATCAAGCCGGCCAATGAGCTGGGTTTGGCCAACGTGTGGGTCAACCGTCGCGGAGACAAACGCGGCTTCGGCGCTACACAACCTGCCGAAGCAACTCCATCACTCGAAGTCCCCGACCTCGCCACACTCGCACAGATGTCTTAGGCGCTAGTAACCCGCTGCGTGGCCGTCTTTTCGCGATTCCGACGCGCCGAAGTAGACGCCGCTTCCGGCATCCCACATGATTGCCTGATAGCCGCCATAGCCGCCGATGTCCGTTCGGAGGCGGTGGCCCATCAAAAAAAGCTCCCGCCGAGTCTCGGCCGGGAACCCGTCTTCGAGATACACCCAACCGCTGTCCGTCATCCGTTGGCCGGTGGGCTGCGACGAGCCGCCGTGGCGGATACGCGGTGCGTCGCCGGCCTCTTGCAAGTTCATCCCGAAATCGACCATGTTCATCACGATCTGGACGTGGCCCTGAGGCTGCATCGAACCTCCCATGACCCCAAAACTCATGAACGGTTTTCCGTCTTTCGTTATAAACGCCGGGATGATCGTGTGAAACGGCCGCTTTCCGGGGGCGTAGGTATTGAATCGTCCCTCAGTGAGGTCGAACAACTCGCCTCGGTCCTGCAATATAAAACCGAGATTGGCCGGGGAGAGGCCGCACCCCATGCCTCGGTAGTTGCTCTGAATCAGCGAAACCATGTTGCCGTCTTTGTCGGCGACCGTCAGGTAGATCGTCTCGCCGGTTTCCAAAGCAGGATTTCCCTGGTCGTATTGCCGTGCTGCTCGCTTCGGGTTTATCAACGCGCGGCGTTTCGCCGCGTACTCCTTTGAGATCAATTCGGCCACGGGAACGTCGTTGAAATCCATGTCGGCATAAAACCTCGCGCGGTCTTCGTAGGCGAGCTTTTTGGCTTCGACAAAAAGATGGACGTGTTCGGGACTTCCGAACTCGATCTTTGAAAAATCGTAGGCTTCTAAAACATTGAGAATCTGCAGCGTGGCAATTCCTTGTCCGTTGGGAGGAAGCTCCCACACGTCGTAACCTCTGTAGTTGGTCGATACCGGCTCGATCCAATCGGACTTGTGTGAAGAGAGGTCCTCGTAAGAGAGAAAGCCGCCGTTCTTTTTCATAAACTCGTCGATCTGGCGGGCCATATCCCCTTTGTAGAATTCGTCGCGGCCTTTTTTGGCGATCGTTTCGTACGTATCGGCGAGTCGGGGATTCTTGAACATCTCGCCTTTGCGCGGCGCACGACCGCCCGGCATAAATGTTTCTTTGTACCCGTCGTATTTCTCCAATCGCGGCGCACTCAGTCCCCAATAAAACGCCACTAGTTCGGTCAGCGGGAAGCCCTCGCGCGCGTAGCGGATTGCCGGATCTAGAACTTTCTTCATCTTCAAACGCCCGAACTTTTTGTGGATTTCAAACCAGCCGTCCACGCACCCCGGCACTGTAACCGGAAGAGGGCCGTACGGAGGAATCTTCTCGTGACCTTCCTTCTTGAAATAGTCGAGCGTGAGCGACTTGGGAGATCGTCCGCTTGCGTTGAGACCGTACAGGCGTTTGCTACCAGCGTCCCAGACAATGGCGAACAGGTCACCGCCAATGCCACAACTGGTCGGCTCCATCAATCCCAATGCCGCGTTGGCGGCAATTGCGGCGTCTGCCGCCGAACCACCTTGTTTCAATATATCAAGAGCGATTTGTGTGGCAAGCGGGTGACTAGTCGCCGCCATGCCGTGTGGTGCAATCACTTCCGATCGGCTCGCAAAGGAACGACCGGTAACGCGATCGTACGCGCGCGTTCCATCGACGATTATCGAACTGGATATAAAAACCAACAAAATCACTGCAAGAACATACGTTACTGGTTTCACAAATCGCCTCCCGCGTTCTGTGGAATTTCTTTGCGTCGTATCAAAATTTTGACACTGATCACTTGCACTGCGTAGAAATTGAGTATATCTTGATTATACATTGCAGGCGATTGAATTCGGAAATTATCGGAGTTCTATTAGGTCAACTAAGAACATGCGAAAGGACCTGGACAGAATCCTCTACGATTTCGGGTGGCTCGTGCGATGGGCGCCCGTAAACCGTTTCCGCTTTTCCACTACTGGGATTTTCGCAATCCATTCAAGGCCTGTCTATGTTTGCCCGGGGTTTTCCCCGGGCAAGCGCACATATCATTGATTCTAAAATAATTCGGTTGTGTTCGCTGTTCGCCTGACGCCCGGACAGCGAGTTGTCGGACGGTGCTCGCTTGCGCGAGCTTACGCCCGCACAAGTGGTGTGAGCGAGCATCGGATTTTTTGGCCAACGTCCCATCTTTGTGCCTGGTGGAAGACGAGAACAGTGTAAAGGGGTAGCAACGATGTCATTAATCGAAGAATACGTCGTACAAAACACAGAAATAGCTGGAGTTCCTGTGACTTGTACAACCTATAAAATAGGAGCGACGTTTCATTGCGTGGTGGCAAACGTAAATCCCAATGTTAACGTCGCGCGCTCTTCGGGTCCTACCCACGAGTCCGCGCTCATCAGCGCGTCCCAAAAAGCGAAACAGTTGTTTACAAACGCCTGATACCGTAGTATACTTGTTTTTTTCCGTCGATAGTAATACACGCCGAAGCAAGACGGTACGCCCGTGATGGGCGAAAGAGATGACGGGGCGTTTGGGTCGTATCTGTATCCGAAGATAGTGGCCGGCTCACGGAACAGGAATAATTCCGATTTCCGAGAGCAGTTCGTCTTCCCTCGCAAGTCGTGCCCAAAGGTCCCGTCTTTTTCTGCCCGCCGCACCCTGGTGGTGCTGTTTTGAATCTCCACTCGGCGTGGCGCCGACAATCCGCATCAATACAGGAGTAAACGCTCGTGAAGAAAGAGACGAAGTCGATGGCGTCCATCGATCAACGATGCATCGACACCGTTCGTATGTTAGCGGTCGATATGGTCGAAAAGGCGAAGTCCGGGCATCCAGGTATGCCGCTAGGCGCCGCTCCCATGGCGTACGTGTTGTGGGATCGGTTCTTGAAACACAATCCGAATAGTCCCCGGTGGTTCGACCGCGACCGATTCGTTCTGTCAGCTGGGCACGGGTCGGCGTTGCTGTACGCCTTGCTTCATGTATACGGGTACCATTTGCCGTTGCAAGAACTACAGAACTTCCGTCAATGGGGAAGCAAAACCGCGGGACACCCAGAGTACGGGTTGACGCCGGGCGTCGAGGCGACGACGGGCCCGCTGGGGCAGGGGTTTGCGATGGGTGTCGGGATGGCGATCGCCGAGGCGCACTTAAGTAGTGTTCTAAACGATGAACGCAGGTCACCGGTGATCGATCACTACACGTACGCGATCGTATCTGACGGCGACTTGATGGAAGGCGTGGCGAGCGAAGCGGCGTCCCTGGCGGGAACACTGAAATTGGGGAAGCTCGTCTACCTGTACGACGACAACCGCATCACGATCGAGGGAAGCACCGATTTGGCGTTTACCGAAGACGTCGGCAAGCGATTCGAGGCCTATGGATGGCATGTCCAGTCGATCGAAGACGGGTGCGACGTCGACGAGATCGCGGCGGCGATCGACCAGGCGCGCGCGGAGACGACGCGGCCGTCGCTCATATGTGTGCGCACGCATATCGGATACGGCAGCCCGCGACAGGATTCGGCAAAGGCGCACGGCGAACCCCTGGGCCCGGAAGGGGCCGCGGCTACACGGGAGCGGCTTGGATGGCCTGCCGAGCAGACGTTTTACATACCCGACGAAGTCCGTTCCCACTGCGCTGAGGCGATCGGGCGCGGCGCACACCTGGAACAGGAATGGATGGGTCGGTGCGAGGGCTATCGCGGTGCCAATCGCGAGCGCGGCATGCTTCTCGATAGAGTGATAGACGGCGGTCTCCCGGATGGATGGGATAGCCACATCCCGAAGTTCGATCCCGACGACGGCCCGATGGCGACCAGGGCGGCTTCGGGAAAGGTGCTGAACGCAATTGCCGAAGGGCTTCCGACGTTGATGGGTGGCTCGGCGGATCTGGCCCCTTCAAACAAAAGTGTACTGAACGATGAGGCCGACTTCGGTATCGACGGGCCGGCAGGACGCAACATTCACTTCGGTGTTCGTGAACACGCCATGGCGGCCATCGTCAACGGTATGGCACTGCACGGAGGCGTTCAGCCGTACGGCGCTACTTTTCTGGTGTTCGCCGATTATATGAGACCATCGCTACGCCTCGCTTCCCTGATGCAGACGCCTTCGATTTTTATTTTTTCGCACGACAGCATCGGCGTGGGAGAGGACGGCCCCACACACCAGCCCGTCGAACACCTGGCCAGCCTGAGAGCGATTCCCGGTTTTAGCGTGCTTCGGCCGGCCGACGGTAACGAGACGGCGGCCGTGTGGCGCCTGGCGGTTGAACGCGGTGGGCCGTGCGCGTTGGTGCTGTCACGGCAGAAGCTGCCGGTGCTGGACCCGGCCAACGGCGTGATAGCGGACGGCACGCCCAAGGGCGCGTACGTGTTGTCCGAAGCGTCAGCCGATCTATTGCAACAGCGCTCCTTGGCGCTGACGCTTGTTGCCACCGGATCCGAAGTACCTCTGGCGCTCGAAGCGCAAAAGCGCCTCGCCGAAAAAGGCGTCCCCGTCCGAGTCGTATCCATGCCGTGCCGAGAAATCTATCTCGAGCAAAACGAAGACTACCGTTCCCGGGTTCTGCCGCCCGACGTTCCTATATTGGCTATAGAGGCGGGCGTGACGTTTGGCTGGCGAGACATCGTTGGCGATCGCGGGGCCGCAATCGGTTTGGACCGTTTTGGCGAATCGGCACCGGGGCCGACCGTCATGGACGCTCTTGGGTTCAACGTCACGCGCGTCGTGGGCGAGGCGATGAACTTATTGGCCTGATCTCGCGGGTAGGCGCCGACGCGGTGTCAAATTTATTTGACATTCACCCCACTCCCCCGGGAGAAATGCCAGACCGGGATCGAAAAAAAGCGACCAACCCTCTGTGATTTATCAGGTTACGGTGACGGGGTGCCCCCGCCGCACACCTTACAAATTATGGTCGGTTCATCGGCAATCGACGCCGATTGGCGAAATTTTTGCTCCGTTTCGCCCTATCGTTTACAATAGCCAGAAATCCCACTGCCGTTCACCAACCAGCTTCCGAGCCTATCTCACAGTGAATACGCGAATGGCACGTTTGTATATAAACGCGATATAACGAATTGGAGGGGGTTACCCGTTGAACTGCCCCGTCTGCGACAAACCGATGATCGTTTTTGAAATCGACCAGGTCGAAGTCGACCACTGCGTCGGCTGCGGCGGCACCTGGCTGGACGCGGGTGAATTGGAACTGCTGCTCGAAGGAGCAGAGAACAAAGATCAGCTTCTCTCGGCCTTGGCCGAGGACGCGCCCGCCGGTGAGGCTATGCGGATCTGCCCGATCTGCGAAAAAAAAATGCGCAAAGTCGCCTACCGCTGCGGCGATAGCGATCCAGTCATTTTGGATAAATGCAAGAAGAACGACGGGTTGTGGTTCGATGGTGGGGAACTGAGAGAAATCATCAAAATGGGTAACTTCCCCTGTGAAAACAAGGTTTTCCAGTTGCTCAACGATGTGTTCGGAGGCGACGGTTAGGGCGTCGACGGGGGCGTTGATCCTCGCGGCGGCCCGGAAGGAGGCCGAGAGATGTTTCAATGGATCGGATTAGCCATCATCGTCGTGGCCATCGCGAGCTTCATCGGCATGTACAACTCGCTGGTGCAGTTGCGCAATCGCGTGAAAAACGCATGGTCACAGATCGATGTCCAGCTTAAACGCCGCCACGACTTGATACCCAATCTGGTGGAGACGGCGAAGGGCTACATGCAGCACGAACGCGAAACGCTGAGCGCTATAACCGACGCTCGCAGCCGCGCGATGGGCGTGGAAGGCGTCGCAGCCAAGGGCAAGGCGGAAACACAACTCAGCGGCGCACTCAGCAAATTCATGCTAGTGGTGGAGAACTACCCCGATTTGAAAGCGAATCAGAACTTTTTGGCTCTGCAAGAAGAACTGACTTCGACGGAAAACAAAATTGCGTTCTCGCGCCAGAGTTACAACGACTCGGTACTGTTCTTCAACAACAAGATTCAGATGTTTCCGTCGAACCTAATTGCGAACATGTTCAACTTCATCGCGGAAGAGTTCTTCGAGATCGAAGACGAAGCGGAAAGAGAAGTGCCGAAGGTTCAGTTTA
>CBDVBX010000136.1:0-9697 GCA_965372335.1 uncultured bacterium | reverse complement strand
TTCCGCTATTCGGGGTACTATTCTAAGTTCGCCGGGGCCGGCGTATGACATCCCACTTGCCATAACTTATTAGTTCCAGTAAACTTCCCCCGTCATGATCGGGAGCAAAATCCTTCACTACCAAGTCACCGAAAAGCTCGGCGAAGGCGGAATGGGCGAGGTCTTTCTGGCCGAGGACACCCGGCTCCACCGGCGGGTCGCCCTCAAGTTTCTCAACCAAACCTTTCGCGAGGACCAGGACGCCCACGACCGGCTGGTCCGCGAGGCACGCGCGGCATCCCAACTGAGCCAGGCCAACATCGTTGCCATCCACGCCATCGAAGAGACCGATGACCATTTGTTCATCGTGATGGAGTACGTGGAGGGCCAGTCGCTACGGGAACTGATCAAGAGCGGCGCCGTCGGACAAGATCGGGCATCGGACTTTGCCGGGCAAATCCTGGCGGCCTTGTCAGCCGCGCACGACAAAGACATCGTCCACCGCGACATCAAGTCGGACAATATCAAGGTAACCGACAAAGGACAAGTCAAAGTCCTCGACTTCGGCCTGGCGCGCTCGCTAGGAGCGGCCGAGGTGACGCGCCTTGGGTCATCGGTCGGGACGCCGGCATACATGTCACCCGAACAAGTGCAGGGCGAGACGGCGGATCATCGTTCCGATTTGTTTTCATTTGGCGTCGTGTTCTTCGAGATGCTCACCGGCCACCGGCCGTTCAAGGGCAAGCACGAATCGGCCATCACTTACTCGATCGTCAACGAGGACCCGGAACCGTTGTCGGCGTACCTGCCCGATGTTCCCGCCGGTCTCCAGACGATCATGAACAAACTCCTCGCCAAGAACCGCGAACAACGATACCAGTCGGCCGCCGACGTCCTAACAGACCTCGACCGAATGCGAGCCGGCAGCGCTCCAGCGGCTCGACCGGCAGTCAAGGGTCGGAGGGTTTTGCCGACCATCGCCGGCGTCGCCGTCGTGGCGATGATCATTGTCGCCGCCGTGTTCATTTTCCGTGACAGACCCGGTGGGCCGGCACCGACCGTTGAGCGGTCGCAGCGAATCAAGCTGGTCGTCCTGCCCTTCGAGAACCTGGGCCCCACGGATCACGAGTATTTCGCCGACGGGATTACCGAGGAGATAACCACCCGTTTGGCCAAACTCAGCAACTTGGGCGTCATATCGCGCAAAAGCGCGATGATGTACAAGGATTCGGAAAAGTCGCTCAAGGACATCGGCGCCGAACTGGACGTCAAGTACGCGCTCGAGGGTACGATTCGGTGGGAGCAGTCGGCCACGGCCGATCGGGTCCGTATTAACACCCAGTTGATTCGCGTAAGTGACGACACGCACCTGTGGGCAGAGCGATACGAACGAGTGTTCGAACAGATTTTCGAACTCGAATCGGAGATCGCTGAAAACGTGGCGGAGGCGCTCAACGTGACCTTGCTCGCGCCAGAGCTGGCCGCGCTCCAGGAAGAACCGACGAGAAATTTCGAAGCGTACGATTTCTACCTCAAGGGACGCGATTTGTACGAACGCGGCGGCGACGCTATGAACGACCGGCAGTTGGCCACCAGTATGATCGAGAAGGCCGTCAAGTTGGATTCGACCTTTGCGCTCGCTCACGCCTTGCTGGCGCGCATATACACGAACGACTACTTCAACAACCTTCACCGTGAGGAACCCCGCCTGCAGCAAGGACGCCTGGCCGCCCTGGCCGCCCAACGGCAAAACCCCGACGGTCCCGAAGGCCACGTGGCGATGGGGTACTATCACTATTACGGCAGCCGTGACTACGAAAACGCCCTCGAGGAATTCGAAGTCGCAAAAAGTAGAGACCCCAACAACGCCGACGTGCTGCAGGCGATGGGTTACGTGCAGAGGCGTCAGGGCAACTGGGACGAAGCGTACAAGAACCTGCGGCGGGCACTCGAATTGGAACCGACGTCGGTTGACCTGTTCGGCGCCGTTATCGAAACGGCCATTTACATGCGGCGCTACCAAGACGCCGACCGTTATATCGAACGCGGTCAGACCTTGGCACCCGGACTTCCCACATTCGGCGCGTTAAAAGCACAGAGACTCATGTTAGCGGGAGACTTCGCCGCCGCCCAGGAAGTCCTCGACGAACACGCGATGAAGTTTGGCGGCGCGGCGGGTTTGCAAGTCCAAGTTAACTTGGACATATACCTGAATAACTACGAGGACCTCCGCCAACGCGTCCCCAATCTGGCGTTTATTGAACGGGAGTTCGGAGTGGCAGACTCGGCCAACTACTATCTGCTCCGCGGTCTGTCGTACGATCTGGAAAACGACATGGAGAACGAATCAGAGACCGCGCGAGCGTATTACGACTCGGCGCGCGCCGTATGGGAACGGCAGCTGGAGGAGCTGCCCGACGACCCGCAGACCCATGGACTGCTCGCGCACGTGTACGCCGGGCTGCGTAATCCGGACATGGCGCACTACCACGCCGAACGCGCCGTCGAACTCATGCCGCTGTCAAAAGACGCGTTGGTCGGTGCCGACATGTTGATGATCGAGGCAACCATCCAAGCGCTATTTGGCGATGTCAATAACGCGCTTGATTCGATTGAGTTCCTGTTGTCGATTCCGTCGGAGGTTACGCCGGCCACGCTCGAACACAACCCCCTCTTCTTCCGGCTGCACGATCTGCCGCGCTTCAAAGAGATGATTCGCGAAAAGAAAACGTTGTAGTTGTAGTTGTAGGACGTCGGGCCTGGCGGTCCAGTCGAGTGCGTTTACTCGATCGGCCAGACGAGTTCTGTCTTGCGTTTCCAGGGATCCGGTTCTTCTCCCGGGTCGGTCCAGTACATCTCCCATTGACTGCCCCGGGATTTCTTGCCCGCCTGTTTTATCCAATCGTCCAACGCATCGTGCGCCTGCGGGAGCATCTCGTACGGACCGAGATGAACGGTGGATGCAACCTCGCCGCCGGGAAGCTCCCCGGCGATGATGCGTCCCTCCTCGGGCTGCGGCTCGGCGACGGGGAATCCGGCCTCGATTTCGCAGTTGGTGCCGTCGTAACTGTGGTAGCGCGTAAACGGCGGACCGTTGGGGCGCACCCCGCGCTTGTCGAGGTGGTAGAACACTTCGGGTAGGATTTCTTTGAGGACGGGGCCGATCTCGGCGACCTTGCACTTGGTGCGGACGCTCATGATCGGCTGGGGTTCCAGTTCTTTAACTTCGATTTTGTACTGCATAAAAGATCTCCTTCGATCGACCAGTGGCGGTCATCGTCTGGTGCGGCGGCGCGGGGCGGCCCTGCGTCCTGCGCCTATCAACAATCGGCGCGGGGCTGGCTTGAGCTCTATGTAGCGAAAGCAGCTGACTACGTGGTCGTTCACCATACCGACGGCTTGCATGAAAGCGTAACAGATCGTCGACCCGGCGAACTTGAATCCGCGCTTCTTGAGGTCGCGGCTCATCGCGTCGGATGAGGGTGTCGTCGCGGGTAGCTCGGAGAGCGAGCGCCAGTGATTGAGTATCGGCTCCCCGCCGGTGAAACTCCAGATGAATTCGTCGAACGATCCGAATTCTTCCTGGATTTCGAGAAATGCTTTCGCGTTGGTGCGCGCTGCGGCGATCTTCAGGCGGTTACGAACGATGCCCTCGTCATCGCGGAGCTTTTCTAGCCGTTTGTCGCTATAACGCGCGATTTTAACGGGGTCGAAGCCGTCGAACGCCCGTCTGTACCCCTCCCGTTTCCGAAGGATCGTGATCCACGCCAACCCGGCCTGCGCCCCTTCGAGGAGCAGCATTTCGAACAACTTGCGGTCCTCGTGTACGGGCACACCCCACTCTTGGTCGTGGTAGGCGAGGTAGAGAGGATCAGATCCCGCCCACTCACACCGCTTCTTTGTTCGTGCAGGTGACATAGTCGAAAAGTTACCAGCGCAAGCGACAGAGTGCAACGCCGAAACCCGCGCCGGCCGGCCCCAAAACCTCGGCTAACGGCCACCTAAAATGATCTCAGGACGGCGTCCCAGGCGAGCTCGGAGGCGATAAAGTTGAGTTCCGCGGGTTCGAGCGGTGGCGGGTCCAGCTCGTTCGTGGTGACCGCGTAGAGCACATCGCCGTCGTACATCGTGTGGAAAGGCTCGATCGCACGGGCCATCGAGGCGTGGACCTGTCGCGCCATTTGGCGAAGCTCAGGCATCCCGATCGTCTGGTTGATCACCACCACCGTCAACGTCGTGTTCCCGGGCGGCGGTTGGACGCGTTCGTTTCCTCCGGTGAGCGACACGACTTCGCCGACGCGCCGGCGTTCGTCCGACTCCGGGTCCAGGTGTCCACGCACCGCGCGCCCGTGCCGATCGACAATGGCACCTACCGAGTTTACCACCGTGAACACCGCCACTCTCGCCAACCCCGAGCGGTGAAACGCCCCACCTTGGCCGCCGCGCTCTGAGCGATAGCGCCCCTTTAGCCATTTCCCCACCGTCGCACACCGCCCCGCGCCGCGGGCGCCCGACGGAAACACTCCCTGGCGGCGCGCGTTGTAGGCGGCTCGCCCCAGGCGCTTGTCGGGATACACCGAACGGTTTTTGCGCAGGTCGTTGAAGTCGAAGATCACAGCCGACGGGACGATTGCGATGTTCATCCAGTCGGTGTCGTGGCCCTTCTGGGCGAGCATCTCCGCGGTCACTCCCGACGCGGCCTCGAAACCGTAGACCGATCCGCCCGACAGGCAGATCGCGTCGATCCAGCCCTCCCGGTGGCTCATTAAAGTGCCGGGGGACCCCCCTCTGACGTCGGCCACTCCCGTCGATCCTTTGGGAAATACGAACACGGTACAACCGGTCGGCCCCTCGTTATACTCTGCCACACCGACCTCCAGCCCCGGGAAGTCGAACGCGAAATCTAGGGTGTCGAACGACGTCACCGGCGTGAGGTCGGTGTTGTCATTGGTCAGATTGCCGTCTGGTTTGGACATTGGCCCCAGTATACCACCGGTTTGTCGCTCGCGCCACCGATCACATAACATACGGAAATAATATAAGTTGCATATTCGCGTAGAATTGCAGGAACTTTTACTATGGACATGCGTACACGACTATATCCATAGTCACGGAACTACGACCATACAAAAGGAGGCCCCATGGCCCGCAAACCGCGGCTCGAACTCTCCCCGCTGGAGCTGGAGATAATGAACGTGATCTGGGATCTGGGGGAGTGTACTTCGGCAGACGTGATCGCCGAGTTCACAAAGAAGCGCCAATTGGCCAACACCACCATCCGCACCGTCCTGGCCAACATCCGAAAAAAGGGATACCTGGACGTGGTGGCTTCGATCGAGCCACGGATTCGGTTTCGTCCCCGCGTGACCCGACGCGCCGTGACCCGACGGACCGTCAAGCACCTGCTCACGAACATGTTCGGCGACTCGCCACGCGACGCGATCGCGTTTTTGCTCGAAGAAGAAGACATAGATGAACGCGAACTCGCCGAAATACGCAGAATGCTCGACGAGCACGGGTCGGGAAGCGAGGAAGAATGAATATCGACGCTATGATCCGCCGCGTTTTCACAGTGGCATCCGGGCATCCCGTACTGGAACGACTCCTCGTCGCCAGTCTCGAGTTGATCGCGGTGACATTCGTGGTGTGGGCGATCATTCGCGTCGCCCGGGTGCGTTCGAACCGGGTGATTTCGTTGTTGTGGCTGGTGGTGTTGGCCAACACGATATTCGGCCTGGCTTTCGGCGAACCGGCGCCGGTGATCAACTTTGGATCGCTCAACGTCGCAACGACATCGATGGCCACCGTTACAACGAACACATTCGAATCGTCGCCCGAGGGGGTCGTCATACCAACCGCTGGCGAAACTAGCGCAAAAGCCGCCGGGGCGCTCACCACGATTTCGATGTTCCGAGCGATGGATACACACAACGCCGTAGTCGCCCTGTGGCTGGCCGGCGTTTGTCTCATGGGACTGTTGTCGATCGCCGACCGACTCCGGATTCGGCGGTTGGCCACCACAGCCGAGGCGCCTTCGCCAGAGATCTTGTCGATTTATGAGGCAGCCGGCGGTGGGCCGAAAGCCGAACGGCTTCCCCGGCTTCTGGTCACCGATCGACTCGAATCGCCGGCCATCGCGGGTACATTCGCGCCGGTCGTGTTTCTGCCCGCATGGATGACACGCAACCGGGACCGCGACCGAATCGTGTGGTCGCTCCGCCACGAACTCAGGCATTGGCGGCACCGCGACCCGCTGGCCGGGTTTGTCGGTGAAATCGCCCGGATCCTTTTCTTCTTTCACCCGCTCGTCTGGTGGATCGGCAAGCGATGGAAGGTCTCTACGGAGATCGCGTGCGACCACGCGATGGTGGGTAATCGCGGCGACGCCCGGCGCTACGCCGAACAGCTCTATCAGATCCTCACACGGGTCCACACGAGGAGGCGAATCATGTTAGCCAACGGATTGTTCGCTACCAGAACGCAGATCGGAAGACGAATCGAAATCTTGCTGAAGTCGCGCCCGCGGGGTAAAGCGGGACACAAACTCCCGGTGGTTATGTTTCTATTGGTGTTCGCGGCGCTTTTGTTCTCGATGGGAGCGGAGATCTCGCCCCAGGCGCAGTCGAGCACGGTCATCGTAAAGTCGGACGACAAGAAAAGCTCTAGAATCACTACAACGATCCACACAGACGAAGATGGCGAACGCGACATCGTGATCTCGAGCCGTGGCGTGGTCAAACTGTCCGACGACAAACACGACATCCTGAGCATCTCCGACGATGGTAAGCTCGAGATCTTCGAGACACGCGACGATGTGGAACGGAAGTTGAAGGTAACACCCGGGAAAGACGGCAAACTAGAGTGGGTGTACAAAGTCGACGGGGAAAAAAGAGAGTTCGACGACGAAGCGAGGGAGTGGTTTCACGATTGCATGAAGCATTTCAAGACGGACGGCGAAGGCAGTTACGTCCTGGTGACCAAGCCCGGCACTTGGACGGCTGAAGAATACGAGGAAGACGGCAAGTCACACATCAGAGTCCGTATCGTCGAGCCCGATGAACTCATCGACATTTACCGAGACGACGAACTCGAGACAGTCATCGAGATGGAACTCCACGGGGATGACGACGACGCGAGGATTTGGATCCGTTCCACAGGAGAGGTGATCCACAAAGACGGCGATCATGTGACGTTCAGCATCACGCCTTCGGGTAAGATGGTCATCACTGTCAAGAGAGACGGCGACAAGCACCAGTTGGAAGTTTTGTCCGGCGACGACGAACCCGAGTATATATACAAGGTAAACGGGGAGAAGCGCCCCTACGACGACGACGCCAAGAAGATCTTCGAGAAATACCTGGATCGCCTGGAAGACGGATTTTCAATACATCCCAAGGGCAAAAAGATCTAACCGACGCCGGTGAGGTCAAGGGCTTCGATTTTGGCGGCGGGGTAGTCGCCACACTGAACTGATCCACAATCCCCCACTTTGGGAAACAACCGGGAACTTCGAGGTACAACAGGCGTATAATCTAACGTTGCGAATCTCTCTAAGGCGTGGTCCTGCCGACGGGCAGGGCCGCGCCGCATTTTTTCGGCACGTCTTGACCTGGCGCCGATTTCCGGTATCATCGTGCGAAACTAAATCTACCCAACCACAGCCCGGATATCCCCGCTTCGCCTTCGCCGCGAACCACTGGATCCCAGAGGTCAATCAGGAGGACACATGAAAAAGCTCGTCCCCCAAGCACTAGCGATAATTTCCCTGGCCGCTGCGGTGGTAACCGCCGGCCCGGCCGAGAAGGACGCGCAAGAGTTTCTCGCAAAATACGACGTCGAATATCAGAAGCTATACTTCGAATCGGGCATTGCCGAGTGGCGATCCAACACGGTGATCGTCGAAGGCGACACGATGAATGCTTACAACACACGAATGGCCAACGAGGCGCTGGCCGCGTTTACCGGCAGCACGAAAAACATTGAGAAGGCGCGCGAGTTGCTCGAGCACAAAGACCACCTGTCCGACCTCACGGTCCGCCAGCTGGAAAAGGTGCTCTACATGGCGGCCAACAACCCGCAGACGGTGCCCGACCTGGTCAAGGCTCGTATCGAGGCGGAGGCGATCCAAACGGAGAAGTTATACGGCTTTGACTTTCAGTGGGGGGGGCAATCGGTTTCGACAAACGACATCGACAACGTGCTCAAAAAGGAATCCGATCTCGACAAGCGCCTCGAGGCGTGGGAAGCGAGCAAGCTGGTCGGCATCTCTCTCGAAGATGGTCTAGTTGATCTCCAACGGCTACGTAACGCGACCGTTCAGGCCCTCGGTTACGACGACTATTTCGCCTACCAGGTCTCCGACTACGACATGACATCCAAGGAGATGCTCGAACTCAACCACAAAATCATACGCGAGCTTCGGCCGCTGTACCGGGAGCTTCACACCTATGTTCGCCACATGCTTGCACAACGCTATGGCGAAGATGTGCCCGCCCTAATCCCCTCGCATTGGCTGCCTAACCGCTGGGGGCAGGACTGGTCACCACTGGTCTCAGTCGAGGGGCTGGATCTGGACGGCGAGTTGGTGAAGAAGAAGCCGGAGTGGCTGGTCGAGCAAGCCGAACGATTCTACGTAAGCCTGGGATTCGAAAAATTGCCGGAAGCATTCTGGACGGGATCGGACCTCTACCCACTCCCCGAAGGTGCGGATTACAAGAAGAACAACCACGCGTCGGCATGGCACATGGACTTGGAGAAAAATGTCCGCAGCCTGATGAGCGTGATTCCGAACGCGGAGTGGTACGAGACGACTCACCACGAGTTGGGACACATCTATTACTACTTGGAGTACAGCAACCCGGACGTGCCGCTCGTCCTGCGCGGGGGAGCAAATCGCGCTTACCACGAGGGCATCGGCAGTCTAATGGGCCTGGCGGCAATGCAAACGCCGTTTCTGCAGCACATTGGCGTGTTTCCCGAAGGGGCGGAAACAGACGAGATCCAAACGCTGCTCAAGGAAGCGCTCAATTACGTGATCTTCATCCCCTGGTCGGCCGGCGTGATGACGGATTTCGAGTACGCGTTGTACTCGGAGCCGCTTTCGCCAGACGAGTTCAACGCGCGTTGGTGGGAACTCAAAAGGAAGTACCAGGGCATCGCGCCGCCCTCGCCGCGGGCGGAGGACTATTGCGACCCGGCATCGAAGACGCACATCAGTGATGACGCGGCGCAGTACTATGACTATGCGCTTTCGATGGTGCTTTTGTTTCAGTTTCACGACCACATCGCCCAGAACATCCTGAAGCAAGACCCGCACGCGACGGACTATTACGGCAGCAAAGCAGTCGGGGAGTTTCTCTCCAGCATACTGCGGCCGGGCGCCAGTCGCGACTGGCGTGAACTGATGCGCGAGACGGTCGGCGAAGAACTGACGGCGCAGCCGATGCTACGCTACTTCGAACCGTTGATGGCGTATCTCCAGGAGCAGAACAAGGGCCGCTCTCACACCCTTCCTCCACTGTAGTCCGAAGTGGGCGGGGAAACAATTCGCGCGCTATTCGGCCCACAGCTTCGAGGTCCGAGGTTTTTGGGCCGACCGACGCAGGGTTTCACTGGCACGACTCCCTACGACCGACCTTGCACGTAGGAGTTCCGCACTGGACAGTCGTCTCGGTTGTCGGCTCGCGGATTGGCACCTCAATTATTGCTCGCCGACAAA
>CBDVBX010000135.1:0-9807 GCA_965372335.1 uncultured bacterium | reverse complement strand
GGGAAAGAGAATGCAAGCGAGTGAGAAGAGATTGTTGAACTGTTCGGCGACGGATCCGAACAAGATCCTGCCCATGAAGTATCACTGGGCCAGAAAGCACTACAAGGACGGCGTGGCCAACAACTGGACGCCTGAAGAGGTCAACATGCAGAAGGACGTGGAGATGTGGCGCAGCCCCGACGCGCTTAGCTCACACGAACGGCGTCTGGTGTTGTGGAACATGGGTTTCTTCTCCACCGCGGAGAGCCTCACCGCCAACAACATCGTGCTCACCATTTACCGGCACATAACCAATCCCGAGTGCCGTCAATATCTGCTCAGGCAGGCGTACGAAGAAGCCGTCCACACCGACACCTTTATTTACTGCAGCGATACCTTGGGGTTGGACCCCAACGAAGTGTACAATATGTACCACACCATCCCCAGCATCAAAGCCAAAGACGATTTCGTGATCGATATCACTCGGTCGATTCTCGATCCCGACTTCTCAACCGAGGGCGTGGTCAACACCCAACGTTTCGTCCACGACCTCGTCGGCTACTACGTCATTATGGAGGGGATCTTTTTCTACGCCGGATTCGTAATGATGTTGTCTTTCCTGCGTCAGAACAAAATGGTCGGCGTAGGCGAACAGTTTCAATTCATCTTGCGAGATGAGTCCGTGCATCTCGCCTTCGGAACCGACCTGATCAATACCATAGTCCTCGAAAATCCCGAGATTTGGACCAACGAGTTCAAGAACACTATTACCGCAAACGTCGAGAAAGCCGTCGAGTTGGAGGACGCGTACGCAAAAGACTGCTTACCCACGGGTATCCTCGGTCTCAACGCAGACGCCATTCACCAGTATATCCAGTACATCGCCGACCGCCGTCTGGAGCGAATCGGTTTACCCAAGGTCTACCACGCAGCGAGCCCGTTCCCGTGGATGAGCGAAGTGATCGACTTGAAAAAAGAGAAAAACTTCTTCGAAACCCGGGTGACCGAGTACCAGACCGGCGGCGTTCTCAGCTGGGACGAATAATCCGCAGGTTGTCGTTGCGGATCTTCTCCAGGGGGAGTAATCTCGGTTAAACATTTGTTGAATCCCTCTTCCGAGCAAACCGAGGAGGCTCCCCCTGCGATTTTTGGTCGGCATAGGCACGCTGTTACTGCGGACATATCAGTGTTATACACGCCGGTTGGTACCCATGATGGCCGCCGGTGTAGCGTTTTACTTCCTCCTTGGCTTCATCCCGTTTCTGTTCATCACCATCGCGATCGCCGGCTATGTATTCCGCAAAAACCCCGAGACGTTCAACATTCTCTCCCACAATCTGCTCGCCTTCTTGCCACCCGGGTTCGGCGAAAAAGTCCTGGAAACCGTGGTAAGCACCGTGGCCAATTGGCAGACCATCGGCATAATCGGCGTCTTCGCACTGTTTTTTGTATCCATGGGACTGTTCGAATCGATCGACTGGGGGATGAACGGCGCCATGGGCACCAAAAAACGGATGGGATTTATCAAAGGCCGTCTCATATTTATGGCATACGTGTTCGGCGCAGTGGTGTTTTTTGCGTTGGGCGCTGTCGCCGACTACGCAATCAACCTGATGCTGGCGGAGCCTGTATTTGAACCGATCACCAGGAGTATTCCTCGTCGGGCATTCTCGATGGCGGGAATCTGGGGGTTCCTGTTCATACTATATATGACGTTTCCGGTAAAAACGCCGAAATGGCACCGCGCGCTTCTCACGTCGTTGGTCGTCACCATCTTATGGGCGTATATGCAAAAGATGGGGGCGGAGTTGACAATTTACTTCTCGCGGCGGCACGCGATATACGGCGCGTTGGCGGGCGGCACCCTGTTTCTTACCTGGATGTACGTTTACGCACTTTTGATACTCATGGGCGCAACCGTTCTCGACGTGTGGCGCCGGATGAAGAGCGACCCGCCCGAACCCTGCGAATGATCGGTCCGAGTCGAGTTCGATTTCTTTTACAGATCCCAGTATTCAGAGTGGACCAGCCGGATAGGCGACATCGCGTCCAGAACCGGATCCGTCGCTGATCGCCCCACATCGGGAGTCCCGGAAGAACTGCTGACGCCTCCCATCGTCCTCGCCACGGTTTCCACGGACGACGCCAGCGCATCGAGGTTGTACCCGCCCTCCAGGATGGCGACGCACCGGCCTTCGGCACATTCGCGCGCAATTTCCATTACGATCGACGTCATCGCCGCATAACCTCGCTCCGTGACTCGCATACCTCCCAAAGGGTCGTCCCGGTGCGCGTCGAAGCCGGCCGACACCAACACGAACTCCGGCTCGAACTGCAGGGCGATGGGGCGAAAGATCTCCTCGAAAGCCGCCAGGTACTCCGTGTCGCCTAATCCGGCCGTCATGGGCACATTCACCGTGAATCCTTCCCCCACGCCTTGACCTGTTTCGTGCACCGACCCCGTACCGGGGTAAAACGGAAACTGATGAATCGACATGAACAGAATACCGTTGTCTTCGTAAAACGACCGTTGCGTACCGTTGCCGTGGTGGACGTCCCAGTCGACGATGAGAACTCGATTGAGCCCGTGCTTGTCGGCGAGATGTCTCGCGCCTACGGCTACGTTGTTGAACAGACAGAACCCCATTGCCCGATCCGCTTCCGCGTGGTGACCCGGCGGACGCGTCAACACCAAGCCGTTGTCAAGGTCGCCGTTTACTACGGCGTCAATAACGTCGAGGACACCTCCGGCGGCCAATAGTGCGGTTTTATAAGACGCCCCCGAAGTGTGCGTGTCCGGGTCCAGCATCTCGTGGAGTTCGCCGTCGGTCGAGGCGACGAGATCGAGATGGGCGCGATCATGCACGCGCAGGAGCTCTTCGGGTAAGGCGACGCGGCCCGCCTCCATGCGAACGATGCCGTCTAGCTCGAACAGCGGCTGGTGGTCCAATAGCCGGCGGATACGATCGGCCCGCTCTGGATGACCATTCGGCGTCGCGTGATCCAGGTACCTTTTGTCGATGTGTAGGCCCGTTTTCATCGTCACACCCCACTATTCAATAGAAAGGGCCGCCGCAAAAGCGACGGCCCTTCTGCTTTGCCTTTTCGGTCGCTCGACCGACTCGCCACGCGAGAGAGGTCTAGTCCTCCGAGTACTGTTGCTTGAGTTGGTCGACCACGCTGGCATCCGCCAATGTGGAGACGTTTCCGAGCGCGCGGCCTTCGGCCACGTCGCGCAACAGCCGCCGCATTATTTTGCCCGAACGCGTTTTGGGCAGATCGGCCGTAAAGATCACTCGCTCGGGGGTCGCGAACTTCCCGATCTTTTCGATCACCATGCCGATGAGTTCCTTTTGAAGCTTTTCGCTGCCCTCGTACCCCTGTCTGAGGCTCACGAACGCGGCTAGGGCCTGCCCCTTGATCTCGTGTTTCACGCCGATCACAGCCGACTCGGCGACCGCTTCGTGCTCTACGAACACGCTTTCCAATTCGGCGGTGCCAATCCGGTGACCGGCGACGTTGACGACGTCGTCGACGCGACCGAGGATCCAATAATACCCATCGTCGTCACGCTTGGCTCCATCACCGGGAAAGTAGACCCCGTCCCACTTGCTAAAGTAGGTGTTTTTGAAGCGTTCGGGATCGCCGTAGATACCGCGAAGTATTCCCGGCCACGACTTGCGGATGGCCAACAGTCCGGCTTCGACCTCGTCCCCGCTCTCGTTGAGTATTGCGGTGTCGACGCCGAAGAACGGAATGGTGCAGCTACCCGGCTTGGTCTCGACGATACCCGGCAGCGGCGTAATCATGATGCCGCCCGTCTCGGTCTGCCACCACGTATCCACGATCGGGCAGCGTTCCTTACCGATCAGTTGGTGATACCATATCCACGCTTCGGGGTTGATCGGTTCGCCGACCGTTCCCAGCAGGCGAAGCGACGACAGATCATACTTGTTCGGCCAATCGTCTCCCCACTTCATAAAGGCACGGATCGCCGTGGGCGCGGTGTAGAATATCGACACCTTGTAGCGCTGTACGATGTCCCAGAAACGGCCCTCATCCGGCCAGTTGGGCGCACCCTCGAACATCAACGCGGTGGCGCCGTTTGCCAACGGCCCGTAGACGATGTAGCTGTGTCCCGTAATCCATCCAATGTCCGCCGTACACCAGTACACGTCTTCCGGTTTGATGTCGAATACATACTGGGTGGTGAAGTACGTATAGGTCATGTAACCGCCGGTGGTGTGAATGATCCCCTTGGGCTTACCGGTCGTGCCGCTGGTGTAGAGGAGAAACAGCATGTCCTCGGCGTCCAACTGCTCTGCTTCGCACTCTGCGGGAACGTCTTTGATGACGTCGTGGTACCAGTGGTCGCGCCCCTCCTTGAGTGAGCACGGATACGGCTCCGGATCGGGCGAACGCTTGACGACCAATACATTTTCTACGACGTCGCTGTCTTTGACGGCTTGGTCGACGATATCCTTGAGAGGCAACACTTTGCCGCGCCGCCATCCGCCGTCCGACGTGATGACCATCTTGGCTCCCATGTCGAGTACGCGGTCTTTGATAGAGTCGCTCGAGAAACCGGCAAAGATCACGGAGTGAACCGCGCCGATGCGCGCGCACGCCAACATCGAGATGGCGAGTTCGGGGATCATGGGCAGATAAATCGCCACCCGGTCGCCTTTTTTGATTCCCAGTTTCTTGAGCGCATTGGCGAAGAGCTGTACTTCCTTGAGAAGCTCTTCGTACGTCAGCGAGGATCGATCTTCTGGTTCGCCCTCCCACAGGATGGCGGTTTTTTTGCCATTGCCGGCTTCGACGTGACGGTCAACGCAGTTGTAGCAGATGTTGGTCTTGCCGTTTACGAACCACTTGTAAAATGGCGCTTCGCTCTCGTCGACTACCTTATCCCATTTTTTGTACCAGTGAAGTTCATCGGCGATTTTGCCCCAGAATCCCTCGGGGTCCTCGATGCTTTCCTTGTACATCTTGTTGTACTCGTCGAACGACTTAATCCGGGCCGCATCCGTGAACGCCTTCGGCGGCGGAAATTTCCTGTTTTCATCCAGAACGCTATCAAACTGTTGTTTATCCATAATGAAATTCCTTCCTCCTTTTAAATTTGCCCATACATTGGTAGCATTGTCGCGAAAGACAATGATTAGAACAATGTAACAAAACAACCACCCGGTATTAAAGGACTAATTTGTGGGCGAGACAAAAAGCTGCGGCCATTGAACGGTCGGACGTCGGCACGGTCACAGCATGGCGGGAGAGGGGAAAATGAACCGTCTCCGACTCGACCGCCAGGTGTGGTCCTGGGCCCTGTACGATTGGGCCAGCTCGGCTTTCGCCACCACGGTGATGGCCGGGTTTTTTCCGGTGTTCTTCAAGGAGTTTTGGTGCGCCGGCACGGAAGCGTCAGTGAGTACGCTTCGGTTGGGGGTCGCCAGTTCGGCGGCCAGCTTGACGGTGGCTGTGTTGGCCCCGATTCTGGGGGCGATCGCCGATGGCGCCGCCGCCCGAAGGAAGTTCTTGTTGTGGTTCGCGGGCCTGGGCATCCTGGCCACCGCTTCGCTGTATCTCGTTCCGCACGGAGCTTGGATGACGGCAGCCGTGGTTTATGTGCTCGCGATCGTCGGCTTCTCGGGCGCCAACGTATTCTATGACTCGTTGCTGGTGACGGTCGCACCATCGGGTCGCTCCGACTATGTCTCGGCGTTGGGTTTTGCGGTGGGGTATCTGGGTGGCGGCGTGCTGTTCGCCGTAAACGTGGCGATGACGCGGTACCCGATGGCATTCGGGATGGACGGTTCGGCCGGCGCCGTCCGGGTGTCTTTTCTGACGGTGGCGGTTTGGTGGATGGTGTTCTCGGTACCGTTGGCTCGATACGTTCGCGAACCCCAAGCAGTCGGCGGCTCGGCACAGGCAGGTGCGGCAAAGCGAATCGGCGACGGCCTTCGCGAGTTGGCGCAAACGCTCCGGCGCGTGCGCGAACTCCGAATGGTGTTCGTGTTCTTGATCGCGTACTGGCTCTATATCGACGGCGTGCACACATTCGTGCGCATGGCCGTCGACTACGGTTTGGCGCTGGGATTTGCGTCGAACAGCTTGATCGTTGCGTTGCTGATCACGCAGTTCGTCGGATTTCCAGCCGCCATCGCCTTCGGCAAACTGGGCGAGCGGGCCGGGGCGAAAACGGGGATACTGATAGGCATCGGAGTGTATGTCGTCGTCGCGCTTTGGGGCTACCGGATGCAGTCGGTATGGGAGTTTTATGTGTTGGCCGGTGTGATTGGGCTGGTTCAGGGTGGGGTACAAAGTCTCAGCCGCTCGTTGTACACCACGCTGATTCCGGCGGAGCGGTCGGCGCAGTTTTTTGGTTTTTATAATATGCTGGGCCGGTTCGCGGCAGTTTTGGGGCCGTTGATCATGGGCGGCGTGAGTTACGCCACGGGCAACCCGCGTTTGTCGATCGTGGCGATCATCGCGCTGTTCGTCGCCGGCGCCGCTCTCCTCCTCAGGGTCCGCCCTGGCGTGGGTAGCAGCTAACCGTGATACAGGTCCGGCCGGCCACCGTGGGTTTCGCCGGCACGGTCGGTAGGGCCGCTGCGGGTCAAACAGAAATAACGATACCTGGCTTGGACACGTGCTATGATCTTGCCACTGGAGCGCGACCTGGATGAAGAGCCATGACGGACTTAAAAACACCAATCGAACGATTTGAAGCCGCCCTGCAACGGGCGACGGACGCAGGACTTCACCTGCCCAACGGCGTGGCGCTGGCCACCGTCGACAGCGACGGTCGTCCCTCGGTTCGCGTTGTGCTGTTGAAGGACGTTGACCGACGAGGTTTTGTGTTTTATACCCATCTCGACAGCCGTAAATCGCGCGAACTTCAGTCGAATCCTAAGGCGTCGTTGTGTTTCTGGTGGCCGGCACTCGAAGAACAGGTCCGCGTCGAAGGCGTGGTCGAGTTGGTCGATAACGCCGAGGCGGACGCGTACTGGCAGAGCCGCCCTCGCGGCAGTCAATTGGGGGCGTGGGCGTCGGCACAGAGTGAACCGCTGTCTTCCCAACAGGTGCTCGTGGACGAATACGCCCGGCTGGAGAAGAAATACCAAGACCGTTCGATTCCACGACCGCCGTTCTGGTCCGGTTTTCGAGTCACCCCCGACCGAATCGAGTTTTGGCGCGGGCGCGAGGATCGGCTCCACGAGCGCGAGCTGTTTACGCGCACCGATGGAGGATGGGAAAAAACACTGCTCTATCCATGAACCTCCCCGGGACCGTCCGCGCGTAACTGACCTTGCATTATTCGCTCAGGAACCCTATATAATCGCTACACGCTCATGCTTAGACCACGTCAGAAATTTGGTAAGTACACGATACAACGCCGCATCGCTCAGGGCGGATTCGCTGACGTGTACCGCGCCTACGATACTATCGAGGGAATCAACGTCGCCATCAAACTTCCCCACCGCACCATACTGGTACACAAGACCCGCGACGATTTTTTGCGCGAAGTGAGGCTTACGTCGAAGCTCGACCACCCGAATATTTTACATATCAAGAACGCGGATTTTATCGACGGCCAGCTTGTAATCGTCTATCCGCTCGGCGAAGGAACACTCGGGGACAAGATTTCGAATCGGCTGTCATTCCGTTCAGCCCTCGACTACACGGAGCAGATGCTGGACGCGGTCGCGTTCGCCCACCGAAAACGAGTCCTGCACTGCGACATCAAACCTGAGAACCTGATTTTGTTTAGCGGAAACGTGCTGAAACTCGCCGATTTCGGTATCGCCAAGATCGCCACACAAACCATGAGCGCATCCGGGTCGGGGACGGTCGGCTACGTTGCACCCGAACAAGCCTTGGGCAAGCCGTCTCTGCGTTCCGACGTGTTTTCGATGGGATTGATCATTTACCAGATGGCCACCAACCGCCTTCCCGGGTGGCCGTTCGACTGGCCGCCGCCCGGCTTCGACAAATTAAAGCGCAAAGCCCACCCCGATTTCATCGCGTTGGTAAAACGTGCGATGTCGGTCAATGCGCGCAAGCGCTACGCCAACGCGGCCGAGATGCTCGCCGCGTTTGGACGCGTCAAGAGAAGAGCCAGCAAGCGGGTGGCGAAGAGGCGGTCGAAGCGACCGACGGCCAACGGGCCCGGAGAATGGCGGGTGGTGCGATTCAAGGAATTCCGGCGACACTTCGGCAAGGTGCTGGAGACTCACTTTGATTGCAGCAAGTGCGGTGGTCCGATCTCCGAACGTATGATCGCGTGTCCGTGGTGTGGACACCGGACCAAGACGTTCAGGGGCGAGACGAAGTATCCTGCGCGCTGCCGCGAATGCAAGCGCGGCATGAAACTCGACTGGCTGTACTGTCCGCACGAATATCGCGCCGCTCAGGGACCGCGCCGGGAACAGTCTTACTCGGACAGACGGTACGTCGCATCGTGTTCTAATCCCGCTTGCCGCGGTCCGCTGATGCCGTTCATGAAATACTGCCCGTGGTGCCGCACCAAGGTGTCGCGGAAGTGGAAGATCGAAAGTTCTGCACACAAATGCCCGAAATGCGGCTGGGGCACCCTAAAAGACTTCTGGACGCACTGCCCGTGGTGCGCGTATAAAATCCGTAAGTGAGGAGGCGCGCGATGGCGCTCCAGACCTGCCAGACGGTGTACTACATCGATCGCCACATGGAGGCGGTTGAAGTCGAGTCTGTCGGTCCGGGCAACGCGGCCGTCTATTGCTCCCGCAGCCCCGGCCGAGAAGGACCCAACGAAGACGCCGCCGCCCTGATACCGGTGGCGCAGGGCCACTGCGTCTTGGTGTTGGCCGACGGTTTTGGCGGACACCCCGCCGGCGCACAAGCGGCCGAGATCGCCGTGCGCTCCGTCGAGCGGCTGGTTTGCGCCGCGACTCCGACCGATGACACCCTGCGGTCGGCCATTGTCGACGGTTTCGAGACGGCGAACCAAGGGGTGAGAGATTTGGGCGTCGGCGCGGCAACCACACTCGCTGTGGTCGACATCGAAGGCGATCGCGTTCGTTCCTACCACGTGGGCGACTCCGCCGTTCTCGTCGTCGGTCAACGGGGCAGAATCAAGATGAAGTCGGTGGCGCACTCACCGGTGGGATACGCCGTCGAATCGGGGCTCATCGACGAACAGGAAGCAATGAATCACGAGGAGCGGCACGTCGTCTCCAACATGGTGGGTTCTGCAGAAATGCGGATCGAAATCGGACCCATTCTCGTACTGGCGGCACGCGATACGGTGTTGGTGGGCACGGATGGTCTTTGGGACAACGTGATGTTCGACGACGTGGTCGAGCAGATTCGCAAGGGACCTCTCGAAAAATCGGTCCAGAAACTGGTTGCCGATTGCCGCTCGCGTATGACCTCTCCCACCCCCAATCTTCCCTCGAAACCGGACGATTTGACGATGATCGCTTTCCGGCGGGTCCGCGCGAGCGGCTAGTCTCCCGAATAATATTCTGTGGTGTAGCCTCACACGGGTGAGTGGCCGCGCATTATTTCGTTGCTCAATGCCGACAATAGTAGTAATCTTCAGATTGTGATAGTATTCACAAAGAGGCTAATAATAACGCAATATTTTCCCGTATCTTTGATCCTGTCTAGCTGAAATCGGTGCTAATCAGGCAATAGAGAGTCTAATGAGAAATATCGAAACCTGGGATTGGCAGGTAGGAGAAAAGGTCGTCGCCGACCTGGCCAGCTGGCGTGAGGTTTTGTCGGGTATCGAGGAGCTGGCCGCCAGCCCCGACGGCGAGAAGATCGCCGCACTGGGCAAAGCCG
>CBDVBX010000134.1:0-9808 GCA_965372335.1 uncultured bacterium | reverse complement strand
CCGGCTGAAGAGGCCAAACCGGCCGAAGAGGCCAAACCTGCTGAGGACGCGAAGCCTGCCAAAAAGGCCAAAGCGGCCGAAGGCGACGACGAGAAGAAAAAAGAGTAGGCCCATCGAATCATCACCGTACAGGAGGCATCACCGATGCCCGAGGTAAACAAAGAGACCATCAAGCAGTTGATCGAGTACGTGGCCGCCGCGCTTGTAGAGCAGCCCAAAAATGTCAAGGTCAAGCAGGCGAAGAAAGAGAATTATACGGTAATGGAATTGACCGTGAACTCCGGTGACCTCGGAAAAGTCATCGGTAAGAACGGGCAGACGGCCAGGGCGATCCGCACGATTGTAAACGCGGCGGCGAGCAAAGCCGGCGAGAAAATCATATTTGAAATCAAAGAATAGTGACAATGGATACGTCGCAAGCAACCAGCATCTACCTCGGGAGCTTCGTCAAACCGTTCGGAATCAAAGGCGAACTCAAGTTCGTCGGTTCTGACGATTTCTGGAGCGACGTGCTCGGTTCCAAACGTCTCGAGCTGCGCAGGTGGGTCGATAAAAGAGTCCAACGCCGGCCGGCGATAATCGAACGGTTCCGCCCCCACGGTAACAACTACATCGTCAAACTCGAGGGCGTGGACGACCGCAACGGCGCCGAACTGCAGGTGGGCGGCGAGTTGTTCGTCGACAGCGATGCGCTCGACGTCGATCTTCCCGACAGGGAACTGCCATATCAAGTCGTCGGCCGCACGGTGAAGACAGAAAACGGCAGAGTCGTCGGCAGTATCAAGTCGATGATGTTTTCTGCGGCGCATCCGGTGTATGTCGTGGACTCGGACGAAGGCGAAGTGATGATTCCTGCTGTTCCGGAGTTCGTGGTTGCCAGAGACAACGAAACGGGCGTGATCACCATCCGGCCGATTCCGGGTTTGTTGGAAGAATAGGACCTCCCGTGCCGCCGGGCCGGCGCGCGAGAGGCGCCGCCGCAGGGGCAGGGTCATGAAGATCAATGTTGTCACAATATTCCCCGAGGTCATGGAGGCTATCCTCTCGATGGGGATGCTCGCGATAGCGGAGAAGAAAAAGCTGGCAACATACCGGTGCTTGAGCCCGCGGGAGTTCACATCGGATCTGCACCGCACCGTAGACGACGAGCCGTACGGCGGCGGGCCCGGCATGGTGATGATGGCGGCCCCGATCGTGGAAGCGGTCGAAAGCCTCCAAATCGAATCCGGCAGTCCCGTGGTGCTTTTGAACCCCGACGGTGAACGATTCGACCAGAAGATGGCGCGCGGATTCGCCGCCCAAAACGAGATTACGTTTATCTGCGGCCGTTACAAGGGCGTTGACGAAAGGGTCCGCACGCTGGTGGCCACGCAGGTGGTCTCGATCGGCGACTATGTCTTGAGCGGCGGTGAACTGGCCGCCGGTGTGTGCATCGAGGCGACGGTCCGACTTCTGGACGACGTACTGGGAAACAGAGATTCAAAGGACACCGACTCTTTTGAATCGGTGCGTGACGGGCTTCTGGATTGCGCCTATTATACACGCCCGGCGGAATACCGGGGACTTCGCCCTCCAGACGTATTGCTCTCGGGCCATCACAAGGCAATCGAGGACTGGCGAAAAAAATCGTCGGTTGATAAAACAAAGAAATACCGGCCCGATCTCATCAATAAAAAGCAAGAGACGACGGATTGAGGAGGTTTTTGAAATGAACACTATTGATCGGATAGAGCGAAAGGTCCTCCAGGACAGAAAATTCGACTTCAATATTGGCGACACAGTTCGTATTATGGTCCGCGTCGTCGAAGGAAACAAGGAACGCGAGCAGGCGTTTCAGGGCGTCGTGATCAAGCAGCGGGGCGGCGGTGCGGGGGAATCTTTCACCGTGCGCAAGATTAGCGGCGGAATTGGCGTCGAACGGGTGTTTCCCGTCCATTCGCCGAATATCAAGTCGGTCAAGGTGATCCGCCGCGGCAAGGTCCGGCGGGCCAAGCTGTACTACCTGAGGGACCGCGTTGGCAAAGCGGCTCGTATCAAGGAGAAGCGAACCCCCAAGTAAAGGCGCAGCGGGCGCTAAGGGCGCCGCGCGAGCTGCGGCGGCCGCCCGAGTCGACCGTGAGGCGACATTCGGCCTGCTGCAGGCGTTCGACATGGACGTCGCCCGGCGTGACCGGCCCCTGGGGGAGCCGCCGCGGTTGGTCGCCGGCGTGGATGAGGTTGGGAGGGGCGCGCTGGCCGGTCCGGTGGTATGCGCCGCCGTCATACTTCCCCCCGATTCGGGGCTCATCGGGGTGGACGACTCCAAGAAACTCTCCGAAAAAACCCGCGAAGAATTGTTTGACCCCATCGTCTCCACGGCGCTGGCCGTTACGCTCGCCTTTGGGCACCCTCCTTTAATCGACGCATGCAACATACTCCAGGCCACCCTGATGATGATGCACCGGGCGGTCAGCCGGCTACGCAGGCGTCCCGACCTGGTTCTGGTGGACGGCCGGGACACATTCCAGTGGGGAGGCCCCGTCGTGGCCGTCACCAAGGGCGATTCGAAGAGTCTGGCGATTGCGGCCGCGTCGATAGTAGCCAAGGTGGCCAGGGATCGGCTCATGCGTAAGCTCCACAAGCGGTTTCCGCACTACAATTTCGCCAGTAACAAAGGCTACGGATCGAGGGAGCACCTGGAGGCCATCCTCTCCCACGGAACCGGACCGGTCCACCGGCAAACATTCCACCTAAAAATCGTTGAAAAAGCGCGCGGATTGCTATAGTAATCAGGTGTGACGAGTGTCGGCGAAAGCGTGCGGTTTGCTATAGTAATTAGGTGTGATGTGGTCTTGGCGGTAGTCGATCCGACCTCTGGAGGATTCACCGGAGGTCGTTCTGCGAGGAAGGGGTGTGGTGGGGATGAACACAAGAGCCAAGGGTGAACTCGGCGAGCGTATCGCGGAGGCGTTTTTGGCGCTGAAGGGGTACGATATCCTGGAGAAGAATCTCCGCTACGCGGGCCGGGAAATCGATATCCTTGCGCGCGATCGCGGGGCGCTGGTGGCTGTGGAGGTTAAACTCCGCCGGGGGGGACGGTTCGGGAAGGCGGTCGAAGCGGTCGATGGACGGAAGCTGGCGCGAGTTAGACTGGCGCTAGAAGGGGTCGCGGCGGCGGGGGGCACGCGCCTCATCCCGCGGATCGACGTCGTGGCCATCGATTTCGAGGACGACATGAGTTCGATGGTGGTGAACCACCTCGAAAGTGTATATTGAGAGCAGAAATCCCCACGGCTGCAAATCATTCAATCAAGATATTCTGATCGGCGAGGTGATCGCATTGAAAAAGCTATTGATGATCGTACCGCTGGTGCTACTGATTTCGATTTCGTGCACCAAAGTCAAACGGCAAATGTCGATGGACATCCCGCTCGAGCAACAGACGAGTATGCTCGAGTACTACAAGGATCGTTCGGCCTGGACTCGCGCTGTGTTGGAGGACCTGGGCGAGGGTGGGTCGATCCCGCGCGACACGAAAGTAAAAATCACTGATTTGGACTTTCATTTCAACGGCTCGGTCAAAGTAGAGACCGTCGAAAAACGCAAGAGGATCGTCTACGGTTTGTATATCGACCAGCCGTTGTCTGAAGAGAAGATCCATACGGCGATGGACAACTTGTTCTGGTTCAAAGACCCAACACTCAGACAGGTGGACTACATTCGCACATGGGGCAAGAAAGCGGCCCGCGCGATCGTTGCGCACGAAGTATTCGTGGGAATGACGGCGGAGGCCGCCGAAGAATCGTGGGGAGCGCCGGCAAAGCGTAACGTAAGCGAGATCGGTGGCAAGAAGAACGAACAGTGGGTCTACCCGGTCGGCAAACGAAGCAAGTACATCTACATCATCGGAGGCAAAGTCTCCAAATGGGAGGACTAGCCTCTCTCTTTTCTCTTATCTCAGGGGCCGGCCCCAAATACAACGGAGACCAGCGGTCGGTCGGCGAATAGAAGTCGTTTGCCGGCCGGGTTAGGAAGAGAGGGGGATGACGCGGAGGATTTCTTCGGTGGTGGTGACGCCGGCGAGTAGCTTACGAACCGCACTGGTGATCAATGGCTCCATACCGGTTTCCCGTGCGAGGGCCGTGACCGTGTCGTCGTCCGCCCGGTCCCGGATCATCACGCGCGTACGGTCCGTCACCTCCAGCATTTCGTAGACCGCGGTTCGGCCCCGGTACCCCGTCTTGCGGCACTTCTCACACCCCATCCCCTTGCGGACCCTTGAAAAGTCCGCGTTGCCCGTAATCCCCAACAGAAACGCTTCGTCGTCCGTGACGCCCGCCGGTTCGTCGCAGTTGCGGCACACCAAACGGAGCAATCGTTGCGCGATGACGCCGATTACCGTCGATGCGATCAGGTACGGTTCGAGGCCCAAGTCCGCCAGCCGCGTGATAGCGCCAACCGCGTTGTTCGTGTGAAGCGTGGAGAACACCAGGTGCCCGGTGAGCGCCGCTTGCACCGCGTATTGAGCCGTCTCTTCGTCGCGAATTTCTCCCACCATGATGATGTCCGGATCCTGTCGCAGAATGCTGCGCAGCGCTCCGGCAAACGTGACGCCCGATTGCTCGTGGATGCCGATTTGATTGAACGGTTCGTGCACCATCTCGATCGGTTCCTCGATGGTCGTAATGTTGACCTCCGGGCAGGCGAGGCGCTGGAGGGCCGAGTACAACGTGGTTGTCTTACCGCTGCCCGTGGGCCCGGTCACCAGAATTATTCCGTGCGGCTTCTCGATCATCCTCTCGAATACCGCCTGCTGCTCGGGGAAAAAACCGAGAGTAGAAAGGTCCTGGACCAATATCGATGGGTCGAATATCCGGATCACCAGCTTTTCGCCGAATGCGACCGGTATCGTGGAGACGCGCAATTCTATTTCCATGTCCTTGAAAATCGTTTTGATACGGCCGTCCTGGGGCTTTCGCTTTTCAGCGATATCCATACGGGCCATGATCTTGATACGCGAGAGGAACGACGGATACACTTGTTTAGGAATCGAGTGCGTATTGTGGAGACGGCCATCGATGCGCAGCCGAACCATCGCCTTTTCGCGCTTCGGCTCGATGTGGATATCACTTGCCCGTTGTTCGAACGCGTATTGCAAGAGTAGATCGACGGCTTTGACGATGTGCTGGTCGGAAGCGTCCAACTCGTCCTCCGCCATGATCTCGACCAGCTGCTCGAGGTTGCCCAGGTCGTGGGAAGCTTCGCGGAGCATCTCCGCCTTCTGCAAGCTGTGCTCGAATGCAAAGATCTCATTGATCGTCTTGAGGATTTCGATTCGAAGTCCGAGTACGGGTAGGATCGAAAAACCGGTCACATCTTCCAGACTCTGGATGGCCACCCGGTCAAACGGGTTGACCAATGCGACCATCAACTGGTCGCCGTCGAGTTTGATCGGAACCAGAAGATGGCTTCTGGCGAACGGCTTGGAGACGATACTACAAAGCCTTTCGGCATCCAGTTTGAGGGGGTCTATACGGCAAAACGGAATCCCGGCGGCCGCACTGAACGCCAAGCTAATTTCGACTTCGTCGATAAACTCGCGCCGGGGATCGGTGCTACGGAACCCGAATGCTGCGATCAGCTCCAGGGGCGAGACATACGGGTTCTCGGAATCCCTGGTGCGGAGCTTTCTGCGAATCTCTGATAACTTGGTCGAGTACCCCGTCCGAACTTCCTCCACCTGGAGATCGGTAAGAGCAACGCGGGAGGCGAGCAATTTGAGAACATTCCCAACGGTGAAATCGTTTGTCGGGGCAGTCGTTTTCGATTTTAGCGGCATTTTTTTCCGGTTATACAAACGGGCGGTATCCGACGCCCGTTGCTGACAGTTGTTCACGCGGTCCGATTCGAATCGCAAACTATGTTGCACAAAACGTTCCAAACATACAGCCGTTTGTGGGTGCGGCGCGATCCCCCATATGCCTGTATCAATCCGACGGCAAAAACCCATACAGGCTTATACAAAATTAACAAAAAGATTAACAAAAAACGAAAACTGGAGGGAAATGTTAGGTTTACTGTTGACAGTTTGAGTAACGCGGTTGCATATTTATTTATGGCAAAGGGCAACGGGTTATGATCGCGGGCCGATCCCCAAATCTATCCGCAATTCATAACACCATTCACATATCCACGCGATACCCACCCGCGTTGTGTTGATCCGCCGACCAAAGCCGACTCCGTTAGTCCCAAGATAAGCGTGCATCCCCACTGCTACCCGGCGTGCACGTGAGGGGCGTCGTACGCCCCGGCCGTAAACCCAAAAACGGAGAGGAGGTGATGCGGCCGGCGAAATATACTCCCAAATCGTGCGCCGACAAAAAAAGCGTGCGTTCGATGAAAACACTTTGCCTCTGTCCTTTTTGGGCGTGGCGCGCTGGGCGCGCGACGCTTGAGAAACACGCCAGTGACCCAGGAGGGAAACATCGTTGCAGGGGCACTGATCGTAAATTCAGCAACGAATGGGAGAATGATTATGAAAAACCTACGCGTTTTCTTTTTGATAGTCCTCTGCATCGCCCTGACGAGCGCGATGGGCTATGCGAAGGACGCTGACGCGGGCAAGACGCCCGACAATAGGTTCCACCACATGCAGTCGTTCCGCAACGTCCAACCGGACCTTGGTATCGATATCCCGGAGGCGGCGCGGTCGACCGCGCAAGCCGACACCACCTGGCTGGGCTCCTGGAGTTTCGACTCAGGCGCGAACTGTGTGGAACAGGGGTGGCTCCGTGTAGATATGAGGGAACAGCCAGCAGAGTTCTGGCACGTCGATGACTTCAGCGGTCTTGCGGGGGGTGACTACGGACTCCTTTACCCGCTCGAGGCCACCAAGTCAGCTTGGTGCGGCGCCAGGCCGAACGCTTCCAGCATACTCGTCTGTGGTTACGCGTCTCTGCCTGGTTACGGTAATAGCTGGACGCAGATGTTCTGCTCGCCGTGCTTCACCGTGACCGGTGACGTGGAGGTCAACTACTTGGTGGCGTGGGACTCCGAACCCGGTTACGACCAGACGACCGTCCAGTACGATTTGTGCGGCGGCAGCTGGCAAGACATCGCCTCGGCATCCAATGGTGGCGTGTATGAGGGCTTTTCCGGCCCCATATTCGACACCGTCTCTCTGAGCGCGGCGTCCCACAGTGGTTCCGTACGCTTTCGGTTTCAGTTCGCGAGTGACGGCGGCTGGTCGGATGAGGACGGCATCTGGAATACCGACGGTGCGATCATTCTCGATAGCTTGACGGTCCGTGACGACGGCGGAGTGTTGAGTTTCGAGGACTTCGAAGCGGCGAACGTCGGCGATCTCGGCGCCGGCGATTGGAACAGCTGTAATGACCCCGGCTACGGAGATTTCGCTGCTCTCTACAAGGGCATCACGCTCCTGCAAGAGGATCCGTGTGCCACCGACTACGATTGTATGTGGTCGTTCTTCACTGGATCGACATACACCTATGCGTGCGGCGGCTACCCCGCCACGCTCGCCGTGCCCAAGGGTAACGAACGCAGCCAGTACATTCAAAACCACATCTGGTCTCCCGTGCTTCCCTGGACGGGTACCGGTACGGTTGCGGAGATGGCGTTCAACGTCTACCGCGACTTGCCGCTCGACAACCTGGTGTTTTACGAGTGGAGAATCCGCTCGTGGCACAACGGCTGCCCGAGCGCCTGGATCACCGACTGGTCGGTGTGGTTTGGACCCAACAAAGACTGGTTCCCAGAGGTCTGGCAATTTGGCCAGCACGTCGAACTCGGTGCCACCGACGTCCAACTGTCCGTCGGCGTGAGGGATATGTGTGACCTATGGTGCGGCATCGTCGGTTCCGGCGCCTGTCATAGCCACGCGCCGCTGATCGACGCGATCAGGATATATCGCGTGGCGTTGACGGGTTCGCAGTGGAGAGTCAACGACTTTGACCTGTTCCAGGACAACTTCGCAGCCGATGGAACGACAACGGGAACCGTTCGAGTGGATTCGGGCAACGACATCCTGCCGCGAACGAGTGCAGGTATACTGCCGGGAGACTCGGTGGTGGTCACGGTGAACGATCCCGAGTACGGCGTTGCCGGAGATCCGTACACCAGTTTCGGGCCGGCAGTGTACGGTTTTGTGCGTGTGGACCCGCCGCAGACCGCCAAGAGCGGTCATGCGTTGACAGACGATCCATTCCGGTGGCCGGTGGTGGATTCGGTGCTGTCGAGCGGCGGTGACATGTGGTACATCGTGCGGATGGACACCTCGTTTGGGAATCCGGGACGAAACCAGGCCATCACGGACGAGTTTTGTCTCGATCTCAACGACAATCTGCTAACGCCCGGTGACACACTTTGGTTCTTCTTCGGAGCTCAAAGCGACGTGTCCGGGCAGTGGCTGTACTATTTTCACGCCGAACACGTGTACGACGGCATCGGAATCGGCGCCAGGCTAACGACCTCTGACATTAATGATGCCATGAACAACGCCGAGGAGATGACGTGTCTGCCGGCAGCAGGTCTGTCGCCAGGCAACGACATCTTATACGTTGACGACGCCAGTGGTCGCGGAACCCAACCGTATTTCGATACGGCGTTCCAGCAACTGGGGATTTTCGAGAGAGTCGACCGTTATGATGTCAGACGCCCCGACGCCAACACCGGCAACGGTCTGGGCGCTCGGGTTGTGAACGTTTTCCAGCAACTCATTCCGGTCTACAAGAAGATCCTGTGGAACTCCACCAACCTGAACAACGGTCTGATCGGCGACGGCAACGCGTCCAACGAGAAGTCAGACGACTTTGAAGTGCTGTTTAACTTCATCGATCAGTCCAATCGCGATCCGGGCTTGTGGATCAGCGGTGACTATAACGCCACCGAGTGGATCAACTTGGCCACGCCGACGCCAATTGCGCTCCGAACGGCGTATATGAACTTCGACGTGGTGACCCGCGATCACAAGTTGGTGGGCTTGCCGGTGTCACCGCTTGTCATCGGTGCCGCCGGTGGTGAGTTCGACGACGTCACCGGACCCGATACGCTGGTCGCGTTCGGCGGCTGTCCGTTGGTCAACGAGTTCGATGTTTTGCAACAGACAGGTCAGTCGGTCGCGCAGGCCTACTACGAAGGTAACACGGCCTACCCCGCGATTCTCAGTCAGCGTACGACGAACGCTCAAGGATCGACGGCCAGCGTGATGTTGTCGGGGTATAGCTATCACTACACCCGCGACGACAGGCCGGCGTTGATTATGGATCGCGTGATCCACCTGAAAAGAGTGCTGGCGTTTCTGGGCAACACCACGAACCCGACGGGAGTGACCTCGACGGGGTACCTGAATTCGCTCTCGCAGAACTACCCCAATCCGTTCAATCCGACCACGACCATCCACTACACGGTCAAGCGGCGCGCAAACGTGTCACTCCGAATTTACAACGTCGCTGGTCAGTTGATACGGACGCTGGTAAACGAGGCGAAGACTGCTGGCGAAGTGCACACTGCGACCTGGGATGGCCGTAATGGCGCTGGGCAGTCGGTGTCGAGTGGTGTGTATTTCTACAAGCTCGTAGCGGGCGATTACGTCCAAACGAAGAAGATGGTACTTCTGAAATGACGCACCATAGAGTCATACAATGAGCGTCATGCCGAGAGGGCCGTCTGGCCCGATCGGTATAGAGACACCTCAATGTTGTATAATGCGCCTACACCCCGAAGGCGTCGCGGCCAGAGCCGCGACGCCCGACCGGTATTAGAAACTAAATTGATAAAAAAAATCTTAAACCCAGAGGGGCGTTTTACC
>CBDVBX010000133.1:0-9826 GCA_965372335.1 uncultured bacterium | reverse complement strand
GTGTCATACAATGCACCTACACCCCGAGGGGCGTCAGCCCCGAGCGGGTGTAAGAGACACTAGTGTCATATAATGACTCTCATACCCTGAGGGTCGGTAGACCCGAACGGGTATAGGACGCCGCGATCCGTTCCGCCGTATTCAATCCTGGAATACGATCGACAAGCAAGTCAAACTACCGCCGCCCTTACGAAACTCCGACATATTCAGAGCGACCGTTGGATAACCTCTCGACTCGAGCAGCTCCCTCGTACGGGGAAAACCCTCGGAGACGATGACTGTCCCACCGACCGACAAACAGTTGGCCGCGTAACTCTCATCCGCAGGTACGGCGAGCCGTTCGCAGCCCGTGAAGGCGTCCGCCGAGGCGCACGCCTCGGAGACGAGCACGACGCCGGGTGCGACTGGCGTGCACGCTGATTTCAAATGAAGAACATCGGTAACGGGTACCGGGATGACTTGGACACCGGTTCCGCCAAGGATACCTTTGACCTGACGAACGGCGTCCGCGTTGGTCCGAGCGCTGAGGCCGACAAACAGCGTTCCGTCGTTGTATATGACGTCGCCGCCGTCTATGGTGGCGGGTGGATCGAGCCGGACCAAACGTAGCCCGGCGAGCTCCCCGACGACCGCTTCCTCCTCTCCCCTGCGCCTGGCCGCTCCCATTTCGCAGACGAATACCGTATCGCCGACCACGAATACGGTGTCTTCCACAAAGCAGCAGTCGGGGTAACGGTCGTCGGCTTTGATCCGAAGCAAATCAAGCCCCAACGACCGGAGCGTGTCGCAGTACGCCGCGTGTTGCGCCGCGGCCAAAGTCACGTCGATCGGCCGATCGCTTCCCTCGGGACGAATACAACGGTCGAATGTGGCAGGAACACCGCGTACTATCGCACGGTTTGTGGTCGACGTGCTCACGGGCTATCGTCCGAGGCTTCCCCGGATCCAGACTCTCCCGTCGCGTCGGCCGACGACGAGGAAACGATAAGCTCGATGCCGCGCAGATCGCCGCTGGTCGCCCATTCGGCCGGAAATACGTGGACGATCAACCGACCCTGAAATTTGGGCAGCACGGAAACCAGAGACGGCGAGTAAGTATCTGAAGTGGGTGACGCGAAACCAGAGTCGCGGTACTGTTGTGGAGGCTCCTCTGTTATGACCTCCACGTGCAACTCCCCTTCTTGTTCGTAGACGCTTTCGACACGCAGCATCGCACCTTCCACCAGACCGCCGTTCACCACCAGCAACATGTGCTCCTCGAAATCGACGTGGCGGAGTAAGCGAAGGGCGCTGCCGGCACGTTTGATGTCCAGCCCGATGTAGTCGCCTATGTACTCGACTTCTTCTTCTGTTTGTATAACGGCGATCATCGGCGCGTCGGGACCGCGAAGCGTGTAAAACGGTGTATCGACGCGGTGGCGGACCTCGTTCGAGGTATCCTGAGCGCAAGCGATCTCCGCGGGCAGCAAAATCACTCCCGCAATTACGAGTAGTAACGCACTCGACCAGGCGGTCTGATGAATCATGACTCTTTGACTTCTTTCGGCCTCAACCCCAGGCGTTAGGAAAGCTCTTTTAAGACCTCTTTGAGCAGCGTATAGAATTTTTCAACTGAGGGGATATTAATTCGCTCGTCTGGTGAGTGTGGCCATTCGATCTGTGGACCGAACGAGACCATATCCATCCCGGGTATCTTTTCACCTATGATGCCGCATTCGAGGCCGGCGTGAATTGCCTTCACCTCGGGGGCCACGCCAAATATCCGTTCGTATGTCTTTTTTGTGACGTCCAACACCTTCGAGTTCAGGTCCGGTTTCCAGCCCGGGTACGAGTCGCCCTCTTCGACCGTTGCGCCGGCCAACTCGGCGGCCGCCCGAATTTGATCTCGGATCGCCTGCAGGGCGCTTGCTGTAGAACTTCGCGACGAAGTTCCGATGACGATGGTGCCCTCGCGCGACCACACCGACGCGAGGTTGTTCGAAGTTTCCACCAAGCCCGGGACTTCGTAGCTCATCGTCGCCACGCCGTGAGGAATGGCCATCAGGAGATTGAGAACCGTGTTGTGGGACTTCTCGTCCATCATCTTGTCTGGACGCGAGTCCGCCGGCAGCACCTCCAGCTTGAGTCCCGGGTCGATCGCCGCCAACTCCGCTTTCATGTCTTGTGCCTCCGCCATGATCGTCTTTTTGACGTCGTCCATTGCCGATCCGCCGACGATGCAGACGGCTGACGCTTCCCTCGGGATCGCGTTGTGCACGCCGCCCCCTTCGAAGTTCACCACCGTGAGCGGGTAGGCGCGCGACGCCTTCCACAGAACTCGCGCAAGAGATTTGACGGCGTTGCCGCGTTGTTCATGGATGTCGACACCCGAATGACCGCCGCGAAGGCCGGTAACTTTCACCTGCACCGCTTCGGCGCCGTCGGGAACCGGCTGCATGGCGACGGGCAGTGTGATCGTGGAGTCACCGCCACCCGCACATCCGATGTAGACGGCTGTGATCTCCTCTGTGTCGAGGTTAAGGAGCGTCTTGCCCTCGAACTTCGATGCGTCGAGCTGCGCCGCGCCGGTCAGTCCCGTTTCTTCGTCGACGGTTGCCATGACCTCCAACGGACCGTGAACGGCGTCTTCGTCGTCGGCCAGCGCCAGCGCCGCCGCCAAACCCACGCCGTTGTCAGCCCCCAGTGTGGTACCTTTGGCTTTGAGCCATTCGCCGTCGATTTCCAGTTCGATAGGATCGGTCATGAAGTCGAATTCGACGTCATTGTTCTTTTCGCACACCATGTCCATGTGGCCTTGAAGAATGATGGTCGGAGCGTTCTCGTGACCCGGCGTAGCCGGAATCTTGACGGCGACGTTACCGGCGCTGTCCGTCTGTGCCTCGAGGTTTCGTTCGGACGCAAACGCTAGGAAATAATCCCGGATCTTTTCTTCGTGACGGGACGGCCGAGGAATCGACCGGATTTTGTCGAACTGCTTCCAGAGGTGCTTGGGTTCCAAATTACTGATGGGCATTATTTCCTCCTCATTCTTCAATCCTATGTGCTTGCTATTGTCTGTTTTATTGCCAAATCGAGACTAGCACAGAATTATAATTGAGCGGCAGACCGGGGTCAACACGTAGGAGCTTTCTCTGCTACAAGTAGCCCAGATCTCTCAGCTCTTTTTCGATCTTCTCTCGTTCGGCGTCGTCTAGCTCGGGGATGGCATCTCCGACGAAGCTGTCCGAACCCAAGGCGGCTTCCTCGAGATGCTTCTCCAGGAGGGTCGCCAGGGGCCGGATCTGGTCTCGCTCGCCGGCGAGGTTTGTCTTTTCTTTGGGATCGGCCGACAAATCGTACAATTCGTCTTTCAATCTGCCGAGTAATAACATCCGGAGCATCAGTTTCAGGCGCTTGGGCAGAGATTGGTGCCGGTTGGGCAGCGTGTGAATCCACTTCATATTGTCGAGACGAACGACCGACTTGAAGGTGCTGAAACAGAACACCGGCTCGGGTGGGCCGCCGTCGTCCATTCTGGCCAGAGCCGCGCCAAGATCCAAAGCGGAGAGAGGCTCGGGTATCTGAGTGGCACCCGCCAGGCGCAGCAGGCTGGGTAATATTTGCACGTGGCTGACCGGCAGGTCGGTTCGCCACCCTTCGGGTTGGGCGGGGTCGTGCACCATGCCAACCGTGCGAATGACCTCGTCGTACATGTGCACGCCGGCGTGACCGAAATGGCCATGGTCCCACAGCTCCTCTCCGTGGTCCGACAATACACAAACGATGGTGTCATCGCTCAAGCCCAACGGGCCGAGTGCTTCGTATACGCGAGCGATCATGTCGTCGGTGTATTTTATGGTGGCATCGTACTTGTCAACGACCCACTGCTTCGTCGTCTCGCCGACATTTCGGCCGCGGTTGTTAATGGCCCTGATGATCTTGCGGAGCTGCTGGATCGGCGGGTTGTCATCGACGCCACCGTCCATCCGCTCCAAATGCTGGGGGAAAAACGCGTTCAATATATCTGCGTCGACTGATCCCGGATCGACCGTGTCGAACACACCGGCATAGTCGTCTGGAAGACGATAGGGAATGTGCGGGCCATCGTAGTGCAAGAAGAGGCAGAACGGTCCATCCTTGCCTTTCTTTTCCAACCAATCGATGGCACTATCGCTGACGGCCCGAGGCAAATCTTTGCTGTAATCGAAACTTCGCGTGTCGGTCACTGCTTCCAATTGTCCCCATATACGCGCCAGCAAATTCTGGAAAAACCGAAAGCTGACGATCCCCTCCGCACGGACTTTGTTCTCATCGAGGCAGCTCTTGATCGACGAACGCTCTGCCTGCGACGTGAAATCGAGGATACCGTGTTGGCTCGGGTAGGTGGCGGTAAACAATGACGTGAATGCCGGAGCGGTGAAATTGGACGACGAATAGCACGAATCGAGCACCAAACTCTTGGCCGCCAGCTCGTCCAAGAACGGCGACGTCGGTCGTTTGTAACCGTAGCACCCCAGGTGATCGGCCCTCAGCGTGTCCACTACGATCAACACGATATTGCGCATTCACATACTCCAGATCCAACGGCGGGCTCTACGACCGGTGCCGCCCATACCGCGCGCTAAACAACAGAATTGTCCTTTGGGTTATCGCAAACGCGTAAACAGTACCACAAGACGGGGCGAGGTGCCCCCTTTTTCTGTCCTATCCGGAAGTCGGAAAAAGGGGGGCTACGATCTAGTAGGTGAGACCCTTGTCGCCCGCCTGCGTGCGGATCATCGTCAGCACCTGGGCGTCGAAAGAGTCTTCGCCACCGCCCTCGGCCAACTTGGCCTTGATGTACCGGCCGCGTTCAGTGTTGAGCTTGGCGATGCGCTTACAAATGTCGTCGCGCTTCGCCCGTTTCTGTTCGAGGAACACCTGCATCTCGCCGGTGTTCATGTCGCGCATTTCTTCGGGCAGGTTTTTCTTTTCGATTTCTTCCAGTTCTACTTTGCCCGATTCGAGCGCATCGATCAGGTCGTACGTGCCCATCTTGCCACTGGTCGATTTGAAAGCGGCCCGCTCGGCCAGAGCAGCGGCAGGCATTTCGGCCGCCATCTCATCGGCTTCCCGCTTACGCTCGAAATCCTTCGCGTCGCCGAACGCGACCACGGTGCCGTCCAATTCACGGCTCAACCGCGTTAGCTCTTCGTCCATCGGCGTCGGGATCGAACGCATACCGCCCGATTGCGGGATAGCGGCGTACTCACCCTCTCCCAGGCGCGCTATCCGGCGCCAATACTCTGCGGTCTCGCTCACGGCGCCGCACTGAATCGTATTGACGATGATGTCTTTGCGGACGGCCGTTTCGCAAACCACGTTGAAGTCGTATCCGTCGTCGTAGTCGACGTGTGGGGGCGCATCCCCCACCAGAAACAGAATCCGCAAAGTGCGACTCTCCTCGCTCCACGAAATGTCGTTCACCGCGTCGTGGAGGGCGCGGTTGACGTGCTCGGGCCCGTCCCCCCCACCCCCGGCCCGAAACGACATCAGGTGGGCGTACACCTCGTCGAGGTCGGATGAGAGGTCGAATACCTGAGTCACGTACTCATCGCCTTTGTCGCGGTATCCGACCAGGCCGACTCGCAGATCGGGTGTCGGTGATCCACCGATGATCTGATTGGCGATCGACCATATTTTGAGCTTCGCCCCCTCGATCAGCCCGCCCATGCTGCCGGTGGTGTCGAGTACGAACACCACGTCCACCGTGGGCGTCATTTCGGCGTTTGTTGGAGCCGTCTTGGCGTTTATCGGCACAGCCGTGGCCAGAACTGCGGCCCAGGCAATCGCTGCTATCGTCAGACAGGTGACGAAACCGGTGCGTTTGATGCGTGTCATGATGACCTCCTCTTGTTCGCGTCAGACGCCGCGTCTGGCGCGAAGTTTGACTTATTGAGTGATGCGGTACACACGGTTGTTGAACACAAAGGTCACTTTCTCGCCCAGGGCGAGAAACTCCTTCACCTCGGGGTGCTCGTGGAGCAACTCGAAGTACTTGTCGCTGAGAAACTCGATTTCGACGACATCTATCTCCTCGGTGAACTCATCGTCCACCCACGCGTCGTTTCGCAGGACAAACCTTTTGCCGCCAGCGTGACGAACCAGTCCGGTTTGGTCGCGGTCGACGATCGATCGTTCACGTTCTTCCTTGAGTTCCTCGCTCATTACGACGGCTCTCTTGCCCGAATCTTTCCTTCCTTTCGACGCCGGGGCCGCCATCGCTTCGTCCATGGTCGTTCGAACCTCACCCCAACGACCGCCGGCTTCGCCGGGCGCGCTCGGTTCGGGGGCAGCGCGGCTGAGGCGATCGCGGTCCTCTTCGGTGCCTTCCTCCAGAATCAGGTACGAAGTGTATGGCGTGATAATCCCGTGCTCGAGCGACAGCTCGATGATCTCGTCGACCAGTTCCTCGTCGGCGCCGTGCACCTTTATCTCGGAGAGGAGAAAGGCGATCTTGCGGTTCGCCCACAATCGGGGAATGAACCGATGGTGATCGTCGTTGCGCCTTGCAAACGTGCCCTCGTACACGAATTTCCGCGAGTTGTTTCCCATGCTCCCGGTCAACGTGATCGACTTCGATCCCCGACCCTGGTAACGACCAAGGACGACCATCTGCGTTCCATCGAATATATCGGGAAGCGCTCGCGGGTAGACGTCTTTGATCTCGACGCCATCAACCGTCAATTCGATGTCGGACAGGACGGGGTTACTCACCTTGTCATAAAACCGCGACACCTTGACCTCGATGTCTTCCTCCGGTTTGATGTAGTCGACCGATCCACGGTGGTCGACGCTAATTTGATCGAGGAGCGTGGTGTTGACGTCGTATCCCACTCCGAAGGGGAAGATACGCACGGCGGCGTTTGCGTCGCGGAGGTTGGCGAGAATCTTTTGAACACTCGTTTCGCCGACGGTGGGTAGCCCGTCGGTAAGAAAGATGACCATACGCGGGCGTGTCGACTCGGGTAAGTCGAGCGCCGTCATCAGAGCCTCGCCGATATCCGTTCCGCCCCGAGCCTCGATGCGATCGACGAATTCTCGCGCTTTCCTCTTTTCACTCCGCGTGGCCTCGACCAGGCCCTCGGCATAGCTGGCAACATTGGTGGAGAACACGACGATGTTGAACCGATCGGCGTTATTCAAGCTCTCGATGCAATACGTGAGGGCACCTTTGGCCTGCTCGATCTTCTCGCCCTTCATCGACCCCGACTTGTCCAGCACGAACACGATGTCCTTGGCGATGATCTTTCGCGGGTCGGCCAAATCGCCCGGCGAGAGCAGCATCATGAAGTAACCGTCATCTCCGTCGCGGCGGTGGGTTAGCAAGTTGAGTCCCACGTCCTCGGTAGAGACGGTATAGTAGAGGACGAAGTCGCGGTCGAGTGTCTCGTCACTCAGCTCGAAACCGCACGACGCCCGCATGCCGTCGATCTTCGTGTCGATCTCGTGCGTGGGACTGTAGAGCGACTTGATGGGAACGTCTGATTCGATGGTCACGGCCATCGATACCTCGCCGATTTTGTTCACCCGGTTGCCGTCGGCTTTTAGGGGATGTCGATACTCCACCAGGCCGGCGTCGTACCGTAGGACCTCCTCGTATACGATCTTGACCTGAACGTCACCCTTGGCCGGAATCGGGTATACTCGCGCCCGGAACAGATCGCGCCCGACGTATTCGAGCAACCCTGGATCGCGCAGCCTGCGCACGATGTCTTCGTATATGTTTCTTGCCTTACCCGCTTCGACGACTTCGCCTTCCACCTCTACACCATTCATCCACATCGTAAACTTCGATATCGACGCGTCTTCGGGAATGGGAAACAGGTACATCCCTTCGAGATCTCTGTCGGCTTCGTTGTGAAACACCTGTTCGATGGTGGTACTGGCCACCTGCCGATCGATGTCCACGTCGACGAACATCGACTTCACTGAAAATGGATCGAAACGAATCGGGGGTACGATGTGTGGGGGCGGTACGATCCGCCCCTGCGCCAACCCGACCGCCGGAAAAATGAGTACCAACAGTAAAATTGATTTTAGAATATGTCGTCGCAACATGATGATCACCCTTTCGAACTGCTTGGCATTCAGTCGCGCCGCGGAATTTGTTTAACTGGCTCTTCCGGTGTAACGCTCACAACAACTAGCACTTAGAACGAACACGCGGCGTGGCGCGATAGCTGTCTGACGGCTAATAGACAACGCCGGCACCTTCTGGGTTCCCTGCACTCCCAATTTTTTGTAAAAAAAAGCGGCCCGTCGCACAAACGACGAGCCGCTTTGATCGGTATATGGCGCCGATCCAGCGTCACAACGCGAGTCGGATCGGACTATAGCGGATCGAACACACTGGTTGTCTCCTCTATGACGATCTGGACCTGGAGGCAAGCGTACCATTTGAACTGTATCCGGTTACTCGCACTCGGATTCGGGTCGCAGTCACCGTTTAGAACGACCAGTCTGAAAGCTGGGTTGGCGCCGTCGAGAAAATCCTCCAGCGCCTGGTTGACGATATCCACGCCCCCCGGGGCTAGATTCGCCGCTACTTCTACGCCCAACGCCCCTTTAACCGACGCCTCGGTGTAAACGATGAGCGTATCCTCGAGTCCCGGAACATCCGTCCGCTGAATCATGATCGTGCCGCTGATTTTCCAGTCGGTTTGTGGCGGGTCAGGTGGCACCCACTCGGTCACCGAGTAATACGCACCGTTGAGTATCGCCGCTTTTATACTCTCACGACTGAAACCGTTTTCCTTGAGGGCGTCGTCGATATCGTCGCCCGCTTCGACATACACCGTATCGGTAAAGATCTCGCTGGCGGAATTCTGCGTAAAAACCGTATCCGGGCAGAGATCGCTGCCGATGACGATGTCGTATATTTTATCCTCTTCGCAGCCGGCCAGCAAAGCTCCGAGAATGGCCACCAGCGCAATGACAAACGGAATGAACGTGTTCTTTCTCATCGTTATCATCTCCTTGTCTGCTAGTAGCCCAGGGCACCGACGGCTAGCCCAACGCCAAAGCTGTTCATCGCGGCCACGCTGTATTCCGCGAATATGTTTGCGTAAATCAAGTTCAGGTTGAGGCCGATTGTCCAGTGAGCCGTGGTGGTCCTATCGAAATCGATGTTTTGCTGGCCGAGGGTATCGTGCTCGTACTCGATCTTCATCTTGAAGACATCGTACGACAGCGCCGTGTAAGGCTCCAGAGTGGTAAACCCCAGAGGAAAGCGCTTACTCCCGTTTACACCGATCGAAAACGCGTTCGAATCCATCAAGTCACCACCCTGGTCGTTCTCGCCGGCGGTCAACGATTGATAGATAAACCCCGCGGACATGTCGAACGCGAAATCTTCGTCGAAATACTGCGATATATTGTGCCGAACACCGAGTCCCCAAAGTGTGATGTCACCCGTCTCCGCATCGCCGCTATTCACTTTGGCAAAGCGACCGACGAATTCTGTGCCGTACAACGAAGACACTCGAAGCTGCGGTGCCAGCATGGCGAAGGAGTTGAGATTCAGCCCGCCTGGAAATGCGTAGCTGGTACCGAACTGCCCGTCGATGAAAACGGCTTCGCCGGGTCCCACGATGGTAGGCGCCGTCGTCGTTTGCTGCGGTAAGAAGGCACCCTCGGATGTCGCGATAAATGTGCGGTCTTCGTCGCTGAAGTAGAGCCCCATCACCAGAACCTCGAATCCGATATGGAAACCGGAGGTCGGCAGATACGCCGACCGGAAATAACCGGAGTTGAGCGTCGTCCCAAAAGCATCTGAAAGGGGTTTCAAATACCCTTCGGCGTTAAC
>CBDVBX010000132.1:0-9877 GCA_965372335.1 uncultured bacterium | reverse complement strand
GGACACGCGATGATATTATAGCGGTCCGACAACGAAGTGGCTCTTGCGGGCTGGCTCTCGCAGCGCCGGAACAGGAGAATGTACAATTGGGTCAAAATCACCACCGCAGCGGCGGTAAACAATTTACCACCGACACGCGTATGGCAGCTGTGAAAATGCATCAGGTAAACTGCCTGGTGGATGATGCAGTAATGCAGATGCTGGATCGGTGCAAAGAATTATTATCCGGCAAGCATCCGTGCGGGATCGATTACAACACGTTAATAATGGAGCTGGCGTCAGACTGGCTGGAGCGACACGATCCCGTTAGTCGTAGCGAGCGACGAATAAAACAGAAGAAAAGCAATTCAAAGACCTCCAGAAATCCAAAGAAGATTAATCAGCAAGAACCCTCGCGGTATATCAGCCCGGCCACAAGAGATGTTGTATATGGCCGAGATGGCGGTCAGTGTACGTATAGGGGTTCGAAAGGCAAGAGATGTGAATCAAAGTGGGACTTGGAGATACACCACGATGAAACGCCATTTGCGATGGGCGGCAGTCACTCGCCGAGAAATCTTAGGTTGCTATGCGCGGTACATAACAAACTGGACGCAGAACGCGTGTACGGCCGACAGCACATGGAGAAATATTTCAAGCAACAGGAGTAGCCGGGAACATAAAAAGGGCTTGTCCAGCAAGATGCTGAAAAACTGGATCTGGCCGAGCCAGATTTTTCGGCAACCTGCTGGGGACGAGGGAGTAATTTCGGTAAACTCAACGCGAAGAGCGTTCACAGCTAAGATGTCAAATCGACAGACCGACAGCGGGGATCAACCTGATAGGAGATACCACAGCAGCACGGGGAGAGTAATAAACGACAGCACCGTGGAAATCACCACCGCGCCGGCGATCTCGTCGGGCGCGCGCCCGTAGCGCTCGGCCAAAAGGTAATTGAAAACGGCCACCGGCATCGACGCATCCAGGATCAACACGCCCCTGGCCACGCCGGTGAGCCCGAACAGCTTCGCGATCACCATTGCTGCCACAAATCCCAACCCCATTCGCATCAACGCCAAAAACAGACTACGCGAAAAGCGGCGCACCTTGAGCCTGGCCAGTGAGACGCCCAGTGTGAGCAGCATGAGCGGAATGGTGAACCCCGCCATGATGGCGACGGTGTTCCCCGCCCAATCGGGCAGCTTCCACGCGGTGAGCAGAATCACCGAGCCGATCGCTGCCGCCCACACGATGGGATTGGCCACTAGCTTCAGCGGGTGACCCTCGCCGCTTATTAGAGCGAGCCCTGCCGTGAAGTGTGTGATCGATACGATTACGAATATCACCAACCCAAGTGACAACCCCTCCGCGCCAAAGGCGAACAAACAGAGCGGCAGTCCCATGTTGCCGGTATTGGGAAACAGGATTGCGCCGAGATAAGACCGGATCTCCCAGCGGAGCACTCGCAGCACCAGCGCGCCCACCGCAGCGACGACGGCCAACAGACACGCCACGGCCAGGCCGAGGCCGGCCAGCGCGCCGCGATCGATGTCGGCGCTGGCCAGGCTGGACACGATCAAAAAAGGCGCCCCCACGCTCATGATCAGGCGCGTGACAAATCGCGTATCGAAGGGCCGCCCCGTACGCGCCCACCAAAAACCAATCGCCGCGCATATAAGAATAGGAGAAACAATAGAGAAGAGACGCAGGACCATAAAAACGCCTTAGTGCCGCCGGGCCGCCGTGTGTTCGCCCGGCGGCCCGGCTTCGCGGCTTACAATAGCTTGAACACTAGACCCACTGCCAAGGTCTGCTTGATCTGTCCCGACTTTCTAACCGCGGTATGGACACCGATGGGGTTGGTCAGATTGCCGTCGCTGTCGAATTCCGGCAAAACACTATTGTCGTACTTGTCGTAGATGAACATGAAGTACAAGTTGAAATTAAGCCAGCTGGTGACCTCAGCCGAGAAGATGTTTTCCCAGTTGACGTCGACGGCGTTCGGGTAGCTCGAAATGTCGCCGTCCAGGCCGTACTGCTCGCGGTCGGCCGCGCTGATGTTGTCCATGTCCCCCCGGAAGGAGTACTCCAGCGGCTTGTAAACGGTGAGCTTCGAGGTCCACAAGACTTTGTCTTCGAGGACCTTGATCGCGTAGTCGGTCACCCACTCGATACCGGCGTCGTTCGACGTTTCGGTCCTGGTGGAATTGTCCGGCGGCAGCGCCGGATAGAACTGCCGGATGTTTTCTCGAAAGGCACCACCCAAACGGCTGATGAACAGCTCGTCCTCGGTCCGGTAAAACTGCTTGGCGACACCACCGGAGACAAAGATCGATATCGGGGTGGCGAACAGATCTCGCCCGAACGGATCGCTGGTATCGAGAAACTGGCTGAGAACACGACCGGCGAGGTACGGGTCGACCCAGCGCCCCAACGTAAAACGAACGATCGATTCGAAGTCGAACAGGTCGGTGGTTTTCTCCGGCCGGTCCCACACACGCACGCCGCCGTCGTCGTATTTCTGATTGTGGGTCTGCCCGAAGGCCAATTTGAGCGTGTTGCGCCAGTTCACCTTCTCGCGGAGCTGGTTTTCCAGTTTAGAGTTGAGAATTCCGGTCCATGCAATTTGCCCCTGCTCGCCGCCATTCCAATTGGCGGTGTACGCGCTCTGCGCGAGCGCCAGTCCGATGTCCAGCGCGAAGTACCACTTCCCGACTTCCAGTTCCTTTTGTTTCGCTTCATCCTGGGCGTGAGTGACACCAGCGACACAACCTAACGCGACCATCGCGAGCACGACACCGATGTAATTTCGTTTTGACATTTATGTCTCCTCCTGGGGACTGTTGCTATGCTGCCGTTGCCTGGTGGATGACCCGCTGCGGGAATGGAATCTCGATTCCGGCTTCGTCGAACGCCTCCTTGATCGTGGCGCCAAAGATGGCGCTGTTGGTTGCACGGACTGCTTGAGCGTTTCCATGGCATTTTCCATAACACCCTCTTTGTTAATAGGTTACAATAAACAACACGGCTCAAAAAATACAGAGTCCGCTCGTCTCCCGGAGGGCAGTCGGATCCAAATTAATCTTTCGACGGTGTGAGCATCGTCATGACCCGTTGCGGGAACGGGATCTCGATGCCCTGGATGTCGAAGTTCTCCTTGATGTTTTTGGTCAGGTCGCACTTGACCGGCCAAAAGTCGGTGCGCTTGGTCCAACATCGGATCAACAAGTTCACGCTGGAGTCGGCCAATTCGGTGACCACAATCTGTGGCGCCGGCTCCTGAATGATCCGGTCGTCCGCCTTCATCATTTCCATCAACACTTCCATCGCGCGATCGATCGAATCCCCATAGCTGATGCCCACCGTGATGTCGATTCGGCGCGTGTCGTTGACCGAGAAGTTTTTGATGGTGTTGTTGAAGATCTTGCTGTTGGGGACCACCATGTGAACGTTGTCCGGTGTGGACATTGTGGTCGTGAACAGTTGGATCTCTTTGACGGTTCCCGACACGCCGCCCGCTTCTACGAAGTCGCCGACTTTGAGCGGGCGGAATATCAACAACAGCACTCCGGCGGCGAAGTGCGACAGAGTCCCCTGCAGTGCAAACCCGAGGGCAAAACCCGCGGCGGCCAGTACGGCCACAAACGACGTGGTCTGCACGCCAAACTTGGCCAGCGAAGCGAGCACGGCCGCCACGATCACGATGATGTAGGCGAACTGCGCGACGAAACCGGTCACGGTGGGATCGACGTCGGCCTTTCCCAGCGCCCGCCGCGCGAGTTTGCGTGCAATGCCGGCCACGACCCGGCCGGCGATCAATATGAGAATGGCGCCAATCACCTGGAGGCCGTATTTGACGGTAACGTCCATGATGGTTTCGAAAGCGTCTTCCATCTCTTCCCTTTCTGTTGATACGAATACGCGCGCCCGCTACCGGACGGTCCGGACGCGGAAAACTGCTGATGCCTTACGATTCATTTCTTATTTCGGATAACTGTTTCTGGACCGTTTGAGATTGCCCACACGTTGGCGAAGCTTCTTTTCCAGCGGCGTTGGAAGCCGGGTGGCGTCGAGCAGGCTTCGCATCTCGGCTTCCCGTTTGAGAAGTTCGGCGCTGGCAGTGTGTCCGGCCGCGTCGCTCGCCGGCGGCGGGGCGTACGGCTCCAGGCCGAGCAGTTGGTGTAAGATCGCGCGCGCCGACTCCTTGTCGGGAATGAGTCCGCGCGTACCCACGTCCGGATCGAGGTGCGAATATGGAGGGAGCGGCGAGCCGACGCACGATGGACAGCCGCCCTTGCACTGGCAAGTGTCGATGAGTTCGAGGCACGCCCGCATGATCTCGTCGATGAGTTCGTAGGCTTTGAGTGCGAAGCCGAGCCCGCCGGGGTAACGGTCGTGGACATACACGCCCGGCGCGTGCGAGGCGCTGGAATCGACGGAAGCGCCGATGTCCATCACGTCGCACATGGCGAAGACTGGAATCACTTCTTTTACGACGTTACATATGCCGAGAAGCCCCTCGCGCGGCACCCGGCCCGCCTCCTTGACGAGACGGTACGCTTCCCGGTGCGGCAAAATCCACATTCCCGTCGTGAGCAGCTTCTGCTCCGGGAGTCCGAGCGCCCCGAAGCCGAGCGAATCACGGCTGCCGAACTTGATTTTCTTGAACATGTAAGTGAGTGAGGTCACCGAAAGGTCTCCCCAGAACACCTCGTTCTTGTTCCACTCTTTTTTCAGTTCCTCGTTCTCGATGTTGATTTTGACTTCTGTGATCGACTGCGTGTAGTAGTCGGTGTCTTCCTTCTGGACCTTCGCGATTTTCTTCGTGACGTCGAGGTCGATCACAAAATATGTCTCTCCGTGATGCATGTACACCGCGCCGGGGTGGAGCTGCATGAACGCGCCCGGTTCGTCGATCGTGCCAATCACCTTGTTCGGCGCTTCGGGGCCGCCCTCGGGAGCAGACTCAATGATCGTGTACACGTCGTCACTGATGTTGCGCAACTTGACGTCTGCAGACGGACGGCTGGGCCCCGTCCAATATATCTTGTCGCCCTGCTGGCGGACCTGGCGGTCCTCGTCCAGAATTTTCAGAATCGGCCCGCAGTACTCGCCGTATTGTTCGAAGTCAGCCTTGGTGATCGGCAGCTCGAAGGCGGCCGAACGGATGTGCGTCAGGACGATGTGCGGATTGTGCGGGTCGATGACCGCGCTCTCGGGCGAACGGCCGAAAAAGTAGTCGGGATGGCGCGCCATGTACTGGTCGATGGGCGCGTCGTGCGGGATGAGAACCGCGAGCGACGGCTCGTCCCCGCGCCCGGCGCGGCCGGCCTGCTGCCAGGTCGACGCGATCGTCCCCGGGTAACCGACGAGGATCGCGCCCTCCATACTGCCGATGTCGATTCCCAGCTCGAGGGCGTTGGTACTCACCACGCCTTTGAGTTCTCCGTCGAACAACGCGCGCTCTATTTCGCGGCGCTCCTCTGGGAGGTAGCCGCCGCGGTAAGCCTTGACCGACTGCGCACGCGACGGTGAGACGCGAGAGAGATTGTCCTGTGCGTAACGGGCGATCACTTCGCTCACCACGCGCGCCCTTACAAAAGCGATCGTCTGGTGGTCGTGCACCACCATGTCGGTGAGAATTCGTGCCGCCTCGCTGTTCGCACTCCGGCGTTCGACGTTGCTGTCGCCAAAGAACGGCGGGTTCCATATGACAAATGTCTTGGGGCCCCGCGGCGAGCCATCGTTGTCGACGGCGACCATCGGCCGGCCTGTCAGCCGCTCGGCCAACGTGTCGGGATTGCGGATGGTGGCGGAGCAACAGATATAGGTCGGGTTGGCGCCGTAGTGTGCGGCGATCCGGTTGAGGCGGTTTAGCACGTGGGCGACATTGGAGCCGAAGATCCCGCGGTACGAGTGAACCTCGTCGACGACCACGTAGCGAAGCTTGGAAAAGAAACGCGACCAAGTGCCGTGGTTGGGCAGTATCCCCGCGTGGAGCATGTCGGGATTGGTCAACAGGACGTTGGCGTCATTCTTGAGTTTGCGCCGCGTGTTGGGCGGCGTGTCGCCATCGTAGGTGCCGGTGACCAGGGGGAATTTTTTGTCGGCGTCCAGGTAGCGTTTGAGCGTGCGAAGCTGGTCCTGCGCCAGCGCTTTGGTTGGATACAGATACAGCGCGCACGCCTCGTTGTCATCGAGGAGCGTTTCCAGTACGGGCACGTTGTAACAAAGCGTCTTGCCGCTGGCCGTCCCCGTCACCACCACGACATGACGCCCGGCTCTGGCATGCGCGATCGCCTCTGATTGGTGCGTGTAGAATTTTTCGATCCCGTCGGCGCGGAGTATCGCCCGGACACGTTCGGGCGGCGCCGGCTCGAGTGCGGTGTGTCGCGCCTCGCGCGCGGGGAGTTCTTCGACGTGCACGACCTGGCCGTCGTACCAATCGGTCGATTTCAAGTGCTTCAGGAATTTCTTGACGTCCATGGAGTTGTGCCCTTGTTGGTTGCGTGCCTCCCACCCCCGCCCGGGCGCCACACGCGATACTACCATCGGGGAGCAGCCGACCGAAGCGGATTATGCCGCAGGGTCGGCCAGACGGTTGACCAGCACGGCCATCGTGAATAAGTCCATGCGGTTGTGGTAGAGGACGTTCTTCATGGCGCGGGCGTCGTCTGTGCGAACATAGTCGTGGTAAGCCCCGGGGATATGCATGCCGGGGATGTCGCCGGTTCGTTCGATGCCGCGGATGTGTCGCTCGACGGTACCGAGACGGCAGTTGGGAAGTATACCGCGGAATACTCGCCTTGCCGTATACAGCAGGTCCACCGACGCGAAAGGCTTAAGCGGGGTGACACGATTGACCGCGTTGCGAGTCTCCACGAACGGCAGGTCGAACCTGGCCCCGTTGTAGGTTATTACCGCTTCGAAGCGCGATAATGTATCGCGCACGTAGCGCAGTACCGCCGGTTCTTCTGCGTAGTTCCGCGCGAACACCTGCTCGACCACGAACTGGCCGTCTTCCCAAAACATGAGACCGATCAGGAACAGGTAGGTGTTGGGTGAGAGACCGGTGGTCTCGATGTCGAGAAAACAAGCGGCCTCTCGGTCGAACGGGGGCTGCGGATGCTCCTTTCGCGACGACCGTGCGCCGAACGGGGTGGCCTCGACGTATTCGGGCCAGCCGCCCAAGCGGCCGAACGCTTCGGCCTCTTGCGGGGCGGTGGGATCGACCGCATCGCCCACGGGGCGAACCAGGTAGAATGTCCCGCCGTCAATCGACCGCTCTTCGCCAGGTTCGATCGATTCGATCGGGCCGGCGACGCCTATTTTGTAGCTTGCCAGTACGTCCTCCAAATCGCCTCCGCTTTCTGGTTCATTTTTTTTCGCTGCCGTCTTTGATAGCGTGTCCTCGCGCGCGCCTCTTGTGATGGCGCCGGCCTCGACCAGGTCGTCGATCAGCTCCGGTGCCTTTTGGCGATACCGCAGCGCGTGTGCGCGGGCTTTAATAATGGCGAGACTTTCCTTTAGGCTCTTACCCATAGTGATCTGGTCACAGTGTATCCGACTGTCGTGACCGCCTCAAATGAATTGATACATCTTGTTGATTTTGGTATAATTACGCTGTCGATCCCACCATTCCCTAACAAAAAAGGAATTTCTTATGAGAGCTGCCATGCCCATCCTCTATCGTTTTGTCGTCGTAATGGTGTTCGCGGTGCTGGTCGTGCCGGTGCTCGCCTGGAGCGGCGAGTCGCTGGTGCGGATGCCGTTAAAGGGGCCCATCGTGTTCGACCAGCTGCGCTCGCGCAATATCGAAGTCCTCGCCATCGACAAGTACGGCTATATCGATGTCCTGGTCGACGACAAGCAGCTCGACTACATCCTGTCGCTCGGTTACCCGGTGTCCATTGTGTCGGCCGCCGAGATGGAACGCGCCGCGCCCGCCCTGGACGCGAACTTGGGGCTTTACCATACGTTTGCCGAAATGGAGAGCCTCATCACCACGTGGGAGGGGAGCTTCCCAGGGATCTGCGATTTGTTCGTGATTGGAAAGAGCCTGGAAAACCGGCCGATCTACGCGGTGAAGATCTCCGACAATGTCCTCATAGACGAGACGGACGAGGCGGAAGTGTTGTACATGGGCAACATTCACGCCCGCGAAATAATGACCGTCGAGATCCCGCTGCTGTTCGCGGAGTACCTGCTGGTCAACTACGGCTCCGATCCGGTCGTGACGGCGCACGTCGACTCCAAGGAGATCTTCTTTGTATTCATGGCCAATCCCGACGGCCACGTGTGGGTCGAACAGAACCACGGAGGAGCGCCGGGCACCTGGTGGCGGAAAAACCGGCGCATCAACTCCGACTTTTCGATCGGCGTGGACCTCAACCGCAACTTCGGTTTCGCGTGGGGATACGACGACATCGGCTCGTCGCCCATTCCGTCGAACGAAACCTACCGCGGCACGGGGCCGTTCTCGGAACCGGAGTCGCAGGTGATCCGAGATTTCGTGAACAATCGCGAGTTCACGATGTGGCTCTGCTACCACAGTTACGGCGAGCTGCTCCTGTACCCGTGGGGATACATAGCCGAAGACACGCCCGACCACGCGGTCTTCTTCAAATTGGGCGAACTGCTCACTGAGGCCAACGGCTACCTTGCGGGGAATTATAAGTCGGGGGCGATCTACTCGGTCAACGGCGACACCGACGACTGGGGGTACGGCGAACAAGCCACGAAGGACTTGATCTTCGCGTTTACCCCGGAGCTGAACACCGGCGCCGAAGGGGGCTTTGGCCCGGAGGATACGTTGATCGCACCGACGTTCGCGAAGAACTTCGAGATGAACATGCGCGTGTTGGAGTACTGCGAAAACCCGTATTCGGTCCTCGGGCCGTACCGGCCAACGATGTACGCCATCGAGGATCCGTTCTATCCCGTTCACACGCTCAGTTGGTCGTCCAACCACCCCGCAGACCAAAACCCGGTCGTTTTTTACGAGGTGGAGCGCTGTCTCGACCCGGCGTTTGTCACCGACTCGGCGGAGTATCTGTCGTCGGACTGGGTTTTCGACGGTTTCTCGCTGGGTTCGGACGCCTACAGCGGCAATTCGGGCTATTACTCCGGTCAAGGCGACTACATGGAACACTCGATGACAACCGGCCAGCCGTACTTTGTCACGGCGGGGTCGGATACGTTTCGGTTTTGGGCAAAGTACGACATCGAGACGGATTGGGACTACGCGTACGTCGAGGTGAGCGAAGACCTCGGCGAATCGTGGACGACGGTGGAGGGCAACATCACGACGACGTACGATCCGTACGGCAACAACCGCGGCCACGGTATCACGGGTCAATCGGTGTCTTGGGTCGACGCGATATTCCCGCTGACACAGTATCTCGGGCAGGAGTTGTTCCTACGGATCAGCTACGTCACAGACGCCGCCGTCGTCGAGCACGGGATCGACGTCGACGAACTGTCTTTTGTTCCGACTTGTCAGAGCGTCGACATCATCGCGACGGCTGTGACCGATACGACGCTGCAAATTTATCCTTCCGTAATTGGGACCTACCGCTACCGTGTCGAGGGAACCGACGCGGAGTCGGACCGGAGCGGCTGGAGCAACAGTCAAACGATCTTCATCGACACGACGGCAACACATGCATCCACACAGCTCGCTTTCGCAAGCCGGCTGGAGCAAAACTATCCCAACCCGTTCAACCCGGTCACACACATCCCGTACGTGGTGGGTGGTGCGGCCGACAACGGGCCGACGCAACGAGTCACGCTCCGGGTCTACGACGTCGCCGGCCGGCTGATCGCCACGCTAGTCGACGAGGACAAAACGCCGGGACGCTACCAGGCGGTTTGGAAAGGAACGGACGGCCGCGGTATC